>JBBARF010000116.1:0-11781 GCA_040399925.1 Bacteriovoracaceae bacterium
GGGCGAATGTCAGACGCTAAAGTTAGTCTGCCTGCTTTTTACGGAATAAAAGCTGGTATGACCAGAATCTTTGATCAGAACGGTAACCACGTTCCAGTCACTGTTGTTAAATTAATTCCGAATGTTATTTCACAAGTTAAAACTGCTGAGAAAGACGGCTACACTGCTTATCAAGTTGCTTACAACGAAAAGCGTGAGTCTCTCATTACTCAGCCAGTTAAGGGTCAGCTTAAAAAAGCCAACATTGAAAAGAGCCTTTCTGAATTCAGCGAAATCGTTGTTGATTCAGTATCTGCAGATGCTCTTGGAAAAGAAGCTTCTCTCGAGCAGTTCCCAGTTGCTACTTATGTAGATGTAACTGGTCCCTCTAAAGGTAAAGGCTTCGCCGGGGTTATGAAACGTTATAACTTCCAAGGTGGACCTGCTGCCCACGGATCTCACTTCCACCGTCGTCCAGGTTCTATCGGATGTCGTGCTACACCAGCGCGCGTATTCGCTAATAAGAAAATGCCTGGTCACTTGGGTGTTGAGACATCAACAGTTCAAAACGTACAAGTCGTCGAAGTGAACCACGAAGCTGGCTATATGCTAATCAAGGGTTCAATTCCTGGCTCAAAGAACGGATTCGTGAAAATCATGAAATCTGTTAAGAAAGCGTAAGGTAGGAAATTATGACTGAAATAGCTTTATTAAATACAAAATTCGAAAAGTCTGGCTCTGTAAAGGCCAACATCGACCTTAGCGCTGACAAAATCAACGTTACGGTAGTTCACCAAGTGGTGAAGGCAACTCTCGCTGGTCGTCGTCAAGGTACTGCCATGACTAAGACTAAAGCATTTGTTTCTGGTGGTGGTAAGAAGCCTTTCAAACAAAAGGGAACTGGTAACGCTCGTCAAGGGTCTACTCGTTCACCACTCATGCCAGGCGGCGGTACAGTATTTGGACCGGTTCCTCGTGATTACACTCAGAAAGTAAACAAGAAGACGACGCTTAATGCGATCACTTCTGTTCTTGCTGATAAATTACAAGCTGGAAAACTTCATATCGTTGAGAAAATTGAAGCTACTGGTAAAACAAAAGACATGTTCAAAGCTCTTAGTTCTCGCAAGCTGCTTCCAGCTCTTGTGATCACTGCTGAGTTCAATGAAAAAGTTCTTAACTCTGTAAGCAACCTTGAAAGAGCAAAATATGCTCCAGTTGATGGATTCAGCGTTTACGAAGCAATCAAGTTCGAAAACCTAATCATCGAGAAGGCTGCATTCGAAAAATTAATTAGCAGGCTGGTGTAAGATGTTAGGTTTAGAAAACGTATTAATTAAACCACTATTAACTGAAAAGACGTCTAAAGAGACTGAAGCTTATAACCGCTACGCATTCGTAGTGAGTCTTAAGTCTAACAAGAACCAAATTAAGACTGCCGTTGAAAAATATTTCAACGTAAAAGTTCTTAACGTTCGCACATCTGTTCTTCCTGGGAAGATCAAGCGTGCAGGCAAAGGTTTCAAGAAGCAAGCGTCTTCGAAGAAAGCCTATGTTCAACTCCAAGACGGCCAGAAGATTGAATTCTTCAAGGGCATTTAAGGTAAAGGTTAAACTACAATGGCAACATTAAAAAAATTCAGACCAATTACACCTTCTCAACGTGAGATGGTTGTAGTTACAGGTGACCTCACTAAAGGTGTAGCACCTCAGAAAAAATTATTAAGCATCCTCAAGAAGACCGGTGGACGTAACGCTCAAGGTGTTATTACTACTCGTCACATTGGCGGCGGAGCTAAGCAAAAGTATCGTTTGATTGATTTCAAACGCGCTAAACTTGAAATCCCTGCAACTGTTAAGTCTATTGAGCATGATCCTATTCGTTCAGCAAACATCGCTCTGGTTGTTTACGCTGACGGTGTGAAGACTTACATCCTCGCTCCAGTAGGCCTTAAAGTTGGAGACGTAATCGTCTCTTCTGATACTGCAGATATCAAAGCAGGAAATTCAAAACTTCTCAAAGACATCCCGGTTGGTACTTTAGTACACAACGTTGAATTACATCCTAAGCGCGGCGGCCAAATGGCTCGTTCAGCTGGGTCGTACGCTCAGCTTATGGCTAAAGAAGGCGAGTACGCACTTCTTCGTTTACCTTCAGGTGAATTAAGAAAAGTGAAGTCGGATTGCCGAGCTACTATTGGTCAAGTTGGTAAGATCGAACATGAACTTGCAAACATCGGTAAAGCTGGTAAAAACCGTCATCGCGGAATTCGTCCAACAGTTCGAGGCGTTGTAATGAACCCAGTAGATCACCCACACGGTGGTGGTGAAGGTCGTACAAGTGGTGGTCGTCACCCGGTAACTCCTTGGGGACTTCAAACTCGTGGCTTTAAGACTAGAAAAAACAAGAGAACTAACCAGTTCATCGTTAAGCGTAGAAAGTAAGAGGTATATATGTCTCGTTCAATTAAAAAAGGTCCGTTTGTAGATACTTACCTCTACAAAAAAGCAGAAGAGGCCAAAAAGAATACTAAAGGTAATACAGTCATTAAAACATGGTCGCGTCGTTCTACGATTCTTCCAGATTTTATTGGGTTAACTTTCGCTGTTCATAACGGCAAAAAGTTCATTCCACTATACGTGACTGATAATATGGTTGGGCACAAGTTTGGCGAATTCGCTCTTACTCGTACCTTCAGTGGTCACGGTGCTGGCGATAAAAAAGCCGATAAGTAAGAGGGATAAATTATGATTACAGTAAAAAACAATAATGTTGGAACGTCTGCCCGTAAGGTAAGACAAGTTTGTGACTTGATTCGTAGAAAAAAAGTTGAAGAAGCTTTAAAAATTCTTCGCTTCTGCGAAAAGAAAGAAACAGCAATTATCGTAACTAAACTTATCAACAGTGGTCTTGCGATCGCTGCTGAATCTAAGAAGTACGACCTTGATAATCTCGTCATCGATATTATCAAAGTAGACGAAGGTCCGACGCTTAAACGCATCATGCCTCGAGCTCAGGGTCGCGCTTATCAGATCCAGAAGAAATCAAGTTACGTAACACTTTCGCTTAAAGAAGCATAATCAAGGAACGACTAAATGGGACAAAAGGTTAATCCGTACGGCTTTAGACTAGGTTATATCAAGACTTGGCATTCTAACTGGTACGTAAAAAACAATTACGCGGTAATTTTTCAACAAGATCTCGCGATCCGTAATTATATAGATACTGAGCTTTCTCAGGCTTCAATTGCTAAAACAGAAATCACGCGTACAGCTGATCAAGTTAAAGTAACTGTTTACTCTGCTAAGCCAGGTGTAGCGATTGGTAAAAAAGGTACTGGTATTGAAAAAATACGTAACGACCTTAAAAAAATTACCAACTGCCCTTTGTTCTTCAACATCGCTGAAGTAAAACGTCCTGATTCTGAAGCAAAACTTATTGCTGAAAACATCGCACAACAACTTGAAAAACGAGTTGCTTTCCGTCGCGCGATGAAGAAAGTAATGACTTCAGCTTTCCGTTCAGGTGTTAAAGGTATCAAAATAAAGTGTTCTGGCCGTCTTGGTGGAGCAGAAATTGCTCGTACTGAAGGTTACGCTGAGAAGAAAGTTCCTCTTCATACACTTCGCGCTGATATCGATTACAACACTGCTCAAGCCAAAACTACTTTCGGTATCATTGGCGTGAAGGTTTGGGTCTATAAAGGCGAAATCTACAAATAGTAATTATTTAGATATTTAGAGGTATATATGTTAAGTCCTAAAAGAGTAAAACACAGAAAGATGCAGAAAGGCCGTATGAAAGGCGCTGCTGGTACAGGTAACACCCTTACTTTCGGTGAATTCGGTCTTCAAGCTCTGACTTGTGGTTTCATTACGAACCGTCAAATTGAAGCTGCTCGTATCGCAATCTCACGTGAAACTAAACGTGGTGGTCAAATGTGGATCAAAATATTTCCAGATAAGTCACTTTCTAAAAAGCCAGCCGAAGTTCGTATGGGTAAAGGAAAGGGATCTCCTGAGGAGTGGGTTGCTGTAATTAAGCCAGGCCGAATTCTTTTTGAAATCGGTGGCGTAGACAAAGCAACTGCGGATGCAGCGCTAAGACTCGCTAAATACAAGCTTCCAGTAAGAACTAAGATCATCTCTAAAACAGAAATCGAAGCTAAAACTGGTGTGAAGTTAGACCTTCACCATACAAAAACAGTGAAAGCTGTTAAAGAAGAAGCTGCCGCTCCGACTGCTGCAGCTAAGACAGCCGCCGCTAAGCCAGCTGCCGCGAAAGCAGCACCTGCAGCAGCAGCTAAACCGGCTCCTAAAAAGTAAAACTGGATAATCAGAGGTAGTTATGTTAAAAACCGACGAAATTTTAAAGCTTAGCAAAAAAGAAATTAACGAGAAGGTTATCTCGCTCAAAAGTGAATTGTTCACAAACAAGTTCACTAAGTTCACAACAGGTACTGCAAAGCCACATGTTGCGAAAGAGTTGAAGAAAACAATTGCTCGTCTCTTAACAGCTAAAAACGCTACAAAGAAATAAGGTGTAAAGATGAGCACATCATTTAAAAGAACTCTTACTGGTGAAGTTACTAGCGATAAAACCGCTAAAACAATCGTGGTTAAAGTAGACCGTAAAACGATGCACGCCAAGTATAGCAAATTCGTAACTGTATCGAAAAAATACCATGTTCATGATGAAAAAGAACTGGCTTCGATCGGTAACGTTGTAACAATCATTGAATCAAAACCCCACTCTAAGCTTAAGAGATGGGAACTTGTTTCTATCGTTAAGTAAGCGGAGAATTTTATGATTCAACAACAATCAATTTTAGAAGTAGCAGATAACTCTGGTGCTAAAACTTGCCAATGTATCAAAGTACTTGGTGGTTCAAAACACATGAGTGCGAATGTGGGCGACGTTATCGTTGTAGCCATTCAGCAGGCAATCTCTGGCGGTAAAGTAAAGAAAGGTGACGTGAAAAAAGCGGTTATCGTTCGCACTGTTTACCCTGTGAGACGTGAAGACGGATCTTATATCAATTTCGATAAAAACAGCGTGGTCATTATTGGTGCAAATAATGAACCAGTAGGTACACGTATTTTTGGGCCAGTAGCTCGCGAACTGAGAAACAAGAACTTTTCGAAGATCTGTTCACTCGCTCACGAAGTGCTCTAATCAGCGTGTAAAAAGAGGAAAAAATGCAAAAGTTGAAAGTGAATGACACTGTTCAAGTCCTTGCCGGAAAAGACAAAGGCAAACAGGGCAAGATCAAGACAATCAACTTCAAGACAAACAGAGTTGTCGTTGAAGGTGTGAACATCGTTAAGAAAGCAATGAAGCCTAATCAAGCTAATCAGCAAGGTGGAATTGTGGATTTGGAAAAAGCCATCCATATCAGTAACGTTTCTCTATTGGACCCAAAGGGTGGAAAACCAACAAGAGTTACGTTTAAGAAAGTATCTGGCAAAAACGTAAGAGTTGCTGCCAAGAGCAAGTCAGAAATCAAATAATCTGAGGAAATATATATGGCACGTTTAAAAGCTCTGTATGATTCAGAGGTAAAAAAGAAACTGAATGAAAAGTTCAAATACACGAACGTTCATCAGATTCCTAAATTAGAAAAAATCATCGTTAACTGTGTTACCCGTGAAGCAGTTTCAAACGGTAAGATTGTAGATAGCATTGTAACTGATCTCGCAGCAATTACTGGTCAAAAACCTGTTATTTCTCGTGCTAAAAAATCAATTGCTTCATTCAAACTTCGTCAGGACCAAGCTCTGGGAGCATTCGTTACTCTTCGCGGAGAAACAATGTATGAGTTCCTTGATCGTTTGATCAACCTTTCTCTCCCTCGCGTAAAAGACTTTCGTGGTCTTTCTCCTAAAGGGTTCGATGGTAAAGGAAACTATACCATGGGTCTGAAAGAGCAAATTATCTTCCCTGAAATTGACTACGACAAAATCGATAAGATTCGTGGAATGGGGATTTCATTTGTTACGACAGCTACTAACAACGAAGAAGGTCGCGAAATGCTTAAGCTTTTCGGTATGCCTTTCAGAGATAAATAAGGAAACACTATGGCACGTTTAAGCGCAGTAGTTAAAAATAAGAAAAGAGAAAAGCTAGCTAAGAAATTTGCTCCAAAAGCAAAACTTCTTAAGTCTCAAGCTATAGATCCTAAACTTAGCGACGATCAAAGAGAAGCAGCACGTTTGAAGCTTCAGAAAATTCCTCGTAATGCCAACCCAAACCGCGTACGTAATCGTTGCGAATTGACTGGTAGACCTCGTGGTGTTTACCGAGATTTCAAACTTTGCCGTATCAAATTTCGTGAACTCGCAAACAACGGTCTCATCCCTGGTGTGACTAAAGCCAGCTGGTAAGGAGAATAACTTTATGATGACAGATCCTATTGCAGATATGTTGACACGAATCCGTAACGCTAACAAAGCGGGACTTGATAAGTGCGATATCCCAGCAAGCAAAATTAAAGCGAACATTTGCCGCATCCTCAAAGAGGAAGGCTATATTAAATCGTTCAAAATCGCAGCTAAGTCTCCTTCTGATATTTATATCAGAGTTGGTCTTAAAGAAGGCGCGATTGTAGGACTTAAAAGAATCTCTTCACCTGGACTCCGTGTTTACAAAGGGTATACAGAAATGCCTCGCGTTCTCTCTGGACTTGGTGTTTCGATCGTTTCAACTTCTGCGGGGATTATTTCTTCTCGTAAAGCTGCTTCATTGAAACTCGGTGGCGAAATTATTTGTAACATTTGGTAATTGGAGAGACTTATGTCACGTATCGGAAAAGCACCGGTTAACCTCCCGGATAAAGTTGAAGTTAAGGTTACTGGAACGACTGTTGAAGTTAAAGGCCCTAAAGGCGTTTTAATTTATACTTTCCGTCCGGAAGTTAAGATCGAGAAAGTAGAAAAGACACTTAAAGTATCTCCTGCTAATGAATCAACAGAAGCAAGAAAACTTTGGGGTATGTCTCGTACACTTCTTGGGAATATGGTAACAGGTGTAACAACTGGTTTTACTAAAACTCTAGAGTTCAACGGTGTAGGTTACAAGGCAGCTGTTGCAGGTGCTAATTTAACTCTTAACCTTGGTTATTCGCATCCAATCGAGTACAAGCTCCCTAAGGGAATCGAAGCGAAGGTTGTGAAGAACACAATTGAAATTAGCGGTTCGGATAAAGAACTCGTAGGTTTCGTTGCTGCTCAAGTTCGCTCTTATAGAGAACCAGAGCCTTACAAAGGTAAGGGACTTAAATACAGCGACGAGAAGATCATTAGAAAAGCCGGTAAAACAGGCGCTAAAAAATAATAGGTGAGTTATGAGAAAGAATACTGCAAAAATTAAAAATGAATCGAAAGCTAAAGAGTACCGTCGTAAACTTTCTCTAAGAAAGAAAGTTGTCGGCTCTGCAGAAAAGCCTCGTTTGGCTGTAACTAAGTCAAACAAGCATATCCGCGTTCAAGCGATTGATGATGTCAAATCGTTAACTCTGTTCTCTGTTCAGACATACGGAAAAACTAAAGCTGCTGATGGTAACAATGCAGAAGGCGCCAAGAAAGTTGGGGTTGTAGTTGCTGCTTCTTTGAAGAAGAACAACCTTAGTAAAGCCGTTTTCGACAGAAGCGGAAAACAGTACACAGGTGTGATTAAAGCACTTGCGGACTCTATCCGTGAAAACGGTATTCAAATCTAATTAGGGGTTATATATGAGCGAAGAAAACAACAACGACAATTCAGAATCAGATAACAAAGATAAGAAAGGCGGAAAGCGCCCTCAACGTGCTCCAAGGCAAGAAAAGAAACCTGCGCCAGTTGGCGACGGTATCAATCCTGATCTTGAAGAAAGAGTAGTAGCCGTAAATCGTGTTGCTAAAGTAGTTAAGGGTGGACGTAGATTTTCTTTCGCAGCTCTAATCGTAGTTGGCGACAAGAATGGGAAAGTTGGATACGGACTTGGTAAAGCAAAAGAAGTTCCAGATGCTATCCGTAAGGCTGGTATGAAAGCTTCTAAGCGTATGATCAAGGTATCAATTGAAAACGGAACAATCCCTCACGAAGTTCTAGGACTTTTCGGTGCAGGTGAAGTTCTTCTTAAACCTGCCGGAGAAGGTACTGGGATTAAGGCTGCTGGTGCTTGTCGTTCTATTCTTGAACTTGCTGGTGTTAAAAACGTACTTACTAAGTCTGTTCGTGGATCAAACCCGCACAACATTGTAAAAGCAACTTTCAAAGCACTTAAGAACCTTCGCTCACTTGAAGAAGTAGCTGCTGTTCGTGGTGTAAATCCTAAAGGTCTTCGTATGAAGGCCAAGACAACGAAAAGAGCGTAATTATGAACAAACAAATTACCGTCACACTTAAAAGAAGCGTTATCGGGTGTACTGATAAACAAAAAGCTACAATCAAAGGGCTTGGTCTTAGAAGAATCAATCACACTAAAACTCTGGAAAACACACCAGCAGTTCGTGGAATGATTAAAGCTATGATCCAATGGCTCGTGATTAAATAATTTAGAGGTCTATATGTTAACTCTTAAAACTTTAAAAAGCCCAAAAGGCGCAAATAAAAATACCAAGCGTATTGGCCGTGGTCAGGGATCTGGCCAGGGTACTCAAGCTGGTAAAGGTCACAAAGGGCAAAAAGCTCGTAACGGCGGCGGAACACGTCTTGGATTCGAGGGTGGTCAAACTCCTCTATACAGACGTCTACCAAAAGTTGGCTTTTCTAATGCTCCTTTCAAAGTTGATTACGCTGTAGTTAACCTCGAAAAACTTGCTGGCAAGTTCGGTACAGAAACTGTAACGCGCGAAACACTCATTGATAAAGGCTTCCTGGCTGGTATTAATAAGTCTCTCCCAATCAAAATTTTGGCGAAGGGCGAATTTACTAAGTCTCTCACGTTCAAAGGCATTGAAAAGTTCTCTGCTAAAGCTTTAGAATTGATTAAAAAAGCTGGCGGCAAAGTTGAGAATGCTTAATTCTTAGGAAGGAACACGGATGTCATCGAACGCGAACGTCTCTAAGCTCGAAGAGCTAAAAAAACGAGTTTTCTTTACGATTCTAATGTTAGGCGTATATCGAGTTGCTACTCAAGTTCCTACTCCAGGAGTTGATGGCGGTGCACTCGCTTCGTTCTTCGACGGGATGAAAGGTTCTCTCTTTAGCGTATTCAATACTTTCTCTGGTGGAGCGCTTGAGCGTTTCTCAGTATTAGCTTTAGGGATCATGCCCTATATTACGTCTTCAATTATTTTTTCTCTCTTATCTTATTCTATTCCCGCTCTTGCTGAACTTCAGAAAGAGCCTGATGGACATAAGAAAATCTCTCAATACACTCGCTACGCGGCTGTCGTTCTTTGTTTTTTTCAAGGTTACGGCTTAGCTGTTGGTCTTGAAAACATTAAGAGCCCGAACGGCTTACCTGTTGTTATTGATCCAGGAATGAGTTTCAGACTCCTCACAGTGATCAGCTTAACTGCCGGTACAATGTTTGTTATGTGGTTGGGCGAACAGATTACTGAGCGTGGTATTGGTAACGGTATTTCACTCGTAATCTTTGCTGGTATTGCTGCAGGAATCCCACGTGGTATCCGCGATACGTTCAATCTTCTTCAAAATGGAGAGATGAGCATTATTAACTTGTTAATTGTGCTTGCTCTAATGTTGGTTTCTTTCTGGTTCATTATTTTCGTAGAAAGAGCCTTTAGAAAAGTTCCTGTCCAGTACGCTAAGCGAGTGGTTAATAACCGCGTTTTCGGTGGTCAGTCTTCTCACTTACCAATCAAAGTTAATATTTCAGGTGTTATGCCACCAATTTTTGCTTCGGCACTTCTTGGTTTCCCAACCACAATTTCACAGTTCATTCCCGATACTAGCCCTCTCAAGAGCTATTTCGATAATGTTCAGCAATTATTTGCACCAGGCAAAATGCTCTATAACCTAGTGTTCATTAGCTTGATTATTTTCTTTGCGTACTTCTATTCTACAATCCAATTCAAAACTGGTGATGTGTCTGAGTCGCTTAAGAAAAATGGTGGATTTATTCCTGGGATTCGTCCGGGGGATCAAACTGCAGAGTTCTTAAACCAAGTTATTAGTCGTCTTACTCTGATCGGCGCTCTTTATGTAGGTGCGATCTGTATTATGCCGACAATTCTTTTCAACTATGCAAAAGTGCCTTTCTACTTCGGTGGAACTTCTCTTCTGATATTGGTTGGTGTGGCCATCGATACTATGGCTCAAGCTGAAAGTTTTATGATTTCTCAGCGTCTCGATACTGCTTATAAAGTTAAAGGCAAGTATTCTGGCGTGAAGAGGTTTTAGTAATGAAGTCTCACCTGATTTTCATAGGAGCTCCAGGCTCTGGTAAAGGAACTCAGGCCGCTAAATTTGTTAGCGAGAGACAGTTTAAGCATATTTCGACAGGTGATCTTTTAAGAGCTGAGATTGCAAAAAAATCAGCTCTTGGTCTTGAAGTTAAAAAAGTTATGGATGAAGGGAGTCTGGTTTCAGACGAACTCGTTATAAGACTTCTTCAGGCAAATGTTGAACTTCAGAAGTCTCAGTATATTTTCGACGGCTATCCGCGAAATATTGCTCAGGCACAAACTTTGGATAAAGAAGTTTTGAAGGGATCTGTTTCACTTGCTGTTTATTTTGAAATAGATAAGAACAAGCTGGTTGAGCGATTAACAAATCGCAGGACTTGCAAAGATTGTAGTGGTATATATAACCTCATCTCAAAACAGCCTAAGATAACAGGCGTATGCGATCAGTGCGGTAGTACCAATCTCGTACAAAGACCAGATGATAAGGAAGAGGTGATTACAAATCGCCTTAAAGTCTTCGAAGACGCCATATCTCCGGTTCTGAAATACTACCAAGATCTGAATCGTTTGATGAAGGTTGATGCGGAAAAGTCCCCTGACATAATCTACTCTCAGATTTCGTCAAAGGTATGACGTTTCAACTGTAAATTTTATTGTCTTATAGTTTTTATTTTTATATAAGTTCACTTCTTTTTAGGAAGGGCATGGCTGAGTCTACTGACACAATTGAAGTGGAAGGGGAAGTTTTAGAACTTCTTCCAAACACACGTTTTAGAGTGAAACTTCCTAACGGACATGTTGTGCTTGCACACATCAGTGGGAAGATGAGAATGAATTTCATCAAGATCTTGCCTGGCGATAAAGTCGTCATTGAGATCTCGAGATATGACCTCGATAAAGGTCGAATTATTTTTAGAAGTAAGGGTTAAATTATGAAAGTTAGATCGTCCGTAAAACCAATTTGTAAAGATTGCAAAGTTGTTAAGCGCCAAGGTGTTTTGCGCGTAATTTGCAAAGTAAATCCAAAACACAAACAGAAACAAGGCTAGTAGGGGAAAAATATGGCTCGTTTATTAGGTGTCGACTTACCAAGAAATAAAAAAATCAGAATCGCTCTAAGAGCTGTTTACGGAATTGGCCCCAAAGTGGCAAGAGACGTACTGGCAGCTGTTGGAATCGATCCAGAAAGAAGCTCTAACGATATTACGGAAGATGATGTTCTTTCGATTCGTACAGCTCTTGATGAATATACAGTGGAAGGAGATCTTCGCCGTGAAGTTGCTCTTAACATTAAACGTTTAAAAGATCTTGGTTGTTACCGTGGTATCCGCCACCGTAAAGGCCTTCCTGTTCGTGGTCAACGTACGCATACAAATGCACGTACACGTAAGGGTCCTGCTGTTGCAATTGCAGGGAAGAAATCAATTAAGGCAATGAAATAATTTAAGG
>JBBARF010000117.1:0-11740 GCA_040399925.1 Bacteriovoracaceae bacterium
GAAAAAGAATTTCATTCAGGAACGAGTTTTGATCCCTCATCAGAATCTGAGTGGCAGGATGAGATTGAAAAAGTCGAAGTCGCGCGACACCGCTTTTTTGAAAAAGAAAATATTGATCCCGCCGTGATTGAAAAGGCTTCCAAGATCAAGATGGTCTTTCAAAAAAAGCAGCAGGATCTTTTTAAAGATGTCTATCCGGGAGATCCATCTCTCCAAGTTCGTCGCAAGCAGCTTGAGCTGGAAGAGAAATACCAAAAAGATATGCAGGAAGTTTTCGGTAAGGCGAAGTGGGAAAAGTTTGAAGCTTTCCGCAGCCGCTATAATCAAAGTCTTTATAAAAATGTCTCTTCTCCTGATGGTGCCCCCCGCGCCTTCGTTCCGATGGATATCTGAGAATGCACATCCTCATGGTTCGCTTTTCCAGTATGGGAGATGTGGTCTTACAGACGGCGACCATCAACTGGCTTAAGTCTCTCTTTGGCCAAGATTTAAAACTAAGTTTCGTAACCTCTCAGGAATTTGTTTCTCTAATTGATTCTCACCCAGGACTTCATCGTGTGATTGGTTTTGATCGTCGCAAGGGTGAGAAGTGGAAAGATCTGATTAAAAAAATTGATCTACTGGATGAAGAGATGCCCATTGATATGATTATGGATCTCCACGCCACTTTGAGATCGTGGCGTTTGAAACTCTCCTTTTGGACAGTTCCTGCCTTAACGGTAGATAAAAGACGTTGGGAGAGATTTCTTCTGACTAAAATTAAGTCCCCTCTTTTAAAAAAACTTATTAATAAAAAAGTATTTGGCCTAGAACCGCAGGTTGAGAGGATCATCAAAGATTTTGCTGATCTCTTTCAGGATAAACAGGCCCTGAGACGTACCCGCAGTTTGCGGAGTGGGGGGCATGATGAGCTCACCTCACTTCCGGAGTCTCAGGATGTAGATCTGCCTCGTCCTTATATCGTGCTCGCACCTTCGGCGTCGTTTTTTTACAAACGCTGGCCGGTAAATATGTTTGTGGAATTGGCGGAGAGGATTCTCAAAGAAACATCTTATCATGTGGTGATTTTAGCGGGATCCGAGGATTCATTTTGTGATGCCTTCAATACCATCCAGTCAGATCGCCTGCACAATCTTCAGGGGAAAACCTCACTAAAGGTTTCCATGAATGTGTTGTCTAAAACTCTTCTTTGCATCGGTAATGACTCAGGCATGAATCACATCACGGAAGCCTATGGGGTGCCGGTTGTGACTATCTTTGGGCCAACTGATCCCTTGTTTGGTTTTTCTCCCCATGGAAATAAGTCCCGCACGATCTCAAAACAACTCTGGTGCAAACCCTGTTCAACCACCGGAAAATCAAAATGCTTCCGAGATAGGCCTTACTGCATGCTCGAAATTTCAGTGAATGAAGTTTATGAGTCCGCTTTGGAAATCGTGGGCAGCGTATGATGATGATCCTCTGGCCTTTCTATCGCGGCCTTATTCGTCTCATCACTATTATCTTTGTCTGGGTGCCTAAAATTCGTGAGCGCTTGATTTTTGAAACGAAAAATATTGCTGATTATCAGTGCCGCTCTTTTAGGCTCTCGCGCGAGAAGGCCGATTTTTGTTTTGAATTCTCTTCAGAGGGAGAGTTTCAACAAGTAGCGAGTCTCATCCAGGATGCGCTCACGGCCGGAAAAAAACTCGAACTCGTTTTCTTTTCACCCAGTGTGGAAAAAACCGTCATGGATTTGGCTTCAAAATACCCTGATCAAATCCGTTATCTGCGATTCCCACTTTTGCGTCTGGAATTTTTAAGCTGGATCACGGCCCCTGAACTTATTTTGGTTCGTTATGATCTTTTTCCAGAATTTCTTTTCTGGGCCTCGAGAAAAAATCATACTCTCAAGATGGTGTGGGTGAGTTTTAAAAAAACACGCATGAAAAATAAGGGTCTTTCTTTTTACAAGCAGCTTTTTTTAAAAGCTTCGCGCTTTGTGGTTTATGCCACAGAAGCTGATCAGAAATTTGCTCAGAAAATTAAAGCAGGGCCTGTTTATGATTTTCGCATGGATTCTATTCAGCGCCGGATTTCGGGACGAATGGAGAAGTTTAAGCAGATGTTTTCTGGTTACGAAGATCTAAAAAAACAAATAGCACTGAAGTCTCTCATCGTGGGTAATGCCTGGCCTTCGGATATGTTTTTACTGGAAAAAATTCCCGCCGATACTTTTGTGCTGATTGTGCCTCATCAACTTGATCCCGCGATCATCATGTCGATGGAAGAGAGCTTGCGGAAAATGGGTCGCACACCGGTTGTTTCTACTGGTGAGAGCATTCCAGAAACTAAAACTCTTATCTTAAGTAAGAAAGGTATTCTGTGTGAACTCTATGCAGACTTTACCCGCGCTTATGTGGGTGGGGGATTTGAAACGAGTATTCACTCCGTACTCGAGCCACTGATTGCAGGATCTGAGGCGATGGCGTGCGGACCCCTTCATCAGCGCTCAACCGAATACGATCTGGCGCAGGACGCGGGTCGCATTGCTGAAGTCAATTCATCCGATGAATTCGCTCTGTGGTTTAAAGAGGGAGTTAAAAACCCGATTCCTGATGACCAAAGGCCCGTTTTCGGTAAGTATAATGATTACAGGAAGGAAATCATTTCATGTTAAAGAACCGCTACCAAGAAATTCTTGTAGGCCTGAATCTGATGTCTCTTGTGAGAGGACTGGTCTCGCTTAAGCGCAACCGTTCAACTCTTTTGATCGATGATTCACGTTTTTTTGCTGAAAGTTATCATTCTAATTTTTTATCTGAACTTGAAATCCGTGCCCTTCTTCGTATGGGAAAAAAATACGACGTTCCTGAGCTTCAGGACTTGAGACAATTTTTACTACCGGCCGTGATTGAATTTGTGACAGATGACTTTCGACTCAAGCTTGGTGCGTCTCCTTTACATAATCTCAAAGAGTGTCTTCGAAAGTTCCCTGAGCTGATAGATGCTTCCGATCTGGATCTGGTTTATCGTGAGACAGCAGAGGGCTTTGAGGGATTTTTCTTTGAAGAGCTCGCCCGTTATGAGGGACTAACTTATGAATACAGTCAGCGTCCTAAGGCCATGCGGTTTGATATTCAAGGGCCTAAGTGGTTCAAGGGTGTTTATAAAAAACTCGGAGAGATGCTTAACCGCGAGTACTCATCTTCAAAAGATTTAAAATTTTCAGGTCTGTTGCATCTCTTGGGTCTCGCTAGTGAAGAGAAGCTCAAAACCTGCCTCTCGCCGGAAGAGATTCCTTTTTATTTTTTCCGTCTGCTTTCTCCTATTTTTAGATTGCAGGATTTTTTCCTCATGACTCAGCTCAAGCGCAGGCTCTTGATTCTGGGAGGAGATTATAAAGAGAGTTCAGTTCAATACTGGCAGCTTCACGAAAGAAAATTTGAAAATCTTCTTCTCGCGAGTTTTGAAGGTGTGATTTCAGGAGACCGCGTGCTCTTTTTCTCTCATCTTCCGGAACAGGTTCCCTTTAAAATTAAAACCGCTTATCCCATTTTTAGAAAAACAGAGATCGCTCCGACTAAACGTCTGACCACTCCGTTTCCTCCGACCTCTTTGACCTTTATAACAGATTCAGCTCTTTTGGGATCTGAAAGACCGTACCGCGTGCTCGGCAAACAGCAGGAAATGGCCTACTACCAACTGCCTTATCCTGAGCTGCCGGGTTCGAAAGCTGAGTTCTACGAAAACGCCCTGACCGATGCTTATATAAAGGACAGCGGCGTTGTTCCTTTTGAAAAGGTCGCCTCAGCACCCCGTGGAATTTCTAGTGTTACCTTGGATCTTCGGCAACTTAGAGAGAACCGCAAGTCAGAAGCACCCATTCTCACCCGACTGCCTATTTCCATCGCTGATGGTGACCACGCCATTCAAGGCTTTGAATATTGGGGACCTTTTAGATTTAAGGGCCTGGGGCTACTTGCGATCTGTTATGGAGTTGAGGAGATTTAGGTTATAATCAGACCATGACTTTAAGAAAATTTCTTAAACAAACAGGCCAGACCTCCATCGAGTACCTTCTTGTTCTCACTGTCTCTGTAGGTCTGGGTTACGCGACTTTCAAGAAACTAGACGAGTGGTTCCTCACAAATCCAAATAGTTACATTGGTGGTCAATTAACTATGTTCAGATCCATCCTCAACACTAGTCCCCGTTACGAGCGTTACTCCGTCCCTAGATAGTCTCTTTACATCCCTTGTAAGATTTACACTTAACCATATCGTCACGCGTTATTAGGCTACACTCAATCCAAACTGATTAATTGTCATGTCCTTTTGAGGAGGAATGCTATGAAAACGAAAATCCTTATGGTGCTTGCGCTCTCAATGAGCTTCCAAGCTGCCTATGCTCAGAACGAAGAGCAAGTTCTTAACTCAGCTCCTATCAATGTTGATGGGTACCTGGCCGAGGACCGTCCAGTAACTGATGGTGAGCTTGAGCAAATCAAAGGCGAAATCAGAAAACAAAAAACTGAGACGCAATTAAATAAAGAAAAAACGAAGGGCTTTAAAGAGCTCACGAAGCAAACTGAGAAACTTTCAGAAACTACAGAAGCCTATCTGGATGAGAAGAAAGATGCTCAGAAAGAGATTGCTGAATACAATGCTAAGATCAAATGTTTGATGGAAGAAAATCCAGGCCGTGATTGTGATAAGTATGTGCGTAATCGCAAAGAAGAAGTTGTTGAGCAACCTGTAACAACTGCTCAAGCAGCTCCTGCGGTACAAGCTGTTTCTGCAACAGATGTTGAAGCTTTTGCTGCTGATGGAGCTTTTGAACAAATCAAACTTCTTCCTTATGCAGGAGCTACGACTTACTCTGGTAAAGTTGAATCTCTTGAAGCCGAGCTTGCTGCTGGTCTTCGTTTGGAATCAAATATTACAACTCGTTTCTCAATGGGTGTTGGCTTCAACTACGCTCAATTGAAAACTCAAGATTTTGCTAACGGTCAGTTTGGTAACGGTGGTTTTAATGGTGCTTACGGAGCTGGATACCGGGGCCAATACAGTCAGCAAGGTCGTGAGATTCAGTTCAACTCAATGGGAATTGATCTTTACGGGAAATTTTTCATAACTCAAGGTGCACGTTTCCGTCCCTACATCGGAGCTGCACTTGGTATGAACCGGGCTTCAATGAAGTATTCAGAAAACAATCCTTACCAGTACAACCAGTACAACTTTGGTAACGAAGAACTTAAACAAACATACGCTGTTGGACAGTTGATGCTTGGTTCTGAAATTATGATTACGAAAAGTTTCGGTATCAATATCGAAGGTTCATACGCAACTGGTCTTGGTGACAGCATGTCTTCATCTGCTTCACAAAACATGGCGAATTCGCCCGATCAGGCCCGCTTGAGAGAGCTTGGTAAAGAAATTATTAATGCAAACGTCTTATCGATCTTCGCTGGTGCGGTAGTGGTTTTTTAACCCTACCCCGGCCCGTTCGATTGTATTTCCCTCAAAAAAGGTCGCTTCCCCCAGCGGCCTTTTTTATTTCTGAACAATCTCTTCTAAATTAAGACCATCCTCTGGAATCATAAAATTTTTAAGCTTACTTAACCTCCTTAAATTAACGGAGGTTTTATGAGTGATAATTTTAGAATTGAAGTTCCTTTTACTTCTCGGCCACCAAGGTTAAAAGATTTGGTTAATAACCATGTTATGGGCGATGTGTGGGTGAGAGATACACCTTTTGGTCCTGTTACGGACTCATTGAGAATTTCTGAAAAATTCAATATGGAGCATAAGCATGTGCTCCGTGCCATTCAGAAATGCTTGACGGAGCTGAGTACAGAGCCCAAATTTGGGCTCTGTAAAAATATTATTGAAAACAGCTACTTGGCTGGTCCAAAAGGAAGAGAAACTAAGAGGATAAAATTTGATATCACCGAGTTTGGATTGGCATTGCTGCTCCTCTACATCAATACTCCCAAGGCAAGATTAATATCTGCAGAGATCCTTTATCGATTTTTTGTTCTTAAAACTTACCTCTCTGATATGAATGAGAATCAGATAGGTGCCATTAAAGGTCATTATCGTAAAAAGTCATTGGAGGACTAGGCAGCGAATTTAAGTCCGACCATTTTGCTTTTAACTCCAAAACCGCTCTTCCTTCGCTTAAAATACTTAAGACAAATAATCATTTTACCATTCTCAAGGAACTCATATGAAAGCCGTCTATCTCGTTGATGGGAAACGCACTCCCAGTGTTAAATCTGGAGCCGATCTCAAAGAAATCGCAGCCCCTTACTTAGGTCATTACTTGATTCGTCACTTGGTTGATAAGTACGCGCTTCCGTTTGATCAAGTGAATGAAGTGATCGTAGGAAACACTGGTGCTCCAGCGAAGTACCCTAACGTGGGTCGCGTGATTGCCCTTGAAGCAGGTCTTCATAAAAAAACGTCTGGTTATACAGTTCACAGAAACTGCGCTTCTGGTATGGAAGCTCTTTCTCAGGCCTATGATAAAATCTCTTCTGGCCGCAATGATCTGATCTTTGCTGGTGGTGTAGAGAATATGTCTCAAATGCCTTTAATGTTTAATAAGCAGATGACGGAATTTTTCATCGAGATGATGAAAGCAAAAACGCCGGCGCAAAAATTAAAAATCATCACAACCTTCAGACCGCACTTTTTAGCTCCTGTGATTGCTATTGAGCAGGGTTTGACAGATCCATTTTGTGGAAGAAATATGGGTCAAACGGCGGAGACGCTGGCCCGTGAATTAGGCATTTCTCGTCGTGAGCAGGATGAGTTTGCTAATGCTTCTCACCACAAAGCAATGGCCGCCACTAAAGAGGGACGCTTTCGTGAAGAGATTCTTCCCATTACTGCAGGGGATAAGCTGGATAAAATGATTGCTGATGATATCGGTCCTCGTGGAAATTCTTCAGTGGAGAATTTAGCGAAGATGAAGCCATATTTTGAAAAAGAAACAGGAACAGTGACTGTTGGTAACTCATGCCCCATCACTGATGGTGGTTCGATGTGGTTACTCGCTTCTGAAGAAGCGGTGAAAAAATATAATCTAGATCCGATGGCGCGTTTAGTGGATTACCACTTCCACGGACTTGAGCCTGAGAGAATGGGACTTGGACCGGTGATGGCCACTCACGGTGTGCTTAAGCGCACGGGCATGAAGCTTTCTCAGATGGATCTGGTTGAACTTAATGAAGCTTTCGCGGCTCAGGTTCTAGGATGTGTGAAAGTGATGAAAGATAAAACTCTTTCAAGCCGTTGGGGCATTGATGAAGTCATTGGAGAAATTCCAATGGAAAAACTCAACGTCAATGGAGGCGGGATTGCTCTTGGCCATCCGGTTGGATCTACAGGCTCACGTTTAGTTGTGACTCTTGCGCATGAACTTAAACGTCGTAAGCAGAAGTTCGGTCTTGCGACTCTCTGTATTGGTGGCGGTCAGGGTGGAGCAGTTGTTATCGAAAATCTCAAAGTTTAAGGATCATTTATGAGTTATAAAAATATTTCTTTTGAAATTAAAAACGAACTTCTCTGGATTGGTCTAGGTCTGAATGAGAAAAAATCCATGACAACTTTGTCAGTGGATACTCTGCAAGAACTTAAACTTGCCGTGACTGAAGCCGCAGAACTGGAAAAGAAAAAGGCCGTAAAAGGTCTGGCCTTCTTTTCTCACAAGCCAGGTGTTTTTTTAGCAGGAGTTGATATCTCTATCATCGCAGGGCTGAAAAACGAAACTGAAGCTCTTCGTGGACTGGATGAAGGTCATACGATTTTCAATGCCATTGAAGATTTAAAAATGCCGACAGTCGCCCTGGTTGATGGAATTTGCTTGGGTGGCGGTCTTGAACTATCTCTTTCATGCAAAAAGATTTTTATTTCAGATAATTCTAAAACTGCTTTGGGTCTTCCTGAAGTTATGTTGGGAGTTCTTCCGGGCTTTGGTGGAACATACCGCCTGCCTCGGAAGATTGGTCTACCTGGTGCCCTTGATATGATCCTTACGGGTCGACAGGTGAGAGGCAAAGCTGCTCTTAAAATGGGTCTGGCCGATGCCATGCTGCCTGCTGAAAGAATGAAGGAGCTTGCTCCTGTTTATCTTTTAAATAAAAAAACCGGCAAGAAGAAAACGATGAAAGAAGAAATTCAGGCCGTGGCCATGGATAACTTCCTCACTCGTAAAATCATCTTTCAAAAGGCCCGTGAAAAAGTTCTTGAAACCTCAAAAGGCTTTTACCCGGCACCATTAAAAATTCTGGAAGTCTTAGAAACTGCTGCTGGAAAATCCCGTGTCGATGGCCTTGGGATTGAAGCTCAGGCCTTCGCTGAACTTTCGCAAAGTAATCAGTCTAAAAACCTTCAGCACATTTTCTTTTTAACCGACAACTCGAAGAAACTTGAAAATAAAGATCAGCTTCCAACAGTTAAAAAAGGTGCGGTTCTCGGTGCTGGAGTTATGGGTGGTGGTATTGCGTGGCTTTTTGCTAACAATAATCAAGCACCCTTGATGAAAGACATCACTCCTGCAGCTCTTGAGCTTGGTCTGAAACAGGCCTCGCAAAACTTTTCTGGTCCTCTTAAAAAACGTCGTATCACGCAAGATGAGTTTAATCGTAAGATGCGCTCAATTGATCCAACGTTAAACTTCGAGAGCTTTAAAAATGCCGATCTCGTGGTTGAAGCCGTGGTTGAGAATATGGATCTTAAAAAGAAAGTTTTCTCAGAATTAGAAGGTTATGTTCGCAAGGATACACTTCTTACGTCAAACACTTCGTCACTATCAGTAGAAGAGATGAGTAAGGCACTGGTTGATTCATCTCGTTTTGCTGGTCTTCATTTTTTCAATCCGGTAAATAAAATGCCACTGGTTGAAATTATCACTCATTCAAGGGCTTCTCAAGAAACGATCGATACTCTGATTAAATGGGTTCTTGATGTTAAGAAAACTCCTATCGTGGTTAAAGATGGTCCAGGATTTCTCGTGAACAGAATTCTTGCACCTTACCTCAATGAAGCCGCATTCTTACTGGAAGAAGGGGTGAGTGTTGAGGCCCTGGATGCAGCAGCACTTAATTTCGGGATGCCGATGGGTCCATGCCGTTTGATGGATGAGATTGGTCTTGATGTGTGCGTAAAAGTTGGAAAAATTATGCACGAGGGATTAGGAGAGAGAGCAGTTCCTAGTGCACTTTCAACTCGCCTCTATGATGCTAAACTTTTAGGGAAGAAGAATAATAAAGGCTTCTATCTTTATGATGAGAAAGGGAAGTCTCTTGGGAAAAATCCAGAGATTGCTAAACTCATCAATGCTAAAAAAGTTCACAAAGATGAGATGATGATTCAAATGCGTCTATTTCTTCCAATGGTGAATGAAGCTGCCTATATTTTCGCGGACAAAATCGTAGATAAGGCATCTACGGTTGATATTGGAATGATCTATGGAACTGGATTCCCTCCATTCCGAGGTGGACTCCTTCGTTGGGCCGACCAAGAGGGACTCGAGCAGATCTCTGTTCGCCTTGAAAACTTTGCCAAGGAAGTAAGTGCTGATCGTTATCAGATCGCTCCTTTCCTATCGATGATGATTAATGGTAAGAAAAAGTTCTACGATCTTTAATTCAGGAATTTTTTGAAAATTTGGCCATTTTTCCGATATTTTTTTAGTTACATCTTTTTAGCAAAGACTCGCCAACGCTTACTTTTCATAGCGGTGGTGGGTCTTTTTATTTCTGCTTTCTCGTTAATGGTTATTCAAGGAATTATGGGTGGCCTTCAAAAGGGTCTCATCAAACGTTCTAAGGCCGTTCATGGATCGCATCTGTTGCAGTTCACTGAACCCACGGCAGATTCATTAACTGATTTAAAAGAGCTTCTTAGAAAAGAGGCAATTCCTTTTTATTCTGAACTTGAAACCGAAGTCATGGTTAAGCACAGATCATATGTCGCCCCTGCCAAACTACATGGACTGGACCTTTCTGACGAACGACCTGGCTTTCTTTTAGAAAAAGATTTTAAGGGTCTTGTCATGGGAAGTGATCTTTCCAATAAAATTCGCCTGCAGTTTTTAGATGAAGTTCAGATTATTGCTCCCGGTGTTACGGATTCACTGATGGGTGAAGTGCCGCGATTTATTTCTGAATCATTGTCTGATTATCTCTACAGCGAATTACCGGAAGTGGATGAGTTCGAGATCTGGGCACGAATCGAATTAGTTCAGAACCTGATCCGTCAAAGAGGCATCAATCAGATCCGCCTTTTTGGAGATGTTAAGCCGGATTTAATAAATAAAATTAAAACCATGCCAGGAATTTATGGAATGCGCTGGTTAACTTGGGAAGAGATGAACGGGGCGTTGGTTTGGTCGCTTAATCTTGAGACCAAGGTGATGTTATTTCTCTTCATAAGTATGAGTCTTCTCGTGGCCATCGCTATTACCTCAGGGCTTTTGATCTTTTATTCCAAGATAAGAAAAGATCTTATGAGTTTCTGGATCTTAGGAATGTCTCAAACAAGAATTATTCAGTTATGCTATCGATTCACACTTCTTTTATCAGGACTCACATGTGCGCTGGGTGGAATTGGTGGCTATTTAGCTCTCAAATTACTTGAGAGCTACGGTCACGATTTGATGCCAGATATTTTTGTTGAGAGACAACTCCCTGTAAGTTTATCGGCCGGACACATCCTTCTTAGTCTTTTCATTCCCTTTGGCATCTCAGTAGTTTTTAGTTATTTCTCATTCGCACACTTTCGGAAAGAAAATCAATCGTTTGTCTCTATCGTACGCAGTTTAGGCTAGTTAAAAAAAGCTTATGGCTTTTTCCCTTAAGGGTTTAAACTAAAATTACGATCTGTGTATATTAGTTCCGCTCCAAAGGAAGGCCATGACTACTGCGTCTGTATCTAATTTCTTGCAATCAGCTTTTTTAAGTGAAACATCACTTCATCAAAGTTTGGGCGAAGAATTTAGTTTTTGCGACAACGGTAACATGCTTTTTCACTGGGCCGATTTTCACGAAACGTGTGATATTATCAAATCACACCTTGAAAGCGATCCAGTACTGTTAGAAGATTTTCGAAGAAAAGAAAAAAGTCTTTCTCGTTTGGAACAGATTCCCGTTTGGATCAGAACTCAAAGCAAGGTGTATCAAACCACCATGCACAATCTCTATGAAAAATTTCTTTTAAATCAATCAAACCTTTTGGGTGTGGATCCTTTTGCACCGATTGAGATTTCTTTTATTTCAGGAACAGGTCCATTCAAAACGATGGCAATTGCTGAATGTTTTAATAATTCAACCTACAAAGACTTTGTCTTAGTTTATCACTTGAAAGGGAAGCTGCCACGTCGTGATTATCGCGTGCGTTTAAAATCAAAAGTCTTAATGGAGTTTGGAAATAACTTCGAGAAGGCCCACTTAGTTCAGCTCGAGCAGCTGACAACTAAAGGTCTCTTGTTCTCATTTGATGCCGCTTTATTTAACTCCGAAATTTGTCATCAAAGCCAACTGCGTTTCCTGATTGATTCTCGAATTCTGCTTGAAGCTTCAACCAAGGCCCTGCCTGAGCTACAGACATACCTCTCGCAGTTTGCGTTCAATCTCATGTACTCTTCTCGCAAAGAAGATGGCATTACCTGTAATCTGTCTGATTTTTCGGCTCAATCGAGTTTTGATTTTTTCCGCAATAAGAAAGTTTATATCTTCACTCCGTTCTCGAAG
>JBBARF010000118.1:0-11701 GCA_040399925.1 Bacteriovoracaceae bacterium
TCCAGTGGGACCGAAGCATCCAGGACCAATGATCTCAAACTTATTTGATGAGATTATTGTTCTTGCAACTCCGAATGAATTTCAAGGAGTGGGAATGTGCTACAGAGATTTCGCTCAAGTAGAAGATGCTGAAGTTAAGCACATCTTGAACGACTATCATCCCTAATCAGATTTCTTCTAAACTGACTTCACGCCATTCACCTAAGGCCAGATTTCCTAGAGTTAGTTGTCCAATTCCCATGCGAATAAGTCTCAGGGTCGGATGACCAATGGCCGCCGTCATTTTTCTCACCTGACGATTTTTACCTTCAGAGATTTTGATTTCAATCCAAACGTCCTGAACGGTCTTACGAAATCTAACGGGAGGATCACGGGGAGCAACCTCGGGCTGAGGATCGAGCAAATTCACCGCGGCAGCCTTGGTGGTGTAGTCTTCGATTTTTAATCCGTGTCGCATTCTATTAAGGGATTCTTCATCAGGCACTCGTTCCACTAAGACCCAGTAAGTTTTTTGTTTATCATTTTTTGGATTAAGCAGTCGTTCAATCAAGGGACCATCATCGGTAAGAAGAAGTAATCCTTCGGAATCTTTATCCAGTCTACCGGCCGCATAGACTTCTTTCGGGAGATTAAATTCCGCAAGAGTTCGTGCCCCATCTTCGGGTGTGAACTGAGACAGGACGCCGTAAGGTTTGTGAAAAACAATATATCGAGGCATGCAGAGAGATTAGCAGAGAAGTCAGGGTCTGTCATAAAGTCATATCTCTAGCTTACATTTTCTAACTTAATTGAATATCTAGTGCATTCAAATAAAAGAAGAGTACAAAGGCTTAAGGAATGGAGGGAACAAATGGATAAAGTCATTTTGCTCTTGGGTTTAGGTCTTTTTTCAGTCACTGCCACTCTCCTCTCAAGTGCTGCCTTCAACTAGCGGTATGCTAGAGTTGCTTTAAGCTCTTGACTCATGGAGGAGTCATCTTTTTAATAGTATACATGTCTGATTATGAAATTGTTTATAGTGATGATCCCAACTTTAAAAAACGTTGCCAGAAGTGCGCAAAGTTTCCCTGTGTCTGTCCTAAGAGTTCGGACATGGTGCCTTCTCAGCATACCCTCAAAATTCGTTTGGAAAAAAATAGTCGCGGTGGAAAAACGGTCACGGTGGTATTTGAATTACCTGTCAATGAACCCTACTTCAAAGATATTGAGAAGAAACTCAAAGCTCTGTGCGGAACCGGCGGCTCCTTTAAGAATAATATGATTGAGATCCAGGGTGATCATCGGGAGAAAATCAAGGCCTTCTTAGAAAAACTTGGTTTTAAAGTTAAACTTGCTGGTGGTTAAAGATCAAAGAGCATAGGGAAGTGATCTGAGCCCGGATATTTCAGATACCTGTAAGTAAGATCATCGGTATTACTCACGACATGATCAATCGCAAATTTTTTAGTTGTTTGTGTTCGTGGATACGGAAATGAATAGGTATTATCACCGAGACGTTTTCCTTTAGTCAGTGGTCCACGCAGGACTTTAAAAATCTCAGTTTCTATTCCGGCGTAACTAGAAGGGACATTGAAGTCACCAAAGCTCGCCCAAACGGCATCAGGTGATGTGGCCATGGCCGAAGCGAGGAGGTGTTTAAACTGTTGGGCCTGATAGCCCAGTTTATTGTCTGCTGAAAAAAGAATTTCCCAGGCGACTTCCGCTTTACCCAGAGTTGAATTGATGCGAGAGAGTCCTGAATTATTCGTCGCCATTTCCGTCCAAGGCATCATGGTATGAAGAGGGACTAAGTTAAGCTCCCGGTCTCCATCCTTAACCTGAAGGCGCTGAAAGCTTCTACGGTAGTAATAATCTTTCTTCTCATCACTTGTGGTAATTTTCTTTTTCCAAGTAAGGAAGCTTTGGTTATAGGAATAACTAAAAGCGACCTTAGAAAAAACAATGATTTCCATCCGGCGTTTCGAATTGTAACGAAACGATTGATAGTAGGGGTGTGTTTTAAGTAGTCGCTCATGGGTTTGTGAACTAATGAGACCATCAAAATACTCACCCAAGACAACCATATCCGGTGACTTTTCTTTCACCAAATTTTTGAGACTCATTTCCAGCGAGTCATTATCGTAAGTTGAACTGGCGGGATTTTCTAAAAAGTTCCCACCGCCTGTATTCCACCAAAGTACGCGAAAAGCATGGGCCTGGACCGTCATAAGTGCGAGTAAGAGGAAGAGGATGAATTTCATAGGTTTGGAATAGCAAGAGAGGGGCCACTCTCAGCTCAAACTGGGTGCTTTTAGATCTATAAAACTGTCCTGGAGCTGACTAATTGTTAAGGCTTTAGACAGTCTCAGAATCCATGATTCCGTCGGATAACATAACCGTGTCTGAGAGGTCTTTTGGCATCCAAACTGAGTTGAAGTACTCATCATGACCAATGTTTTTCACCATGGCGTGAACAGAAATATAAGTCAGGATAAAAAGAAAAAGATTAATCATGCTTTTCATTGGGCCCCATTGTTAAGTGGGGGCACCATACTGCAATGCGCTGACAAGATAAGCAGAAATGTAAAAATTTTAGGTTTTGGTGTGCTTGATGATCTCGTCCATGGCCTTTATTCCTGAGAGGATTTTATGAAGGAATGAAGGTTCATTCTTTATGTACACAAAATGAGGGTGTTGCGACCACAACGCCTTCAGACGCTGATCCAGCTCAATGGCCTTCCGCTGATCTTCATTACGTATCGGATTTCCGAGATCTATCGCGAGCCCTCCGGCAGCCGCTGTTTCAAAAAAAATCACGGCATCATAGCGTTTGAGTTCTTCTTTGAGTGTTGTCCCGTGATTCTTGAAAAAGTCCTCTGGACCCATAGGCCAGTAAGCAGCTCCATCGACGGTTCCGCGGTCACACAATAGAGTGTGGTGAGGGAAAAGTGTGGCATAGGTATCTTCGATATTATTTTGCACATGAAAAATTGAACTCTGGATCGATTCTATTACCAGAGGAGAATCGACTCTCGGATAACCACCTCGAAAGAGGAGTGTCGCCACTTCCGGAACCAGAGAGATGATCTCTTTAAATTCACGCTTAAAAAGTTCGGCCGCTGTGGATTTTCCACCGCCTGGGCCTCCACTTAAAGCAATCTTGTGAACTCTGTCTTTTTTTGGTTTGGTTTTTGTCATAGAACCCATGTATAAGACATTTTATGGATAGTGAAAACGGCCAAACGTTAAATCTTTGCCTGACCTGCAGACGGCGTCTAAGGACCTGTTTGTGCGCCTATATTAAACCTTTTGAGACCGAGTCCCGCTTTTTGATCCTCATGCATCCCATGGAATTTAAAAAAGAGAAGGTCGGCACTGGTCGCTTCTCCCATCTGATTTTAAAGAACTCCAAGGTTGTAGTGGAGGTTGGTTTTGATCAAAATCCCAAATTTTTAGAACTCCTGAATGACCCGGACTATGAAACCTTTGTGCTCTATCCTGGGGATCAAACCATCAATCTTTCAGATCCAACTTTGGCCTCTCAGTGGTCAACGAAGAAAAAACAATTTGTCGTCATCGATGGAACCTGGCCTTGTGCTAAAAAGATGATGAAGCTCACCAAAACTCTTCATCATATTCCGCGAGTTAGTTTTGCGACGGACCGGGTTTCAGAATTTAAAGTTAAGCATCAGCCCATGCCAGGTTGTTTGTCGACGGTGGAATCGATTCATCAGGTTTTGGTTGATCTCAACCGAGTGGGCCTAGAAAAAAATCAGGGCGCTCACGAGAATTTAATGGATGTGTTTCGTAAAACTGTCGAACAGCAAATTGAACTTGCGATGGATCCGGCCCGTCAGGGCTATCGTCGCAAACCCTTCTCACTTCCAGAGAGTCGAAAAATCTCTAAGAAGTGGGTGAGTCGTCTTTTGTTTTTTAGATCCGATGAATAATCTCTTCTCGGGGTTTTTCTCCCCATGTCGATTTCTTTCTAAAACTTTTTAGTAGCGCGCTCAATCTCCACCAAGAGTTGAGTTGCTTGTAACCCAAATGAATCAATAAAGAATGAAGTGTTGCCGAAAAATAAGAAGTCTTATTTCGTGAAATATATTTTCTATCTAAATGTACACCCATGAGGGTAATGAAGAGATTGAAGAGCAAACCAATTCCCAAGTACAGCAGCACAGTTTGAGCATCTATCCATCCCTCATACAGACAGTAAGGAATAATAATCCAGGCAATGCCTTCCAGAATGGGTGACATCACTTCTACGGTCCAGTAGTAAGGGATAGCAAATAAACCCAAAGGTCCATAACCAGGGTGAAGAATAAGATTCAAATGACGACAAAGGGTTTGCACCAGTCCCATCTGCCAGCGCACGCGCTGTTTTTTTAAATGGGCGAGTGTTCGGGGAACTTGAGTGTGACAAACAGGAAGAGGAAGAATTTTAAACTGAAATTTTTCGCCATGATACTCCCGCCGAAGTCTGACGATGAGATCAAAATCTTCAGTGATTGAATCTGGCCTGAAACCTCCAACACGATTGACCGCTTCTTTCTTAAGCATACAGAATGCTCCGGAGATCAGGACAGTTGATCCAATTAAACTCCATCCTAAACGTTCACAGACAAAAGTCCGGAAGTATTCCAGACTCTGAAATGAGCTTAAGAGATTCAAGGTATTTTTTGAATCAGGCGCATTGTTTTTTAATGTGTTTGATCCCAGGATTTGAATAATCCCGCCGGCAGCAATGAGCAGAGAATTACTCGCAAAAGCTCCAAGACAGGCCTCAACTCCGTGAGCAGTCGGTACTGTATCAGCATCCATCGTACAAATCAGATCATACTTGGCGAGCTTCACACCATTATTGAGGGCTTCGGCCTTACCTGCATGAGGCATTTCAACCACCATCATTTCCGGATAAATGATCGAACGGTACACTTTTCCGCTGGAGTCTTCAGTCTTTTGCAATTGAAACATCGTTTGAAGAAGTTTTAGTGTTTTATCACTTGAGCCATCGTCAATGATGATGATTTCTTTTTGAATCTTGCTCAGAGAAATATAGGTCTGGATTGTCTCTACAATAAGGGTTTCTTCATTAAAGGCCGGAATAATGAAACTTACCGCCGGTAAAACTTTTGGTGTTTTGTTTTTGCGTTGATTATAACGGAATCGTTTGATCTTCATCCATGAAAGGATAAGAAGAACACCGTACACAATATTAATGCTTAAAAAATAGTAAGCCGTACCCTTAACTAGAAATAAACTTAGTTCTTGTTTCATTCAAAATCCCAGACAAGATTCAGGGTCGTAGTTACAAACTGATTTTTTAGCTGCTCATAATTGGTGTGATCAACGATCAACTCCGTTTTAAGCTGAGGTACAAAGTGGTAACTCGCTCCGAATCCACCGGAAGTTGTGTCGATTAAGAAAGTCGATTTTCCAACAATCCCTTGAGAGGCCTCGACACCTTTATATCCAAACAAAAATAACGAGTAGAATTTTTCGCGGTAATACGCCAGCCGAAGTCCGTAGCTATGAACATCTCGCGTACTTTTGGGAGCATCAAAAGAAGCTTTCCCAAACATGACCTGAGGAATGATCAGGATGTTGGTAAATTTCTCAATTTCAGCACCCAGAGTTCCATTATGAAGACGTGTCACTGAGTAGCGGATGTCTTTGTAGGTGGCAAAGGGAGTGAATCCATCAAAAAGAGCGAGGTAGGCACTGAGAGATGATTGCAGACGTGGCAGAATCTGATTATTTCCTCCGACGAGAACCTTGGCTTCTAAAGTCAGTGATTCATTCGGGTGATAGAGCGCAAACATCCCACCACGATTCTCATAGAATGAATAACGTTCGAGATAAGTTCCTTGCACACCAACGTCCCATTTACGTGTGACAGTCATCTTTCCCAGAATATCTTGCTGCCATCCCGTCTGATTCTGACGGCGGAGATCAATATGTTGGGTGATGGATTGAATCTGGTGCGCCAACGCAGAGGTTGACAATAACGCTATAATAATAAGAAGAGTTAGTTTCACTCAAGCCTTAGTTCTGATGTTGTTTATCTACCTCTCTATGCTAAAATTTTATGAAACGGTTCGGAAAGTATTTTGATCAATGAATGTTATAAAAATAGAAACAGGTCTCGATAGATACCGAACAGTCTTTAACAGACTGATCGACGAAAGTGTTGTGCTGGTTTCGTGGCAAGTGGATCCGGCTTCAGGCCAGCGGATGATCACGGAAGCCAGCGTTACGGAGTATCATCCACAAAAAAACCAAATCCATTTTCTGTTCATCTCAGATGAGGATCTTGAACCCTCATTACCAGTTTACTTTTATGTTGAAAATGATGAATTGATCTTTAAGACTTCGATTCAGGAGATCACTCCACTTTACGTCTCAATGAATCTTCCTCTTGAAATTCATTTTTTAGAAGAAGCTGAAGTGAAAGTTATCCGTGGCCAGCCGGGACTGAGCACCTATTGGGGAAGTAAACGCATGCGGGGCGGTGGTCCTAATGTGGATAATTTAGGAAGCGATCATGTTATGGTTAAATCCATGTCCCAAAGATCAAGTCGTGATCAGGAATTTTTGAATTCGGAATGGGATCTGCCCTCGGTTGATCAAGAGGATAAACTCTTTGCCGATAAACGAGAGAGTCCAAGGGCCAGACCTAAGAATGATAAATGGGTGAAGATCAGAAAGGCCGGAACTCGTGGTGTGAGTATGTTTAAGCTCTTTGATCTTTCACGTGGCGGCATGAGTTTTGTAGCGATCGGTGAAACAGATTTTCCTAAAGGTTCAGAAATAAACGTGACGGGATTTGAAACATTTGATCTTGATGATCCCTTGGTGGGCAAGGTCATGTCTCTGAGACCCTTAGATGAGTCTCAGGTTGAGTATAAAGTGGGTGTTAAATTTAATGAAGGTCAGGATTAGAGCTCTTCAGTAAACTCATACTCGTAATGAAAATTGTTGTCGTAGTCAGTGTCTTCATTTTTTATTCTCTTACGTTGTTTTTCCAAAGATTCCAAAATATTTCCGAACTCTTTTCGAACGAGAGTAGGGTCAACATACTCATGTTTTTTACCTTCACGGCAAATCAGCGCCTGCTTATTAATATAGATCAACTGATCCAGTGCTGCGTTTTTCATCCAGACAGTTTTTCTTGAAAAGAGATTCATATTCCCGCCAATGCCTTTTAAGTGGGCCGGAAAAATTTTAAACAGATCTTCAATCGTCTCACAGGCCTCATCCATTTTCGCTTCTGAGGGAATTTCGTGTTTTTTAGCTTTGAGACTTTCGCGGATGGATTCGACCTTTGAGATAATATCGTCAGCGCGATCAAGCATTTCCTGCTTAATTCGCTTCTCTCTCAAGGTTTGAGCACTGGCCATTTGACTTAAAAGAAGAGTCAAAATGATAAGGGCCTGTTTCATAAAATCCTCCAAAAAAAGACAGCTGCATAGATTTTAGACAATCTAAGTCCCTAATCTGCGTTCAACTGATCATGTTCAGAAGTTTATTATACAAACCCCATGCCAAGCTGATCCTGAAGCTGACCCAACTGAATTCTCATGTCGATCAGCTGACCTTCCCAATAACTGGGAGTAGGGAATTGAGGAAAGATGCGCTGGAAGGAGTGATCGTCCCAACGTTTAGCAATCCACGTATTGAAGTGAACCATACGCATCGTTCGAAGGCCTTCTGTCAGCCCCAGACGGACGTGAGTTTTACGAGTCATCTCTTTGTAGGCATCAAGAAAGCGGTCCCTTTCTTTCAGGCCATCTTCATCTTGACCACCAAAGAGAAGCCAAAGATCCTGTTCAATCGGACCCATTAGGCAGTCATCAAAGTCCACGGCCATCGGTCCAGCACTTGTCCAGACGATATTGCCGCGATGGAAGTCACCATGCAGGCGTTGTATTTCTAAATTCTTAAAAACCGGAGTGAGGATAGTTTCCAGCTGCTCAAGTAAAACAAGGTAGTGACGGAAGGCCATGTGCTCAACCGGATTCAGGCGCTCAAGTTCCTGACGACTGTATCCAATAAAGGTCTGTGGATTTAAGGAGAGGCGATGCTGGAAAGTACTCATCGAACCAATGTTATGAATTCTTCCAATCAAACGCCCGACCTGATCAATTTCATCTTTAATGAGTTCATCTTTAAGGCGGCCCTGAACTTTTGGGAAGAGCGTGAACCATAAATTTGTTTCTTCATGGAGGTGAAGAGTTTTTCCATTAAACTCCAGAGGGGCGACGACAGGAACTTCAAACTCAATCAGCGATTCTAAAAATCTGTGCTCTTCTAATATCTGAGCTTCCGACCAGCGACCTGGACGATAAAATTTCAAGATCACACTTGTCGGAGAAAAACCTTTGCCGAAATCCTCAGCAGTGGCGAGTTCAACATCATAAACTCTATTCTCAAGAGAGTTGAGGGCCTGAACCCTTCCAGTCAAACGCTTGCCCCGAGTCTCCGCCGCCGCCAGTACATGGTCCGGAGTCAGGGAGTGGAAGTGCTGGGTGTCTTTACCCCAAATGCCGTGAAGATCAGTCATGAATGCCTCTTAATTGTGCCAGTGGAAGTCTTACTGGAAGCTCTCAAAAACCCCAGCTAAGCCCTAGAGACTTTTAGGGTTTGTACCCCCATCAGCACGAAATGTTCTCTCTTATTTTCGGCCAGTTATGTTAAAATTCTCCTATAACCGTTCAAGGAAAATTGTATGATGAAAAGTATCCGCTCAATTCTCTTTATTCTCCTAACTCTTGGGATCACCCAAGTGGCCTTTGAAGCCTCGGCAGAAGAATGTAGTCCAGTAGGACAGCCGGTTGATTCAGCTCAAAACTGTTGTCCGGCACCTTTTAATGCATACACTGTTGTTGCTCTGGACGGAGTCTGTCGTCAACAACCACCACTCTGTATTGCCAAAAACGAGGCCCTTCATGACGGTCTGGGTTGCTGTGCTGGACTCAATCTGGTTAACGGTACTTGTAAAGATCCCTCACCAGTGGATCCGACGATTGTTTCGTGTGAAACCAATCCCAGCATCTGTACTGGTGGTATGGGTTGTTTCCCTCAGCGCAGTGATGATTTATTCTCTACCCCACCAGAAACTGATACCGAGCTTAATTCTCAGTCAGTTCTGACTTCTGAAATCGAAAATACTGAAGAGTCTGCCCGTCCCGATGGTCAATACTGTATTAAAAATACCCAATGTAAATCCTATAGCTGTCAGAACATGTTATGTGCTCTAACAAAAATTTGTCGAAAAGCTGATGATGGAGAAACCGCAGGCACTGCCTTATGTGAAGATGGATTGATTATTGATCCAGTGACGGGAAAATGTAAGACCGATCCCGCGTCCACAGTTCAGGGAACTGCTATTGGGCCAACAGATCCTACTCGTGATCCCACTAACATGTGTAGATTTAATTTCCCTGAAGGAATGAAAGAGAGAGCGGAGTACGCCATTCGGCAAACTCGCGCGATGGAGTGGTTTTTAAATTCGATTTCCAACCAAGACTGTTTTCGTGTTCATAATTATCTCATTGGTATTGGACAAAAACTAGTAACTCAAAGACGAGAGATCTTAAGAACATTCAACATCGGAATGTCTAAGATCGATGGCGACATGAAAATTCTTCTTGCTTCAAAAGAACCCGGAGCTGACCCCAATAAAGTTGTGACAATTAACGGTCAAACCATGACCAATAAGGAACTAGCAGGACGATTAACTTCTGGTGTGGATATGGTTCAGGCCATGATTCAACGAAATATTGTTTTCAAAGTTTATGAATCAGAGATGAATAAACTAACAAACATTACTTCACAAAGAATTAAGGCCCTGTCTGATCTTTATGAAAACCAAACCTCCGGATGGGGCGATCACCAGTCACGGAATTGGGTAGTTCCAAGAGAGAACTCCGTTTCAGCTGATGGAATGACCGCCAATATTACCCTCCAATACTATCATGGTAATGATCAATTAACCTGTCGTGGTGGTGGATTCTTGGGACTCGCGCGCAGAAGAGTTTATAAGAGATGGCATCATGCACACCTGTTTCGAAGTATAGTATTTAATAATGAAAATATTCAACAAGAGCTAGCGCAGATTATATACCCTGATAAAGTAGTGAGAGTGGGGATTGATACAGTGGCGGCTCAGACTGCGTTAAAGTCTGCTATGAATCTTCCTAATGGACGCTATTTGTATGGTCTGGATGAAGTTAACGGTCTCAGAGACTTTCCCGCTGTCCGTAACAGTGTTAAGGCCTTTGTCGCCGCACTTAAATCAGATGCAACACTTTCTGGCTTTAACCATGAGCCGGAATTGCTTCCCCTTCAGGCAAAAGACTGTACTGATACTTCGGTCAATCCGGACTGTGCTAAATTTAGAGACTTTATCGATTCAGTTGCTAAATCTTCCTATGCTCAGATCTATGCATTTAAGACTCATACAAGAAGTAATTATAAATTTTACTTTAATGGTAATTCGACCATGAGAAAAAGATTGATCAAAGGCTGGTGGAAGCAACTTGATGCCCTCACCGACTACTATAAATCGATGGCAACTTATCGTGAGCAACAAAACGAGTGTCTGGCAAAACTTGATGTTAACGCCAATCTGCTTCTGGATAACTCAATATCAGGAATCAATGAAGGCGCTCAAAACTATTATGTAGGCTCAGACTATGTTGGTGCACCTTCTGGTCAGCTCAATAATACCCCTGGCAGCGGTCCGATCTTTGCATCTCAAAATGCATTTGAATTTGAATCTAATCTTCTGAAGTCACTTTCTTGGAATAACAATAATTCTAATCCTGCTTCAACCACAACATCGGGTGCAGGAAGTGGTTCAGGACTCTTGGCGGTGAATACCGCTTCGCTGGCTTCAAGAGTGAGATCTGCCAAAGATGTTCTTGGTAGCGGAACTTCCGGCAAAGAAGGAAGCTCTAAAACCGAATCATCTGGATCAGCGGTTGCGGCGTCTAAAGGCGGAGCAGGTTCGGGGTCCGGTTCAAGCAGTTCAGATTCTAGTTCAGACAGTTCGCTTAGTACCGCTAAGGGCGGCAAAGCGAGCCTTATGGACGACATGATGAATAAAGCGAATGCGAAGTCAGGATCAGATGCCGACGCAACTAAGGGTCTTGTGAAAGGCAGTGGCTCAGGAGCAGATGGACTGGGAGCTGCAGGTTATGCCGCCGGTGCGGGCAGTGGATTTGGTTCAGGATCAGGTACTGATGCCAACGCGAATGCAGGAAAAGATCCGACGGGAATGTCTGATGAAGAAAAAGATATTATGATGGCGAATTTTGAAAGAACTAAGAGCCGCTATAATACTAAAGAAGATGACTCTCTTTTTACTATCATCAATAAAACGTACGTGCGGAACCTGGATAAAATTCTTAAAAAGAAACCATCTTCCGCACCTGAATAATTAAATTGTTCGCACCCAACTGAGGATGCCGAATTATAAAAAAGACCGCATGAATGCGGTCTTTTTTATTTTAAGCCGCAATTTTTTGCCTAGAAAAGGGATATTTTCTGGCGACAAGAGCTTCATCTCTATTATTCAATCTGACCTGTGACTTTAACTTTCTTACACCAAAAACTTCATCAAAGCAGAGAATCTTTTCGGCGGATCCCACATACATCGCCGGCGACCATTCGTGCGCATGAGGATCGAACTTAATCTTCTTCACAAATTTAGGAT
>JBBARF010000119.1:0-11556 GCA_040399925.1 Bacteriovoracaceae bacterium
AACCTTGATAAGTACATTGGTAAAACAATGGAATTCAAAGTTATTAAGTTCAACAAGAAACGTGGAAACATTGTTCTTTCTCGTCGTGCCATCCTAGCTGAAGAGCGCGGTAAGATGAGAGATGAAACATTGACTCAAATTCAAGAAGGTATGATCGTGAAAGGTATTGTGAAAAACATTACTGATTACGGTGCATTCATCGATCTTGGTGGTGTTGATGGACTTCTCCATATCACAGATATGTCATGGGGCCGCGTGAAGCATCCTTCTAACCTCCTTGGTGTTGGTGATGAAGTTGATGTTAAAATCTTGAAATACGATGCTTCTAAAGAGCGCGTATCTCTCGGTCTTAAGCAAGTTCAAGCTAATCCTTGGGAATCTGCTAAAGATAAATACATGCCAGGTTCAAAAGTTTCTGGAGAAATCGTATCTGTTAAAGATTACGGAATCTTCGTTGAGCTTTCTGACGGTATCGAAGGTCTAATCCACGTTTCAGAAATGAGCTGGACTAACAAAAAATCTGCGAACAAAACATACAACACTGGTGACAAAATTGAAGCCGTTGTTCTTGAAGTTGACGTTGAGAACAAGAGAATCTCTCTTGGTCTTAAACAACTCATGCCAAACCCTTGGGATGATCTTGCTCACAAATACCCTGCTGGTAAAACAGTAGAAGGTACAATCAAAGCTATCGTTGATTTCGGTCTATTCATTGACCTTGGCGAAGAAGTAGACGCTCTTATTCACGTTTCAGATTTATCTTGGACGAAAAAGAACGTTAACCCTGCTGAAGAGTTCAAAGTTGGTCAGAAAGTTAAAGCGGCAGTTGTTACTGTTGATAAAGAGAACCAAAAGTTCTGTCTCGGCCTTAAACAGCTTGAGGAAGATCCTTGGAAACGTATCGAAGAGCGTATGCCAGTTGGTTCACCTGTTGAAGGTGAAGCAGTTCGTATCACAGAATTCGGTATATTCGTTGAGCTTGAGACTGGAATCGAAGGTCTCGTTCACATCTCTGAAATCTCTGAAGAGCGCGTAGAGAAGCCGTCTGACAAAGTTGCTAAAGGCGACAAAGTTAAAGCTATCGTTATCTCTATCGACAAAACAGCTAAGAAGATTGCACTTTCTATGAAAGCGATCGCTTCTGGCGAGTATAAGTCGAACTACAAGCCGGAAGTCGCTCAGGCGTCTACACTTGCAGACAAACTCAAAGGCTTCAAAGTTTAATTTAAAGTTACTTCCGATTCCGTTATTCATGAATCAAACTGGGGCCCTCGCAAGAGGGCCCTTTTTTTTGAGAAATTTTATATAAAAATTAAAGACTAGACTTGTCTCTAATACTTAGGCTTCGTACAGCACACACAGAATCAAGTTCCGCAGTTACTGCTTAACTAGCTTGAAAGATATAACCTTGAACCGATCACAGTTTCTTGTATATACTGCGGAATTTACATTGCCCACGACCCCCACAGTATAGATCTTCATCATTTAATTCGAGAAAATTACCGACAAGTTTTTTTCAATAAAGAAATTCTTGGAACGTATCTGACTTTTCATCTTGAATGGGAATTCAAAAAACACCTCACTTGCGGCAATCTCGCCTTCGTTATGGCAAGGTTCCACTGCTCCTTATGTCAGAAAGATAAGCTCGTCGCTTTTAGCTGCCAAGGAAGAACTCTTTGTCCCAGTTGCAAGGGAAGACGTATGTCGGACACGGCCAAATATCTCATTAAAGAAGTGATTCCAGAAGTTCCAGTAAGGCAGTGGGTTTTAAGCATGCCCTATGCCTACCGATTTTTACTGGCGAGAAATCCTGATTTTTAAAAAAAGACCTTAGCGATTTTTCACCGAATACTTAGTCGTCATTATGAAAATAAAGCTAGAACACTTAATCTAAAAAATACGAAGACAGGAGCGATTACAGTCGTTCAGCGTTTTGGCGGACATAGTATTTTCTAATAAGGGAGAACCATGTTTCAGAGTGAGTTATATAGCGCTAATTCGGACTATCCTTATCTTTAAGATTAGTTTTGAGGAATCAGTCCTGCTAGGTCATCTGTCAGGACATAACTCTTGTCCTTAAATTCACAGATACTTTGGGTCCGGCCTTTGTCATCTTTCAAGGCCCAACTCATTCCACCGAGTCCATTACAGACACGAGTTCCGGGAGCAATGCGACCGTCCGGAATGACCGCCAGTGCCTTCTTGATTTCTTCTGGAGTTGATGATTCCATAATTTTCTGCGCCTCACAGTTTTTACAAGAACTGGAGATCCAGTAATTCTTAAGCTGCTTTAAAACAGCTGATCTGCCCCCCTCTTTTAACTTCATCTCAACCGCCCAAGATGAAAAAGGAATAAGAAACAATAAAAACATTATTTTTCTAGCCATTGGATCTCCGCGGTGTTCATGATGTTTGCTGCTGGAATCCAGACTCGTCCACTCTGACACTTATCAGATCCTTGATAACGAAGTTGGTAGGATTTACAACTCTGTCCCCATGAATTGTGAATTAAAAATTCTTTCGTTCCATTGAAGGTTCTGCAGCCAATAATATTTACAGCGTGTCTTCCGGATTGATTACTTAAGGTGGAAACGTCTAATGAAATCCCAACTCCCTGGCGAGGATTTTTTGACAGCAAAGATTCCACTTTTGCTGTCATCGCCTTTGGCCCCTCTTTAGTATAGGTCATGGTTTTAGTCTTCAACGTTTTTGGAATAGCAATCCTGTCTGATCCCATGCAGGCATTCTTCATCAGTCTCTTCATCAAGCGATAGGGATACATACCACCAGAATACTGATAATTAGTAACTGGGTCCCTTTGGACTTTTTCAGTAATATACTGTTTCATCGAGGGTGCCCAAGAGGAGACACCATAAGCTTTAAAGACAGCTTTAACCTGTGGATAGGTCACTTCTGCCCAATAATAAACGATCTCGGCTGCTTGCTGTTCAGAGTAGTTATCTAAAGAGTTCTGACCATAGTTTAAAATATCCGATCCGGTCAGATATCTTTTATGAGCTTTTTGACTCAAAACTTTGAGTTTAGCTTTTTTAGAAACGAGGGGTGCGATGTCTTTATTGATTGCTGATGTCTCTCTCGTCCCGAACCAACCGTCAAACGCATCTTTCTCATCTTGAAGCGTTCTAATTTTGTCCTCAATATTTGAAATCTGAATTTCTAGTTTTTTAAATTCTTCCACGCCCTGATTGGCATCTAAATAGGCAAGGCAGGGCTTTAACTCATGATTGGCCATTTTTCCGGCAAGCTCCGCAATACGCTTTTGCTTTGCCTCCCCGGCCTTACTGTAAGGATCATTTGTGTAAAAAACCGGCATCCCACTTGTGCCCACAGCATCCTGGAGATCTGAAATAATATTCTTTTCTTGAGAAGGAAATAAGTTCGCAAAACTTCCATTATCTCTACATGCCCATCCCCTTTCAATTAAAACTTTCATGATTTCATAAGGCTGACCACCATCAGCACCGGAGTCATTGAGCACGGCCGTTTCGAAAACATTAAACCTATTTCCACCACCTATAAATGAACTCAATAAATCTGAAGCTGAATGCACATAGCAGGTACCAACTGAACCCTGATCTCTAGGCCAAAGGGTTGAATAGGAACCACCATTCTCACTCAAATTGATTCCCGACTGGGTTTGACAATTCTGAGCTTGAGCTTCGATAACTAGGGTCAAAAACAATAATATTGGAAAATAATATTTCATTGGAATATTTCATCACGAATTAGATTTCTAATATAGAGGCAGGCATGATTTATCTAATCCTGACAAGAAAGGTCTCCCCTGGGATGAGTCACTGAGCATACTATTATACTAACCAATGAAAAATGGCGCAAAAAAACTGGGTCCATTATAGCATCCAGAATCTTCTTTAGTATTTTATCAAGGTCTTGGTCTCGACCTCCAAAGTTAAGAATTAGCACATCAACAATGATTAAAAAGTGTTAAAACAATGGTCATAATATCAGAAACTAAAAATGTGATTTTTGGTATAAGTGAAGCCGTAAATATCGCTTAAATAACAAGATTCAGTAAATTTTAAGCAAGCAGCCTCTATATTCCGATCAAAAAATCTTCAAAGACGGCGTTTTTGGCCGAGATAGGGCCCTCTATTGTTCGAAAATCGCACGCTTAGTTTGAAGTGGACTGCTTAGGTAATAAATAGTTTTATGTAATATCTAAGTAAGCTTCCGTTTGGTTTAGTTTCGGCTCCACAATTTACTGACCTTTATCGGCGATAACTGCGATTTGATCTGCCGATAATTTTTTAGCCGATTTCGTGGACCAATGGCCTAGAACTCTGCCAAATCATCGCTTCGAAAGTCTTCGTAATACGGATAGGAACAGATCTCTTGAACTTCCTAAAAATCAATTCCCCTTTGAACAATCCTACTAAATGGGTAAGAGGTCAAAAAAATGAAAGACGCAGTCTTAAGCTAGCTAGCTCGGAAAAAAGTACGCCTGAAACCTAATAATTTCCTGAACAAGGCTTTTTTTTTGATTGAGTCTTTCGAAATTACCTTAGAATGATTATTTAACTTAACAATAAGAGGATTATGAAAACAGCATCTTGGAATGGAACCGTTATAGCTAAAAGCGATAAGACAGTCCTTGTCGAAGGCAATCACTATTTTCCTAAAGAGAGTCTCAACACTAATTTTTTTAAACCTAGTGCTACCCACACCACTTGCTCTTGGAAAGGTCAGGCCAATTATTACGACATTGTCGTTGAAGGATCGATTAATCGTGATGCGGCTTGGTATTATCCTGAGACAAAGGAAGCCGCCAAAGAGATCAAAGATTATGTAGCGTTTTGGAAAGGTGTAAAAGTCAGTTAATGATACACATTGAAAATTTAAAAAAATCTCTTGGTGGCAAATCTGTTTTGCACGGACTTACTCTCGACATCCCGGTCGGCCAGAGTTTGGCCCTTCTTGGAATCAGTGGCTCCGGTAAAACCACTCTGCTCAAATGTTTGTGTGGAATACTTAAACCAGACTCTGGAATGATTCAGTTTAACTCGACTGAACTTAAGCCAGAGAATGTGAAAAAAATTCGGCAAACTTTAGGTTACGTGATCCAAGACGGTGGTCTTTTTCCTCACCTCACTTTACTTGAAAATGTTGAGCTCATCGGTCGCGAAGCGAATCTTAATGATGGTACTATTTCTTCTAAAACAAAAGAACTTGCCAGTCTGGTGAAGCTGCCCTTTGAGATTCTTCACCGCTACCCTCGGCAGGTTTCTGGTGGACAACGCCAGCGAGTGGGCCTCATGCGAGCACTCTTTCTTGATCCATCATATCTTCTCCTTGATGAGCCTTTGGGTGCGCTTGATCCCATTACAAGGTATGAACTTCAAAATGAATTGAAAGAGCTTTTTGGGCGACTGAATAAAACAGTGATCCTTGTGACCCACGACTTAACGGAGGCCCGTCGGTTATGCCAGAGAATCGTTCTTTTAAATAACGGGGTCATCGTACAAGACGCAACGATGCAAGAACTTATCCAGAATCCTTCTAACGATTTTGTCCGTCGATTTCTTCAAGCACAGGACGCGATATGAGGTTGCTAGTAGCCCTCATAATTTCATTCAGCGTGCATGCTCAACCTTTGGTCGTTGGATCAAAAAAGTTTACAGAATCCGTTATCCTTGGAGAGATCATCAGACTCTCACTTATTCATGAAGGTATACCTACGGAGCATCATCAAGAGATCGGCGGCACTGCCATATTATGGAATGCTTTAAAGAGCGGCGACATTGACCTTTACCCGGAATACACTGGGACCATAGAGGAAGAGCTTTTAAAGAAAAAAACGAAAAATTTTGACGAGCTCAAAATGCTTCTTAGACAACAAGGTATCGGATTGTCTGCCCCCATAGGATTTAACAACACATATGCTCTTGGAATAAAAGCTAAACTTTCCAAGGAAAAAAATATAAAAAAAATTTACGAACTCCAGTCCTGGCGGGATTTAAAATTTGGTTTTAGTAGCGAATTTCTTGAGCGTAAAGATGGTTGGCACGAACTCAAGGAAAGGTACAAGTTACCTCATCAAAATATTTTAGGAATTGATCACGATGTTGCCTACCGGGCAATGATCCAAGGAGATATCGACGTTGTAGACTTGTACTCAACAGACGCCGAAATTGCATACTACGATCTAGTCGCTCTTGAAGATGATCTTAACTACTTTCCAAGCTATCAAGCTGTTATACTTTATCGATTACCAATAGAAGAGAAACTTAAATCTCTACTTTCCATACTCACGGGTAAGATCAATAACGAAACAATGATCGAGCTCAACAAAAGAGCTAAAACTTATAAGGTACCGGCCGACCTTGTCGCGGCCGATTTTATTAAACAGAATCTAGGAGCACATGTAAAAACTAGTCAACGCAGTTTGTTTGATCGGCTCGCTAAGACAACCACAGAACACCTAAGGCTTGTCTTGGTATCCATGTTTTTTGCAATACTCACAGCGATCCCCTTGGGAGTGATCGTTGCTAAAAGGCGAAATTTGGGTCGTGGCATCCTCATTGTAGTAAGTGCTATCCAGACAGTTCCTGCACTTGCCCTTCTGGTCATGCTTATAAAACCCCTAGCGTATTTTGGTTTGAGTGGAATCGGGGATACGCCAGCTTTGATCGCACTCTTTTTGTACAGCTTACTACCAATTGTTCGGAATACTCTTACTGGAATCCAGCAAATTCCAGAAAATCTTCGCGAAACTGCAGAAGTTTTAAATCTTTCATTCATAACTAAACTTAAAAAAATCGAACTTCCAATGGCGCTGCCTTCAATTCTCGCCGGTATAAAAATTGCTTTGGTTTTAAACGTTGGATTCGCCACACTTGGTGCACTCGTGGGATCTGGAGGGTACGGTCAGCCAATACTTTCAGGAATAAGGCTTGATGACTATTCCCTCATCCTTGAGGGGGCACTTCCTGCCACGGCGCTGGCACTTATTTGTCAGTGGGGATTTGATTGGCTTGAGAAGCGACTTGTTTCCCCCGGACTAAAACTTTAACCTTTTGTCTTTTGGGTAACGTGTATACCAACGGTCACAATCTATTGAATATATAAGTTACTCATCAGTTCGTCATACCGATTGAATAAGAAGCTTCTGCAAATTCGGCTTAAGTTGATGAAAAAATCGGAAGGACACGAAATTAGAGGACTTCGAAAATCAAGGTTTTCTTGGTTAGACCCTCTTCAAAATGTAGCCGTGCCAGCGCATGGGTTCGACTATCATGGGATGAACTCCACCAAGTATCAGAACCCTTCGATTTAGCTAATAAGTCGAAGGTCTTTTTTAATCAAGAATCGAGGATTGAGACCTGATGATTGCAGAGAATAATTTGGAAAAATAAAATGACCCACAAAAGAGTAAGTGAATTTGACGATTAACTACTTTTGTTTAATCGAAAGTTCCTGGAAAGTTGTCTTTGGATCAAGCTTACGGGAGAATTCGAGCTCCGGATAAGAGAGGAGCACGATTTCAAGAGTCGTATAAACTTGTGAGCCATCTGTTAAATGGCCACCCAAAGTGTTTCCTGAAGAATCTGAAACACTAAGATGAAGATGAGAACCACTGGTGCTTCCCAATGTTCCGGACATGGAAACAACTTCACGAAAACCTTCAAGCTTCACAGGCTCTTTTTGATTAGCGTAACGGAGTGTTGTGATTTTAAGACTTCCAACAGCAGAAGCTATTGATGCAGCCGCTAGTTTTTTTTCCTGAACATAGTTCATCAAAGCAGTTTTAGGATCTTCACCCGGTCCTAGACGGAGGACATGTGCCACCACTGAACTTTTCATTGGAAGAACCTCCACTGCAAAAAGCGACAAACTACTGAGAAGTATGGTTAATAGTAACAAACTAGCAAACGAGCTTGGCATTGATCGTCTCCATAAGCTTCAAGCTTTTGAGCGTGAGCGTGAGCGTGAGCGGTAGTTAGAGTCGTGAGGATGAGGGCGGCAATAATAAATAGTTTTTTCATTCTTTAAGCCTAAATTGGTCTGCACTCATCGGCAATACCCTTCTTTATCCCTTAGGCCGAACTGCGCCTATCCGAACAGATGATGAAGCCGATCGAAAAAGCTTAAATAAAACTGTCTCGTAAATTTCAGCCGACTCCGACAAAAAGTCGTGAGGAATTCTTTCCGATATTTGTGAGGTAGTAATAAAATCTAGAGTATTTTATTTCTTCATCATGACTAGTCGGTAGTAATTTCTTTGATCTTGCCCTTCCCAAACAATCTTTAGGTCACTCTTCTCTGCAATATCTTTAATCATCTGGTCCGTGTATTTGAAAGAATTTTCAGTGTGAATTCTCTCATTTTCTTTCAGTTCAATTAAAGTCTTTGTTGATGGAAAATTTATATGCTGATTTTTTTTTGATTCTAAAAAACTTACCATACAAGAAAGTTTCTCATCGAAATACTCCACATGTTCGAAACTCTCTAAGTCAAAATTTGCCTGAAGTTCATCATTCATTCGCCTCAAAAGGTTTAAATTAAATTCCCGGGTTAATCCTTTTGAATCGTTATATGCGTTTTCTAAAATGATTTTGTCTTTTACAAGGTCAAATCCAAGAATCCAAAGATCTCCAGGATTGAGCTTCTCGTTTAATCTTTTTAAAAATTGAGCTGATTCATCAAGACCCATGTTTCCAATCGATGAACCTAAAAATAAAAGGATGTTTTGTCGACTCTTATCCCAAGTCACAAGCTCTATTCCTTTATTAAAATCAACGACTGAGTAATGACATTTTATTTTATCACTTAGACCTTGCAATCTTTCAGAGAGCTTTTGAAGTGCATCAAGTGAAATATCAAAAGCATGATAATCTATAGATGGAAAAAAAGACTCAATGGAGCGTAGAAGATCAATGGTTTTGATGCCGTCACCGGCCCCGAGCTCTATGATGTTAAGATTTTTTTCCAATCCTCTTAAGGCTTCTGGGAGGCTATTGTTGATAATTTCTCTTTCACACCCAGTTAGGTAATACTCCTCTAATTGGGTGATCTGCTGAAACAAGTCTGATCCTCGTTGATCATAGAAATATTTAGAAGGGATATTTTTGGGGGTTTGAGTTAATCCATTGATAACATCTTTAAAAAAATGATTAACCATTTTCATCCTCCGCGAGCCTTATACCTGAAAACATCCAGCGTTTATCAGGAGAAAAATAATTCCGATATGTCACTCGGTAATGATCAACGGGAGTAGCGAAGCAACCACCTCGTAAAACTTTTTGGTTCACCATAAATTTAGAATTATATTCACCTAAAGCTCCTTCAACCCATTTATGTCTTGGATAATGAGCGTAATCACTTGTTGTCCACTGCCAAAGATGGAGGTGCATGTCTTCAAAATTATTTACAACTTTTGCTGCATTTTCCCACTCAAACTCTGTCGGGAGCCGCTTACCTCTAAATCTTGCGTAAGCCGCTGCTTCATAGAAACTTACATGCTTTGTTGGGGCATTAAGGTCTAATTCTTTCTCACCCTCGAGTGTAAACTCCCACCACTTTCCTGACTTAAATCGCCAGTAAAGGGGACAAGTGATTCGAGAAGTCGTGAGCATATTGAAACCATCTGATAACCAAAACTCTGACCTCTTGTAACCATCTGCCTCAATAAATTCGAGATACTCCCCATTGGTTTCGAGTCTCGATTTCAATTGATAGGGATAGAGATAATGTTGGTGGCGTGGTGTTTCATTATCATAAGAAAATTCATCACCAGAGGATCCGACTTGAACGATGCCTCCGTCAAAAGGTATGAACTCACTTGTCTTAGTCGAAGAAGTTATTTCACTTTTTCCGTAGTTGAGATTTTGATCTTGATAAGAAAAAAGAAGCTTAATATCCATGAGTATAAGTTCTTGATGCTGCTGTTCGTGGTTTAACCCAAGAATAACTAAGGCACGAGTTTTATCTGATACTTCTGTTCTCAAAAGCTCATTTATCATTTGGTCAACATTAGACCTGTATTCTAAAATCTCACTCACCCTTGGACGCGAGAGTTTTCCCCTTTCACTTTGAATCCAATGCTCTCCAAGTGTCTTGTAGTATGAGTTAAAAACTTTTCTATTTTTATCATCAAGTGATTTTTTTAGAACAAGTTCTTCAAAGAACCATGTCGAGTGTCCGAGATGCCACTTAATGGGTGACATATCCTGGTTTACTTGAATGGTCATGTCTTCAGCGTAAAGACTACTTACTAAGTTGAGAGTTTCTTTTCTTATTGTCTGATACATATTCTTTAAGTCCATATCGATACCTCTTAATAAAGAATCCTATATCCACAAAATCAATCTGGTAATCCCTTCTTGCCTAGCTGACACCAAATGTAGAAGATTTGACTATACCAAAACGATTAAATTTTTAAAATGCCCTTCAGATCTAGAACCGCTAAATAAGAAGATTCAGTAAATTTTGAGCAAGCAGCCTATATATTCCTATCAAAAAATCTTAAAAGACGGCGTTTTTGGCCGACATAGTATTTCCTAATGGGGGAGACCCATGTTTCAGATTGAGTTATATCGCGCTAATTTGGACTGTCCTTCTTGCTTCACCTATCGAAGATTAAGCAGTTCGTATCACAGAATTCGGTATATTCGTTGAGCTTGAGACTGGAATCGAAGGTCTCGTTCATATCTCTGAAGAGCGCCTAGAGAAGCCAGCTGACAAAGTTGCTAAATACGACGAAGTTAAAGCTATCGTTATCTCTATCGACAAAACAGCTTAGAAAATCGCTCTTTCTATGAAAGCGATCGCCTCTGGCGAGTGTAAGTCGAACTACAAGCCAGAAGTCGCTCAGGCCTCTACACTTGCAGACAAACTCAAAGGCTTCAAAGTTTAATTTAAAGCTTATTCTGATTCCGCTATTTATAAATCTAATCAGGGCCCTCGAAAAAAGGGCCCTGATTTTTGAGAAGATATTTAAGTTTAGATTTTAAGTCTTTTTAAACGGCCTTACTTAAACAGTGTTGCTCTTAACAAATGAACCATGCTCACGTCTAAAATTAGTGGGTTAGAAATCAAACTTAACTCTACGTTGTGACTGCTGAAACAACTTTTTCAAGGCCGTATGATCAATCTCAAAATCTCTTGAGAATCTTTGTAAGCGATCCTTTAAACCATGGATCTAGATCTTGACCGGCAGTAAATCCAAAAAATCCCGCTCCGTTTTGGCAAACTGTAACTTTGTAAAAACTATATTCAAGTAATCAAACGGATCAAGACCGTTTCCTTTCGCATTCTCAACAGCACTCTCTGGCTTCACTGAGAACATCAAGTTTTTGCAGCCGATGGTGAAGGGACGAATGTGGCTTTCAATGTAGTTATTATCAATTTTGTACTCACCATTTGTAAAACAGTTGATCAAGGAAGACCATTCATTCCTAGTATACTTCAGCGCCTTTCTCGCTTGAGACTAAGGAGTTACTTTTTTGGATTGATCTAGAATCCATTCCTCAAATTCTTTCACTCGTGGCAGAGAATTTGGTACACGAAGATAAAAGC
>JBBARF010000120.1:0-11301 GCA_040399925.1 Bacteriovoracaceae bacterium
GCACCCTCTTAATTATAAAAAAAAGCCACCTCACGGTGGCTTTTTTATTTTAGAATAAATCCAAATGATATTCACTAATCAACACAGACGCATAATTTTGCGTTTTCTCTTTTTGCTAGTTCCGTATTCTCTTCTGCGAATTGGGTTCTATTTCTATCACCTCGACGTTTATAAAAGGTTTCAGCCTAATGCTATATTTGAGAGCTTCTTTTTAGGAGTTCGGTTTGATATCGCGGCTATCTGTCTTCTCAATATTCCTCTTCTTCTTCTCTCGCTCGTTTCGAGCACAAATTCCAAGTTTATAAGTTTCGAAAGGTTTCTCTTTGTTCTAGTTAACACTGTCGGGATTATCGTGAGTCTTAACGACTATGAACTGTTTATGTTCATGGGGAAAAGACTTTCTATGGATTTCTTTGCTATCGCTGATGATATCTGGGCACAGCTGCCACAGATTACGATGAACTATTGGTACTTCCCTTTAATAGCGTTGGTGTTTGCGATTAGTTTTTATTTTTTTGATTTTCGTTACTTTCAAGTTAAAGCGGGCAAGACTCCCTTTTGGAGATATACACTTTCGGGAGTTTTGACTCTTGGAATGGCCTTCACGGGAATTCGTGGAGGGATCCAGAATAAATCGATTAGTGTTCAATCGGCATTTATTCAGGGACAAAATGAATTGGGGCATCTCGTTTTAAATACGCCTTATCATTTCATGCGCACACTCAAAAATAAAACACTGAGCAAACTCACATATTTTAAATCAGACGATGCGGCCAAGGAGATTATTCTTAACGAGCGTGCTTTTCGAGATGGGATTCAGGGTATTCAGCATGCCAATGTTGTGGTCATTATTCTTGAGAGCTTTTCTCTTGAGTATATGGAAAAAGGATTCACTCCTTTTTTATCTGAACTTAGTCACAAATCACTTTTTTTTGGCAAGCATTTTGCGAATGGCAGACGATCGATTGAGGCTTTGCCATCCATTCTTTGTGGTTTGCCATCATTACTTGATGAACCGATAAGTAAGTCTGGTTTTCAGGGTAATAAATTTAATTGTTTTCCAAGTATTCTCAAAGATGCTGGATACTCGAGTGCTTTTTTTCACGGTGGCTCAAGAGGTACGATGGGGTTTGAATCCTATACGCTGGCGAATGGATTTCAAAAATATTATTCCCGGGAAGATTATCCAGAGAAAAAAGATTTTGATGGGACTTGGGGGATTTTTGATGGGCCGTATTTAAAATTTTCTGCAAAAAAAATTGATGAGATGAAGGCCCCTTTTTTAGCGGGTATATTTACTCTCAGCTCTCATCAGCCGTATTCAGTTCCTAAGAGCTTGAAAGGAAAATTTCCCAAAGGGACGCTTGAGATTCATGAAAGTATTGGTTACACCGATCAATCTCTAAAAGAATTTTTTGATGAGATTAAAAATAAAGAATGGTTTAAGAATACAGTCTTTATTATTACGGCCGATCATTCTCAAAAACTTGAAACGTCTAAATTCCAGAATATGATTGGGCAGTACCGAGTTCCCCTTCTGATTTATTTTCCCGAATTCAATTGGGATAACCAAACGAATACAAAAGTTACACAACATGCGGATATTCCTAGAACGGTGTTAGATTTTGTCGAGGTGAAAGGAGAGCTACCGCTGACTTCCGTGAGTATGTTTACCTTGGAAGATGGATTGGCACTGAATAATGACAGTGGGAGTTTGTTTGCTGTTTCGGAGAAGCAGGTTCTTATATTGGATAAATTTAATCAGCAGAAAGCGATGATTTATGACTGGGAGACAGGGGATTTAAAAGATGCGCACCTCTCCCAGCTTCCGCTCCTAAAAGCGTACCTTCAGTACTATGTTAACGGACTGATAAACAATAATTTATCTCTTTAGCGCTTAGCCCAAAAGATTGTCGGGACACTTACCTCACGTTAGACTAAATCGTTATATTTATTCACAAAGTGGTGTCTATGCAACCTTTGGCTTCTCATGTTGATACGAGTTCAAAAGATTTTCAAATTAATACTGAATTTCACCGGGGCTTAGCGCTCGAACTCAAAAAGAAAATTGAAAAAGTCCGTCAGGGCGGCGGAGAGGATGCTGTTAAAAAGCATAAGGCCCGCAAGAAGCTTCCTCCGCGTGAGAGAATTGAAAAGATTCTTGATCAAGGATCTCCTTTTTTAGAACTTTCAACTCTCGCAGGTGAAGAGGTTTACGAAGAAGATGTTCCTGGAGCAGGTGTTGTTACGGGGATTGGTCTCGTCCATGGCGTTGAATGTATGTTTGTTGCAAACGATGCGACCGTTAAAGGTGGGACTTACTTTCCACTTACGGTGAAAAAACATCTCAGAGCTCAAGAGATTGCACTCCAAAATAAATTGCCATGTATATATCTGGTTGATTCGGGTGGGGCATTCCTTCCGAAGCAAGATGAAGTTTTTCCGGATAAAGAACACTTCGGAAGAATTTTTTATAATCAAGCAACGATGTCATCTTTGGGGATTCCTCAGATTGCAGTTGTTTGTGGATCTTGTACAGCAGGTGGAGCTTATGTTCCTGCGATGAGTGATGAGACTATTATCGTTAAAGGTAATGGAACCATCTTTCTTGGTGGACCTCCGTTAGTTAAAGCGGCCACTGGCGAAGAAGTGACGGCCGAAGAATTGGGTGGAGCAGATGTTCATACTTCTAAATCGGGAGTGTCGGATTATTTTGCTGAAACCGAAGAAGATGCGCTTGAGAATTGTCGAAATATTATTGAGACATTGAATTATAGAACTAAGAATCAGGCGAAGTTTATCAAAACCGAAGTAAAAGCTCCGCTTTATAAAGCTGAAGAGATTTACGGCGTTCTTTCAAGCGATACGAGAAAGCCCTTTGATGTGCGTGAGATTATCGCTCGCATGGTGGATGGATCTGAGTTTCAGGAATTCAAGGAAAGATACGGCTCAACACTGGTAACGGGATTTGCCAAAATTCACGGCTACATGGTGGGAATAGTAGCGAACAACGGAATTCTGTTTTCGGAGTCTTCATTGAAGGCGGCTCACTTTATTGAACTGTGTGGTCAAAGAAAAATTCCCTTAGTGTTTTTACAAAATATTACTGGCTTCATGGTTGGTAAGCAGTATGAGAATGAAGGTATCGCTAAAAACGGAGCCAAATTTGTGACTGCAGTTTCAACAGTGAAGGTTCCGAAGTTTACCGTCATCATTGGTGGCTCATTCGGTGCAGGGAACTACGGAATGTGTGGACGAGCTTTTGATCCTCGCTTTCTCTTCATGTGGCCGAACTCTCGAATCTCTGTCATGGGTGGAGAGCAGGCGGCAAATGTTCTGGCGACTGTTAAGCAAGATGGTCTCAAAGTTGCTGGCAAGCCTGCTATGTCTGATAAAGAAGTGGCTGCATTCAAACAACCGATTCTCGATAAATATGAAAAAGAAGGATCTCCTTACTACTCATCTGCAAGACTCTGGGATGACGGAGTCATTGATCCTGTTCAAACCAGAGACATCCTCGGGCTTTGCCTGAGTGTAACTCATAACGAAGAATTCCCAGATCCACGCTGGGGTGTTTTCAGGATGTAACATGAAGTTTTTAGAAGTTACCGAGAAAGAAAAAGGCGTTAAAGAAGTCTGGCTTAATAGACCGGAACTTCATAATGCTTTTAATGCCGAACTTATTGAAGAGATGATTTCATTATTTGAATCATTCAAAGATGAAAGACTCATTATCCTTTCAGGCAAAGGAAATAGTTTTTGTGCTGGTGCCGATCTGAACTGGATGAAGGCCATGAAAAACTATTCTAAAGAAGAAAATTTAAGAGATTCGAAAAGACTCGCTCGAATGTTCGGTGTCATCAACGAATGCAATACTCCAATCATTGGAAGAATCAATGGAGCTGCCTTAGGCGGTGGGGTTGGTTTAGTTTCTGTTTGTGACTACGTTATAGGAGTGAGAGACGCCATGATGGGCTTCACTGAAGTTCGTCTGGGGTTAATCCCTGCGGTGATTTCTCCTTACTGCATTTCAAAAATCGGGGAATCAAATGCTCGAGCCTGGTTTTTGTCGGGAGAGAGATTCTCTGTGGATGAAGCCAAGAAGATGGGACTTGTTCATGAAGTGGTTCTGCCAAGTGAACTGGATCAAAAAATAGAAGAAGTAAAAAAGAAATTTTTGGCAGCAGGACCAGAAGCCGCGCGTGAGGCGAAAAAGCTTATTCGTGGAGTTGTTAAGAATCTCAAAGGCTCTGAGGATTTCGCCTGTGTCATGATCACTGAAAGAAGAGTGAGTGCAGAAGGACAAGAAGGAATGAGAGCATTGCTTGAAAAAGATAAACCAATATGGATGAAAGCATGAAAATAAAAAAGATCTTAGTTGCTAACCGTGGAGAGATTGCTCTTCGTGTATTAAAGACGGCCAAAGAGATGGGAATCAAGGTTGTTACGGTCTTCGCAGAGGATGACAAACTTCTTCCTCATGCGCTCTATGCAGATGAGTCCTACTCATTAGGAACTGGGGCCCTGTCTGATACTTATTTAAATAAAACTAAATTGATTGATATCGCAAAGAAATCCGGAGCGGATGCCATTCATCCGGGTTACGGATTTTTATCGGAAAATGCCGAGTTCGCCAATCTTGTCGAGAAGTCTGGCATCATTTTCATTGGACCGACTGCCGAATCCATCATTCTCATGGGAGATAAGATTGGTTCTAAGCAGGCGCTTGAGAAAATTAATATTCCTATGATCCCCGGTTATCACGGGGATGATCAGAACGTTGATCACCTTGCTAAAAAAGCCAAAGAGATTGGTTATCCGGTCCTGATTAAAGCTTCGGCAGGCGGTGGTGGTAAAGGGATGAGAATTGTTCATCAGGATAGTGAGCTGATTGAAGCTATCTCGGGGGCCAAATCTGAGGCCCTTAAAGCATTTTCAAATGACAAAGTTCTGATTGAGAAATACGTCGTGAATCCTCGACACATTGAAGTTCAATTAATGTCTGATACTCACGGTAACCATTTGCACTTTTTTGAAAGAGAGTGCTCTATCCAGCGCCGTTATCAGAAAATTGTGGAAGAAACGCCTGCTCCAAATATTACTAATGAGTTGAGACTTAAAATTTGTCATACGGCCGTGCAAATTGCTTCCGGGATTAATTATCGTGGAGCAGGAACAGTCGAATTTATTCTGGCCCCTGATGGAAAATATTATTTCCTTGAGATGAATACGCGTCTTCAGGTTGAGCATCCCGTGACCGAAATGGTAACAGGATCAGACTTGGTGAAATGCCAGATCATGGTTGCTCAGGGAGAAAAACTGCCGATGTCGCAAGCAGAGATTAAGCAGAAGGGACAGGCTATTGAATGTAGAATCTATGCAGAAGATCCAGACAATAACTTTATGCCTTCAATTGGTAAGATTGACCGAATCGGTGTTCCAACACTGAGAGACGTCCGTCTTGATTGTGGATTCCTTGATGGCACTGAAGTCGGGGTTAACTATGATCCTATGCTCGCCAAGTTAGTTGTGTGGGGAGAAGACAGAGAAATCGCGATTTCAAAATCGATTAAGAGTCTGGATGAAGTTCTCTTCTTAGGCGTGAAAACGAATCGTGATTACTTGAAACGTATTTTAGGTCATCAGGATTTTGTTAAAGGGCATACGCATACTCATTTTATTCCCGATCATAAAGCAGATCTCGAACCCCTAAAATTTTCAGACTCAGACTACGCAGCATTCATTGCAGCCGTTTGTTTTGCTGAAACATCTCAGAATAAACAATCAACGATGGCGGGTACTTTAAAAACACCATGGACGGAATTAACAGGTTTTAGGAATTAATTATGGATAAATCATTTACGATAAACGGCCTGGACATCAAAGTTCAAGATTATAATAAAGACGGCAATATTGTCAGTTTTAGTTTGAATGGCAAAGCTTATACCTACAGTCTTGTGAGTAAAGATGGTTTTGAAATGGTGCTGGATAATGGTCAGCGTTTCAAAGCGTCACTCGGAACTGCGGGCCGAGATGGCGATGCCATGGTTATAAGCAATGGTAGAGAAGCCGTTGTTTATGGGCCTGCTAAAAAAATGAAGAAGGGTGCAGGTCACGCTGGAGGACTTGCGTCTCCCATGCCTGGTAAAATCTTTAAAATTGTTAAGGAAGCTGGCAGTGAAGTGAAGAAGGGTGAACCTATCCTGATTCTTGAAGCCATGAAGATGGAGCATTCCATCCGTTCAGATAAAGACGGCAAAGTTAAAAAGATCTTTTATAAAATTGGCGAACTCGTTCAAGGCGGAGTCATTCTCGCCGAAGTGGAGTAGTTATGATCAAGATCGTTGAAGTTGGTCCTCGTGATGGTCTTCAAAATGAAAAAGCGATTCTTTCTACGGAAGTGAAGCTCGAATTCATTAGAAAACTGAGTGAGACCGGACTAAAAACTATCGAGATCACAAGTTTTGTTAAGCCTTCTTCAATTCCTCAAATGAGTGATGCTGTTGAACTTTATACTAAAGTCGACCAACTCCTTGCGGGAAAAAATATCTGCCTTCCTTGTCTCGTACCCAATATAAAAGGTTATGAGACGGCCCAGAGTCTCAATGTTAAAGAGATTGCTCTTTTTAGCGCCACTTCTAATACTTTTGCTCTAAAAAATGTAAACGCCACTGTTGATCAGACTTTTGAGCGTATGGCCGAAGTTGCTCAGGAAGCCAAAAAAGACGGAGTGAAAATTCGTGGTTACATCTCTACAGCTTTTGGGTGCCCATACGAGGGCCACATGGATGTTAAAAAACTCAGCTCAGTTATTGAGAGATTTTTTAAACTAGGGGTTTATGAGTGTTCAATCGGTGACACCATCGGTGTAGGAACTCCTAAACAAGTCCGAGAATATCTCAAAGTTCTTAAAAAAGAATTTCCGGTTGAAAAGCTCGCCGGTCATTTTCATGATACCCGAGGACTTGCTACCGCCAATATTCTGGTTTCGCTCGAAGAGGGGATAACAACTTTCGACTCTTCAGCTGGTGGACTTGGTGGTTGTCCGTATGCGAAGGGAGCTACAGGGAATGTCGCTACTGAAGATGCCTGGTACTTGATTCAGTCTCAGGGATTAGAGACCGGCATTGATATTCAAAAGCTTTCCGAGGCATCCAAATACATCCTTGATCAGGTTCATCGTCAGACTGAATCAAAATTTCTTAGAACTTATTTAAATACAGGTAAAGTATGAGTTTTTATTCACAGATTTTTGTCGATCTCCTGATTGAGAAGAAAAACCACGCCTTGTGGATTACTCTTAACCGACCAGAAGCGAGTAATGCTTACTCAACTGAGATGGTAAAAAATCTGGTTCATGTTTTAAAATATGCCGATAATGATCAGGATATTCGTGTGATGGTCCTGACTGGTACTGGAAAAAATTTCTGTGCTGGTGGCGATATCAAAGCGATGAAAAATAAAACCGGAATGTTTGCCGGAGAATCTAATGAGCTTCGTGAAGCTTATCAATATGGCATTCAGCAAATACCACAAACATTGTCCCGGATGAAAACACCGATCATCGCGATGGTCAATGGCGCTGCGGTTGGTGCAGGTTGTGATCTGGCGGCGATGTGTGATTTGCGAGTTGCCTCGACTGAAGCCAGCTTTGCTGAAACTTTTGCCAAGGTAGGGTTAGTGCCTGGTGATGGTGGGGCCTTCTTTTTAACTCGCTTGATTGGTTTTGGAAAAGCGATGGAGATGTCCTTAACCTGCGAAACAGTCAGTGCCGATGAAGCATACAGAATTGGTTTAGTAACTAAAGTGGTCCTACCGATTAACTTGGTTTCTGAGACTGAATCTCTCGTTCAAAAACTTGCCTCACTTCCTCCGATTGCTTTGCAAATGACTAAAAAAGCAGTGATCCATGCTTACGAAAATGATTTAAATTCACACCTTGAACTCATGTCTGCGTATCAAGGCATCACTCAAAGATCATCGGACCACTTTCGTGCACTAGATGGAATGATGGATAAAAAGAAACCGACTTTCGAGCATCGTTAAAAAAATTTTGACATCTTGATCCGCGACCTAAAGAATTAAGTTATGAAAAACTTATCCTTCTTAGTTCTTGGTTTATCTTTAGTTAGTTGTACAACAATGCACTTTAGATCTAATGGAACCGTACCTGTTTCTTTTGATGGAAATCCTTCACAAACAAAGCTGATCGAAATTTCGGGTGACCGCAATTTTATGTTCTGGGGAATAGATCCAGATCACCATACTGTTTTAATTGATGAAGTCGTTCGTGAAGCTGGATACGACGGCATTTCAAAAGTTGTCGTCTATGAACCAAAAAGTCCTGAAAACAATCTGATCTCATTTCTGACTCTGGGCATTTTTCTTCCGAGAAGTTATGTCGTTCAGGGATATGTTTCGGATAAAACAATTTCGGATGAACTTCCGGATTCAGCACCGGTATCTCAATCAAAAAATAAATGACCATCAGGACGAGGTCTTCCAAGGATGGATAAATCAAGGCCAGGGATGGCCTTTTTTATTGCCAGGAGTAAGCGAAGCTTACAAGGCATGTATGCCTGCGGTGGCAGGATGCCAAGGAGCAGGCGCACTTGTTAATTAGCTATTAAGTTGTTTCGCGCGGTAGTTCCAGAAAGGTTTCGTCACCCCATTAAACCAAACTAAAAATCCCAGAAAGCAAAACATAAAAGTTGAGACCAGTGAATCAGCTGTTAAGGCATTGTTGGCAACAGCAAAACAGACAAACATTAAAAACGACAGACCACCAAAACATAAAGTCATGAGTAGCGTATGCTTGAAAGTAATGATCTCTTTGGGGTTGGGTCTAAGGAATGAGAAAGGCCACCAGATAAAGTCTTTATCTGCGAGCCAATTGTGAGGGCCAGCTATCATGTTTAATAATTGTTTCATTTTAGTGTATCCAGTAAGCTGCCAAAAAAGTTTTTCTTAAAATCCTTAACCTCATCCTCTGACATGTCACCAAAGTTGGTGCGATCTACTTCTTTATAACATCGAGTGAGCTCAATGACGAAACGGGACTTAAAGCGAGGGATCATCTTGCCATAGATCTTGCGCTCTTTGGCGTAACTCATGATGAGTTTCTTTCGAGCGCGAGTAACGCCGACATAACACAGACGACGTTCTTCATTGATATCAGAATTATCCTGAATGGTTTTTTTGTGGGGAAGAAGTTCTTCTTCCATACCAATCAGGAATACATTGTCGTATTCAAGACCTTTAGAAGCATGCAAGGTCATGAGCGTGACTTCATTCTTTTTAAAGCCATCACCAGGACCTTGAGCATCGTGGGCGTCAGCAAGTAGAAGCCTTTCCACGAAGTTTTTAAGAGTCGCTTCTTCCTGATAGCGATCCTGGAAACGATCGGCTGCCATGAGGAAGTTTTTTACATCATCTTTTTTTCGTTGAGCGAGTTTGGCAGAATCGTAACTCTTCTCGATGAAATCATAATAATTGATCTCATCAATAAGTTGAGACATGGCCTGAAGCAGAGGCTTTTCGTTGAAAATGATTTGATAACGTTTAATGATGGCGATGAAGTCTCTGATTCCTTCATGTTCCTGTTCATCAGCAAAAACCTGGAACAGGTGACGTCTTTGTTCTGTTGCTAGAACCAGGTTCTTATTCAAGGTGACTGAGCCTACGCCACGATTGGGAACGTTAACGACCCGTCTCAAGGCGAGTTCGTCTCGCGTATTTTGAATAAGACATAAGTAGCCAATTAGGTCCTTAATCTCTTTTTTCTCATAGAACTTCTGACCACCGATAATATTGTAGGGAACCTGGCCCATACGCAGCTGATCCTCAAAAGGTGGTACCTGAGTATTAGAGCGGTAAAGGATCGCTATATCAGAGAGCAGAACACTATTGGATTGCAGTTTAATAATCTCTTCCACCACAACGGCAGCTTCATGATCTGAGTCTCCGGTGGCCCACATTTGAGGCAGGATACCTTCCATCTGTGCCGTCCGCATGGTCTTTTCTTTTCGACCGAGACTGTCTTTGATCACTTGGTTGGCGAGATCGAGAATGGGAAAGGTTGAGCGGTAATTTTCTTCCAGCTTAATAACTTTCACATCAGTATATTGTTTTTCAAAATTCAGGATGTTTGAAATATCGGCACCACGAAAGCCATAGATCGCCTGATCGTCATCTCCCACCACGCAGATATTCTGGTGAGTACTGGTGAGTGCCTGAATGAGAGAGAACTGAAGGCTGTTGGTATCTTGATACTCATCGATCATGATGTACTTAAAGCGTTCTGAATATTTTTTGGCGATTTCTGGGTGCTCGCGGAAGAGTTTTACGACCAGGAAAAGAATGTCATCAAAATCAAGCGCATTATAGAATTGAAGTTTTTCCTGATAGTAGTGATAAACATATTCAGTGGCGCCATCGTAATTATTTTCAGGATCGTAGTACTTACTCTTTGGGAACTCCGCGGCTGATACACCCTGGTTTTTTAGAAGACCAATCTTAGACATGATGGTCCCGCGATCAAAAGATTTTTCTGAACGATAATTCTTTAGACCTTCACGCACGATACTCATCTGATCGGCCTGATCATAAATCGTAAAAAGATTGTTGTAGCCCAGATGGTGAATATCTTCGCGCAGGATGCGAATGCCGAGAGAATGGAAGGTTGAAAGAGTAATGCCTTTGCGACTCTTTGAATCACATAAATGAGAAACCCGTTCTTTCATTTCCGTGGCAGCTTTATTGGTGAAACTTACGGCGAGGATCTGTTTGCCGGGAATTTTGAGATTGACCAGCATGTGCGCAATTCGATAGGTGACGGTTCTGGTCTTGCCTGAACCTGCTCCCGCAAGGATTAATACAGGGCCTTCCACCGTTTCGGCAGCTTCGCGTTGTTCAGGGTTTAATCCAGTCAGGGAAATCATGTGTCTGGAGAGTAAAAAAAGGGGGTTAAAGTGTCAAAATCAAAAGACAAAAAAGACCTTACTTTGTTACACTGAAAACCATCGTAAACACCCCTTATTTGAGGCCTTATGAAGTATTTGATCACCTCTGCTCTTCCCTATGCCAATGGGCCTATTCATTTCGGCCATATCGCTGGAGTTTACCTCCCAGCTGATATCTTTACTCGCCACAAGAAGCTTCAGGGCCTACGTGCGATCCATATCAGTGGTTCTGATGAGCATGGTGTGGCAATTATGCAGAATGCTCAGAAAGCGAAGGTGAGTTATCAGGAATACGTCAATCAATGGCATAAAACTCATAAAGATCTTTTTGAAAAATATG
>JBBARF010000121.1:0-10890 GCA_040399925.1 Bacteriovoracaceae bacterium
CATCTTGAAGTTCATCATAAATCAAGATCTCGTCCATCCATAAAAGCATTAGCGACAAGGAGGGCGAGAATCCCTCCCACCGTAACTTGTCGCTACTGGATTTATCTACTGGCAAAATGGCAAACTCACTGAGGATCTTAACCTTCGTAAGTCCATTATCGCCAAGGCCAACGAAATTATCGGTCAGAGTCAGGGTCTTCGTGATGTTTCTCCCCAAATTGTTTCTCAAAGTCCGATTGATAGCTCATCGATGATGACTTCACGTCTCTCAAACTTACTCTCTGGTGGCGGAGTTGATCTGTCTAAAATCCAAGTGGGTGAATTCGCTTCAGATCCGATCACAGGTAATGTGATGAAATCAGAGGCAACTTTCAGCTTCAGTAATTTCTCAACCGATGAACTCATGAATACTTTTACCGTCATGATTCAAAGAGAAAAATTTCGTATCCAATCCGTAAACATAAATAGAAATTCAGAAACTGAACTGTTGCAGGGAAATTTCCATGCGATCCACTATAGTGCTGTCTCTCAAAATGCGGAGCCGGAATAATGGCCGCTTCATCAGCTGAGATTATTTCTCTCGATGAAATTCAGTACAAATCTAAAGTCAAGTTCATCCTTTACTTTCTCCTGACGTTTTTTCTCTTCTCTATGGCCTTCCTTAACTTCTACCCAATTGGGGAGAAACTTAAGTCTCAGATTAAACTTCTAACGAAGAATAATCCGGGCTGTAATCCGAGTTTTGATGAAATCCGGATGGAATGGCTCATGCCCAAAATCATTGTTTCTGATCTGGTTGTTCCGGCCCTATGTTTAGGTCGCCAGGGCGAAGATTTGAAATTCAATTTTGTTAAACTCAATTATCACTTCATCAGCTTTTCTCCTTTCGGCCTGCCTTTCCGTTTGGATTCAGAAATTGCGGGTCAACCCGTTTCCCTTTATTACGTTCAGGGTATTGGTAAGCAGATGATCAGACTTAAAGATCAAAAGCTTGTGCTTAACCGTCTGCAACCTTTACTGGGTGGGAGTTTCAAACTCGCCGGTTCTGTAACAGTTGATCTTAATCTGCTCATGGAAGGGAATTTAATTAATAAACTCAGCCTTAAGGCCCAGTCAAAAGATCTTCAGATTCCTTCTCAAAGTATTGAGAGCTTCACGCTTCCGAATATGAAGCTCAATGAATTCTACGTTGAGGCCAACTCAGAAACTCCTCCGAGAGTGGCCGTGGATCGACTTATAATTGGAGATCCTGATTCTCCTATTCGCGCGAACTTCAAAGGTAAGATTGAACTCATGAATACAGGGATCGCATTTTCTCCTCTTGAATTAACCGGAGAGATGGCGTTCTCGGACTCATTCAAGCAATCAATGCCCATTATCGATATGATGTTTCAGTCATTCACGCAACGAGATGGTTTCTATCAGTTAAAACTCGGTGGAACACTGGGTGCTCCAAAACCAATGGCGCCGTAGGAGTCTCGTGATCAACTCTGCCATTCAAAATGCTCTTAAAAATACCAGCTTCCCAGAAGAACTTTCACGCATTATGGATTACGCCGTTTTCCCTGCCGGAAAACTTTTTCGTCCGCGCTTAGTTTTGGCGTTAGCAAATGATTTGAAAATGCCTCTGGATAAAGTCATCCATCTGGCGGCAGCGATTGAACTTCATCATGCCTATACACTCGTTCACGATGATTTACCGGCGATGGATAATGATGCCATGAGACGCGGTAAACTCTCTACTCACGCGCAGTTTGGTGAATGGAAAGCGATCCTTGCTGGAGACGCCCTTTTGATCAGCTCTTTTCATGAAGTACAGAAAACAAAGAATCCAGATGTTCAAAAACTTTTCACCTGGGCGACAGGCGCCCGTGGACTTGTCTTGGGTCAATTCCTCGATCTTTCAACTTTTGGTGAATTGTCTCTCAAAGAGGTCGTTCGTATTCACGAGTTAAAAACCTCGCGTCTGTTACAGGTCGCAACTCTCGGAACCTATCAACTTTCAACTCAAAAAAAATCACTCAAAGATGTTGTGACTTTTTTTCGCCTCGGACGAGACATCGGCGTCTCTTTCCAATTACTGGATGACTTAGATGATCTCAATACGGCGGAGTTGAGTCCTCACGAGAAAAGTATCAATCCTTTTCTCAATCATCCGAAAAGCGCGCTTCTGGAATTAAAACTCACTTACGCACGCCTTCAGGCGATGCTCGCCTCCGGTGCTTATCCCGAGTTAAAGCTCATGCTCGATCAGTATTTCAGGGATTCAAAACAGAAGCTTCTGGCCCATCTCACAATCATTGGATCTCACTTCGAAGGCACCCTCTGGACCTCAGACCTTAAAGACTTTCTCGACAAAACAATAGTTTAAACCCTCTCCAATATCCGACTAAACTATTCGCCTTTAAATCCGATAAGCAGGAAGACTAATGGAGAACCAATGAAAAAATATTTTCCTCTCGCCCTGGCTTTTGCCGTCGTTGCTTGTGCCCCTCTTAAACCGCACAGAACACCGTCTAGTTTAGATTCTCTCGAGACACGTATCTCTGAGACAAACAAACTATCAGATCAGCTCCAGAAGCTTAAAGCGAGTGAATCCGTAGAGATCCATGTTGAGTTCAAAGACTCTGGTAAAGATAAGTCGGGCAAAGGTTATGAGATCAAGGCCGAGGTGTTTAGTAATGACTTAAGCGCCATTGAAAGCGCTGAAGTGATGATTGGTGATCGTACGGTTCATCAGGTAAATCTAGAAAGTGATGAAGCCGGAATGCATTTAAATATCAAAGTCCCTTTCATGCTTCCCATTTATAACACCAAAATTCGCTTTCACCTCGGAAGTGAAGGACTTAGGGATGTTGAACTGATCTGTACCCGTGTTGGAAAATGCACTTAAAATTAAAAGACGATAATAAAAAAAGACCGCAAATTGCGTTCTTTTTTTGCTCTTACGAGATCAAATTTATTTTTTTTCTTCTACGCCTGAATCATCAATCATTTCCAGATATTCAATGAGCTCTGCACGATCCTCAACAGAAAGGGGCATATTTCTAGGCATGTTCCCAGTCATCACGTGGAGAAGCATTTTCTTTTTCCAGGGACCCAATTTTTCAGGTTTATCAAAAGGAATATAATTCGCCCCTTGGTTGTGACACTGAATACAGTCTTGAATAGGGTTAGTCCCTTTCTCAACATTACCGGTTGCTTGCAAAGTAACGTTATTATTTTGAGTAGACGGATCTTTTAACCCTTCGCATGTTTTAAGAAGATCTGCTTCTTTCAAGGCCAGGATCTTGTTCTTATAAAAAACCTGATCGCTAGCACTCAGTGGTGCAGAGCCATCAAGTCTTCCCGTATCTAATTTCAAGTTCAGTGATTCCTTGTCTGCAAATTTAGCTTTATTAGTATTCCAGTATTTTTTCACCATGTTCGAACAACTTTCATTAGACAGAGAAAGAGGTAATGAGGTCAAAGAAGAGACGTTCATATTTGTATTCAAATCTGAACAAACATCTTCCCAAAGCTTACCGATAGCAAGGAGGGCCATGGTTGAATTATCCGTCAACTTACAACTTCTCATCTGAGACAGATCAACAAACTTTATCGAAGGTGAATCTTTAAGCGCCATTCGTTTTATAGAGTACTTAGTATTGTCAGATCCGTTTTTATTTCCCAATTCCTGAGACAACCAAACGACATCCTCACCATCATTACTAAATGATGGGTAATACGCATTACCGTTCGGCTGGGATGAGATTTTATTCAAGTTGTCTGAATTAAAATCATAAGTATAAACGTTCATGTTATGAGTCGCTGTATCAGGTGAGTTGTACCAGTCAACCTTAGAAGGAGTAGTTCCAAGAGAGTTCATTGCAAAAACAACTCTCTTACCATCTGGAGAGAATTCCATTTTAGAAGCAGCAAAACCTAAATCTTTCTTGGTCTTACAAACGGATTTCCCATTCGAATCTTTCTGAATATCGTAAATAACACTTGTGCCGGTTTCAGCGTTATAGACTGAAAGCATCTTCCCATCTTTTGAAATGATGGGCGTTTTCATCATATGATTAGGATAGTTGCTACAAAGAAATTGTGGAGCACCGTTAGTTCCAGTCAATTCTTTAGTACCGTTAGGAGAAATCTTGAAAGTATATTCTTTGAATTGAAGAGTGTTGTTTTTTTCATCATCACCGGAAGTCGTAATGGTGTCAGTGATCGCTCTATAAGTAACAGTTTTTGAACCATCTGCATTTTTCTTCTGATCCAATACACCCATCGAGTGATAAACACCATTCAAGGTATCTTTATCAGAACTCTGGTCATCATAGGTAAAATCGTTTGGACTCTTTTTTTCAATATCATTTCTATCGTAAAAAGTAATGTGTCCACCCTGGGCAGGAGAAACGATAAACTCTCCATCAGGTGTTGGAACTCCATCATAAGGACCAGGAATTCTCCCCAGTTTTCCGTTCTTCATATCCATGGAATAGTTACCACCGCTCAGAATGAGCGAAACATCATCACGCTTATCATTAGGTCCCGTCTTCGGAATAGGCTTGAAGAAAAACTGCGGAACTTGTCCACCCAGATCGACTTCTTTTTCAAGAGGCGCAATGTTGAGCTTACAATCAATATTCTTAAGATCTTTGGGAGTAAACAAGGCATCGTTTTGGGCCATTGCCACACTCGACATGATAGTCAGAAATGGAATCGCTACAAAAATATTTTTCATATTATTTCCCCAAAGTCTTTTTAATGGCAGCATTGTATTTTTCTTCAGTCATGAGCCCTGGAATCATGTTGCCCACGATAGCTCCGTTCTTGTAAACGAAGAAACTTGGGTAGTGAATTGTTGCGTCCCTGTAGGCCAGCTCAAGACTTGAAAGCTTTTCAAAGCTGTTCAGACTGACGTGATGTTTTTTAGCTTCATCTTTAGCGACTTTTTCACTAGCAAAAGGGTCCATCACAAAAGAAACTGGGAGATTCTGTTCTTTTCCAATCTTTTGTAAACGTTCTATGGCAGTCCACGAGTGATTCATTCCAGGAGAATACATCACAATGATCCCTTCCTTATTATTAACCATTTGGGTTAATAACTTGGTGTCATCCATCGATTTAGGAATCGAATACTGATGATGATTGTAAGCAGTCATCGTCGGGTTACATTTAGAATCAAATGAAATTTTCTGAGCATTCTTCGGATTCATCAGCGTGATCGCTTCAACATTGGCCGATTTCTCAAGCAGAATCCAATTAGCAAACTTATCCGTAGGACGTTTGAGAGCAAGATTACCGTCCTCAATAATATGCCCTTTCCATTCACCCTTGGCACCCCAGGTGGTTTCCAGTTTTTTTATTTCTTTCTGACAATTAAAGGCATCAAATCTTTCTTTAATCGACCCAACTTTCACTGCATGAGCTGAGAAAGTCATAATCAAACTACTGAAGATAATTAAATTTTTCATTCTTCCGAACCTTTTTTCTCAGAGGCAGGTTTTTTACCTTTTTCAGATCCACCTTCATACGAACCATTATTCTCTTCAAGAGATTTCCCAGGGGACGTAAATTGTTTGATCCAAGAATTTAGAAACGTTCTTTCAACATCTTCAAGTTTCACCAGTCCATTCAGAGGCATTGCTCCCGGAAAATTGTGAGGACGATTGATACGATCATGAATCTTATCGGCCCAACCGACGAGTTTCCCTTGAGGAGATGTCATTAATTTTTTCAGATCACTTATATTTCGAAACGGGAATACTTTCGCACCACCAACTGAGTAATCGAGATTATTTGATGGCATGTCCTGGTGACAAGAGGCACATCTGTTATTGAGAATATTTGAAACCTGAACTTCAACTAATCCAGGCTCGATTTTTTCGAGATCCAGAATTCCTTTATTCATTTCATTTTTCTTATTACAAGATTCCTGAGAGTCTGCAAGAAGCTTAACCATGAGTTCAGGAGCATTCATCGCCTCCAAACTCAGGTCTTTATAAGCTTCACAAATATCTTTTCCACCTAACTTTTTGTCTTGGATTTCTTTATTAATTCCAGCAGCAGCTGCTGCATCTAAATAATCCCCTCTGAACGTATCAGCGAAACTATAAGAAGTTGGGTCAATCGATGTCGAGAAGCGAGAAACTGAAACTCCGAAAGGCTCAAGGAAGTAACGGTAATTGGCGACATCTTCAGAATCCTCACCGATATCTTCATTAAATGACCCTGGAGCAATACCGATGGCGTTCAGACCCACTTTATCAATCTGGTGCTGAATTTCTTTTCCAGAAGCTTCAACACTTCCAAGTTCTTTTTCAAGGAAGTAGCGCTGACGATTATCTTTATCTTTACGAATACCTAGCTGACGATTTCTTGTATCGTTAACAATCTGAGACATGTTTTTCTTATAAACATTTTTATCTTTTTCATCCCCGCTCTTGAATCCTTCCAGAGCGCCATAAAAATGATCATTGGCCGCTTTATGGAACCAACCCGGAACCATCTTCTCTAAATCACCGCAACCATTCTGCATGGCCGCCAGAAGGTATTTAAATTTATTAAAGTTCTTATCTTTTTTCATACGAGTCTGTTCAGCACAACGCTGACGAGCCTGCAGCTTATCGAAAAGATTTGTAGCAATACCACCTGCACTACCAAGCCGAGGACCATTCTCACTTAGGAACTGACGAGTCATGTAGCCTTTTGAGGCTAGTGAATTATCAATTTCTTTTTCATCTTCAATAGGAGTAAGGAATTGAAGACGGTTACCTTCTTTTTTATCTTTGATTTTCCCAAGGTAGTTTTTGTACCAACCAACCTCTACAGAATCTTTTACGATCGCATCTTTATTGAAAGGAATAACTCCAGACCAGTAGTTATATGTATCCCAGTTTGGTTTAGGAGGATTTCCGTGACAAGTTGTACAAGCTGTATCACCGTGAGCTTTCGGTGCCTTCTCGGCTTTAGGATCAAACACGAGTTCAGTGTATTCAAACTTTTTAGTTTTTGGATTCCAGAAAGAAATTTCAATGTTATTGAATCCACGTTGACTCTTATCAGTGTTGAACGTGATTCGAACATCGGCGTCCGGACTAGTTAAAATGACACGCGGATTTTCACGACTTGCCGTTTGAAAACTACGCGAATCTGCAACGAAGATGAAGTTTGAAGTCATTGTTTTTGGAAGACGCTGCAAAAAATCTTCCATTCGCATAAAATTTGTTGGCGTTTTTTTTATTAAGTCCATGACCTCCAGCGCTGTTTGCTCTGTTGGCGCCGGACACTCCTCTTGTGCGAACACTGAAAGAGAAAAAACTAAAAGAAATATGCTCAAATCGATCATTATTAAACTCCTACCCTTCCTTAATTGTATAAAATCTGTAATCTATAGCTATGAAGAATATAGTTCCCCTTTTAGCCTTACTAATTATGAATTTCCCGGCATGGGCCGACCTCAATTCTGACTTTTTAATTCAGAATTCTAAAGGATTGAATCCAAAAACAAGGGATGAGAGCCGAAGACAATGGGACAAGGTCTTAGAACTATACAAGGAGACGGGAAATCCAGAACTAGTAAAAATTTCATTATTAACCAAGCCTGTTGGTCAGTTACCTTTAGTCGTAAGAGCTCTCGTGTTTTACGACCTACTCATGCTAAGGCCTGCTGACTTCATCTCTGCCGCCAAAAAATTTGATCCGCAGTTCACATGCTTTTTCGAAATCCTCATACCAAGAACTCAATTCATGCCTTTCGAAGACATTAAAAAGAAAGTGGACGCTATAAAGCCAGCAACTGCCGTCGTCGAAGAATGGAAAAAGGGTTCCGAGGATTATTTCAAAAGAATCACTGAAGGAAAACCTACCGACGACTTACCGAAGTGTAAAATTTAGCCAAAACCCAAATATGATCTAACCGCAAACGAATTTACCAACCACGCGTTGTTTTAATCTCACGAATTATCGCCAGCGCACTATCCACAACATCTTTAATAAAAGCCCGATCATCACCCTTCTCTTCCCCAGCAGTACTCTCCTGAATTTCAATCTCATTGGACATAATTAAGGCCTTCGCCTGCGGAATAGAAAGCTTATCTTCAAACAACAATTTTTTGATTTTTAAAATCGCTTCAACATCTTTGCGAGCGTAGAGTTTTTGACCTTGATCAGAAATAACCGGAGAAATATCTTCAAACTCGGTTTCCCAAAAGCGGATGACATAAGGCTTCACCCCCGTGATGGGGGTGAGTTCTTGAAATTTAAAATTAGATTTATTCGGAATCATTAAGAAAGGATAACGGGACTATTCGTCGTTGTCATCATCACTATCGTCACCGTAGTCAGTATCATCTTCGTTATTCAAGAATGAGCTCAGCGCACGTGGCTTAGCTTCTTTGATTGGAAGAGTTGTATTTTCATTCCCGCTCTCATCAAGACGGTGAGCATATCTCTCAGTGATATCTTCTTTGAGAATTTGCGATGGCTTAAACGTTAGAACACGCCTTGCGCTAATGTTCATCGCCGTACCTGTCTGTGGGTTACGCCCAACTCGTGTCGCTTTGTCGCGAATAGAAAAATTTCCGAATCCGGAGATTTTTACTTTCTCGCCCTTAGCTAGAGTATCTTTAATGACCTTGAAGACGAGATCGACTAATTCAGCGGCTTCTTTTTTCGAGAATCCCGCTTCCTTATAGATACGTTCAACAATGTCTGCCTTAGTCATGCTCATCGAAAATCTCCCATGAAGTTTCACAAGCTTATCGTCATCTTTTCAGAATTATTAATAGGTTAGCAGTAATCGTAGCGAATTCAAGGGAAAAAAAATCCGTTTATGGCTCAATTACGGGGATTTAACGCAGAAATAAAACAATGGTTGTTTAAAACAAGATTTGTGACCAAAAAAAAGGGTCCTTTCGGACCCTTTCGGTAAACTATTTGATAGCTGCTGCGATAGCTTTAAAAGCATTCATATCGTGAACCGCGAGCTCAGAAAGCATCTTACGGTTGATCTCGATATTCTTTTTCTTCATTCCATCAATGAAACGTGAGTAAGACAATCCAACAGTGCGAGCACCAGCATTGATACGTACGATCCACAGTTTACGAACGTCACGCTTGAGAAGGCGACGACCGATGAAAGCGTAATGAAGTGCACGACGAACAGTTTCCGAAGCATGTTTGAACTTCGTACGTCTATCGAAATGGAATCCTTTCGCTAGTTTAAGAACTTTGTTTCTTCTTTGACGGGCCTTAAAACCCCGTTTAACTCGTGCCATTTGGCTCTCCTTCTTCGTTCCATGGGGGGATATTATCCTCTTAACCCAGTTTCACTACTCTTGTTGGTTAATAACTATATTCATTGGAGCCAGAGGCTCCATCAAAGATCAGACCAAGTATGGAATACAAGAAGCTGCATTATGGTAGTCACCAGAATGAACGTACCCTGGAGTACCTTTATCTTTCTTCCCACGCTTAGACTTGTTTACAAGTAAGTGACGGAGAAAAGCTTTCTTAAACTTGATCTTACCAGTAGCAGTAACTCTGAAACGTTTCGCTGCCGAACGTTTGGTCTTCATTTTAGCCATATATCGCTCCCAAAAAAAATGCACCCTTAAAAGAGTGCATGAAGTTATCACGGGTAAAACCCAAGATAAAGTGTTTTCCTACTATTTTTTCTTCCCCGGCGCGACCATAGCGATCACTCGGTTACCCATCATTTTAGATGGAGATTCAATAATGGCACCTTTCTCTAAAACCGCTTTCACGATTTCGTCGAACTTACCAAGACCGATTTCTTTATGGGCCATCTCACGACCTCTGAACTGCATCAGAAGTTTAACTTTATCGCCCTGATCAAGGAATTTTTCAATGTGATTGATCTTAACTTCCAAGTCATGTTTTTCAATGTTTGGACGGAATTTCATCTCTTTAACATCAATGACAACCTGCTTCTTCTTCGCTTCGGCAAGTTTCTTTTGAATTTGGTATTTATATTTACCGTAATCCATCATTTTAACTACTGGAGGGGCTGCATTGGGAGAGATTTCGATAAGGTCGAGCCCTTCGTTATCGGCCATGAGTCTTGCTTGGGCAAGAGTGACAACTCCGTAAGCTTTGCCATCATCACCAATTAATCTGATTTCGTGCGCACGGATTCTATCGTTTACACGTGGCTCTTGAACTTTCTCGCTTATAACCCACCTCCGAAATATACTGGGGCATACAAATAATAAATCAAAAATTACCTCTCCTACCGTAACCTGACAAGCCTCATTCGGCGAAGATCGCTTCTGTCTCAAGGCTAAGAGCTGGATTCATCCGTCTTCTGATACAAAGCATGAACACCTTATAGCTCTTTTCGGTCTTCTTCCACTCATTCATGGATTCGGTGAAGATTCCGTCCCAAGAAGTCGCCTCTAGGCGTTTCTGGAAGACATGGGCAGCTTTCCAGTCAGAGAGAGTAAAGGGAGCTCCTGGGTCTTTTTTGGGCCCAATGACGGAGCGGGCGATTCTGCAGTGAGCTTCACCCTTAAGGGCCCTTTCGGGGTCTGCATCATAAAGAAGATAAATCGACTCTTCTGCTAAATCCAAGCCAGAAGTGATGATGGTTTCATCCAGTTTTGCACTCACCTCTTTCCAGTCCTCTCCAACAAAAGAAGAAGGGAGGGAGAGCCAGCGCATATTGGGTAAAAGTTTAATCACTGAAGGGACCGGTTGAACTTTAAGTTAATCGCCACTTGATCGTTCAGATCGCGGATAAATTTCTCAATCAGCTCTTCGAGTTTGTGACCGTCTACAACTTTGTAACTACGGTCATCATTACGCTCGAGAACTTTTTGGTTCAGGTGGTAATCAAGAGTATCTTTGATAATTGGAACTGCAAAAGCTTCTGGGTATTTA
>JBBARF010000121.1:10900-11133 GCA_040399925.1 Bacteriovoracaceae bacterium
ATTTAACGACCCGACCATGCTCAATTTCAAGCGTGAAGAGTTCTTTGGCCACTTGAGTGAAGCGTTCCATCGTGAAATTTTCAGTACTGAGGTACTTGAGCGTGATACTTGAAATATAATAAGCTTCATACAAATAAGAAAGTGCTGTTGAGAAGCGGCGAACTTTAGTCGCAATCAAGTAAAGATCCTGAGGATTAAGTTTCATACACTCTTCGATCGATTCCATTCGGCGA
>JBBARF010000122.1:0-11087 GCA_040399925.1 Bacteriovoracaceae bacterium
AACTGACGACCTTCTGCATGGCAAGCAGACGCTCTACCAACTGAGCTACAACCGCATTTAACTGAACATGATAATAGTCAGGAGCAATTCCTCTGTCAACGGGCAAGTTGCTTATTTTTGAGGGATTTTTAAGGGCAACGACCGCGAGAACTCATGTGGAATTCACATATTACAGTCTCTTTAAGGGGAAGTTCGAGACCCAGAAAATCCAGCGATCCAGGCGTCTCAGAGGCAGCTTCAATCTTCACTTGGGAAGCATAGGTGCGTTTGTGATCAAAGTTACAACGGGTGGTAGATTCAGAAATAGTCGTTTCAGCAATCGAAGTGATGGATACCATATTTACTGAGATGGCCTTTTCTCTCTCTTCGGTATCAACGTATTTAAAAGTGATGGTATTAGAGTTGTGACCTGTTTCCCATTTCACAGTTCCTTGGGCATTTGAGCAATGAGTAGCGAAGTAGGAAGCCTCAGCACTGAAAGCAAAAATAGATACGATAGCGAGTAATAGGATTTTCATGGGAACCTCTTTTGGAGAGGTTTTTACCCTTAGGCGAACTTACTTTCAAGGGCCTTGATGATTTTCTGATAACTCTGGTTGGTAAAACGAATGTAGAGCATGGGAAGGATGTCTTTTTTAGTAGATGGCAGTGCCGGATTAAGGAGAGTTTTCACAAAGTAGTCTGAAACAATGAACACTTTTGAAAGGGGATGAAGTTCCTCAGAAGGATCATCCGCAAAACCAATCCCATTAAGATTTCCATGAGACTGAAGAATAACGGTTTTCAAATAATCGGACATATCAGGATGTGGGTAAGAGATAAGAATGTCGGCCGCATCTTTAGCGTGACTGATCACCGCTGCACGTTCTTCATCATTCAGTGTTTATTCAGCTAAGTCTTTAGTGCTCGCAATCTGCATCTGGGAGTGTGACTTCAGGGTTACATCAGAAAAGAAAGAGACAAAACTTAAAATTTCCAGATGCTCTTCTTTGTACCAGCTCTGTTTGGAAAGCACATAGTGGCACATTAAAGCGAGCAAATGACAGTGCTGATAGGCGTATGAAACTTTATTGGAAAAGAGAAATTTTAAAAGAGAGGCTACTTGTGGAGAATCTTTGACCGATTTTACCATCGAATTGATGGCCGCATCTGATAGTTCAACCGTTGAATCATCCAGACCTGCATTCTGGATTGTCTCACGTACAATATCATGCCCTGTCGCCGTGGTGAGAATCCTCTCCTCGAGCGAGAGATCATCACGTTCAAGCTTTTGCACCAAAGAGTTAGTCACAAAAGTCGTGAAGTATTGAACGTAATCTTTAGGGATATAAAATTCTTTCAGGCCCGAGTCTTCGTATTTTTTTATCGCCGCACGGTCAAACTGATCTTTCGAATGAATACGCTTCACATACTGATAGTCGTTTGGACCTTTTTTGATCCGGATATAAATATCACAGGGTGTGTGCTTGATATCGTAGAAATAGTGAATACCAATCGGTAGATAATCTGGTTTTACTTTATTGATGGCATCCTGAATCGTGACTCCCAAGTGCTGAGCCGCTTGCTTAATCAGAAGCTCCCAACTCACGGGCTCTTGCAAACAAAGCACATCGTTAGCGAGGGCCGGACATTCACCAAGAATAATCATAGCGGTGTTAAAACCCTCAGACTTAATAAAATTATGAATGCGAAGAGCGATCTCTTCATCTTGAATTTTTGAACGAGTGATGACGAGTCCTACTTGCGGCAAAATGCGAAGCAAAGCAATTGCATCATCGGCACTTGCGCGAAGGATGACATCCGTACCCACGAATGTGGTGAGATTTAGGGAAAAGATCTTCCGCAAATCGTCGTTTGGTTCTATGAGAATAGTTTGACTCATTACCAAAATCTTAACATGTCTTGGTTTAACTTAAAGAAAATTAGAGAAAAAAAGGAAATTTCCTAACGGAAAAGATCGGGCTCGGGGAGGTCCAAAATCTCGGAATTAAGGTTGATGATTTTGCCTGAGTATTCAAAGGCTTCGGGATTGAAAACGCTGACTTTACCCTCCCCGCCGGGGACGTCTAAGACATAGTTTGGTTGGGCCCAACCGGGTAGCTTCTTACGCAGCGAGGATACGATTTTTCTGCCACGAGATAGCGGCAAATAGAAGTGCATCCCACCCGAAACACGGTCAGGATGATGAAGGTAATAGGGGCGAACTCTCAGTTCTATAAAGTGCTGATAGAGATCAACCAGGCTTTCAGTTGAATCATTCACTCCACTAAGAAGTACGGTCTGAGATAAAAGCTGCAGGGGAAGTTGTGAAAGATTTTTAATCTTTTCATTCGCAATTTGATCAAACTCATCTACGTGATTGGCGTGAATAGCGAGACTGATCGTTCTAAAATGCTCAGCATATTTTTTTATAATTTGATGAAATCCCTCATCTAAGCGAGAGGGCATGATGACTGGATAGCGAGAATGAAAACGAATATCTTTGATGTGTTTTATCTTCGCAAAACTCAACAGAGTTTTATCTAAAACATCATTAGAGAGAGTCAGAGGATCTCCGCCGGTGAAAATAATTTCCGAAACTTCTTTATGGTTTTCTAGATAAAAAAACGTTTGTTCAAATGATTTTTGAAAAAGATCATCTTGAGCATTGAGCTCATTTTTTCTAAAGCAGTACCTGCAATGAACGGGACAGATATTGGTGGCGGTAAATAAAACACGGGATGGATAACGGTGAATCAACTGAGGAGCAACTTTGAAAGCTTTATCCCCAATTGGATCTTCAAACCCGTGACGGTTCAGATCCTGGTCCAGCTCTAAAAGATCTGGAAGGAACTCGCGGGCCAAAACGCCGGTGGGGCCCTGAACTCTCATTTTTTCAGCGAGAGTTCTGGGAATAAAAATGGGAAACTTCGCCGCAACGGCATACAGATTTTCCTGCCATCCCCAACCGAGGAAAGCATAAAGTTCTCTTAAATCCCTGAAGGATTTTTGAAAATCATGGCCCCAGTTTTGGATCTGCATTTCCATCTTTCTCAAGCTCTTTCTCGTACTGACGTTTGTAAATATAGGCACAGGTGCGAATCAACAGGGCACCGTAAACGGAGATCCCCAAAAAGTGAAACAGGAGTGTCTTGAAAGGCAGAACACCACCTTCATACAGAGTATAAAGAATCCACTTAAGTAAAACTAAGTGAGCAATGAAGATCACAATCTGAACACTACGTTGACCAACATTATCTTTTGTAAAAAATTTTTTCATTTGTCGTTACTCCGGGGCCAGTAGCTTGCTTCAAGCTTATCGTAGCCTTTAATTTTTTTCAGCAGGAATGATTTATTCATTCCTGTCAGAAGGCATTCAGCAAAGAGAACGGGACCTTTAGGCAAAGGCATAAGACCTATCGGACGCACGGGTCTGATTTTTTTAGAACTCGTTCCACGATAATCCAGTGTTAAAAGCTCTCTCGCCTGAACCAACACTCGCAGTCCTTCCAGACGGGTCGAGTAGTTAAAGCAGTCGTTGCGATCAAAGTGAGATGTGCGGAAAACAAAACTTTTTTCGAGAGCTGATTTGTGCTCACTAGGAGTGGCGGCGCATCCTGCAGTTATTTTTAAGCACGCATAAGTATCTTCAATCGCTACATGATGCTGGAGCTTAAATTCAAAAAAAGAACTCAAGGTTGAGAGCTTGTAATTGTCTGGAGTTTTTTCTTGGGTTTTCAAAATTGCACGAGCATAACGGCAACTGTCGTAAACATCCAGTGGCGGAAATTCAATTTGAAAATCATGAGATGACTTTATCAGGTAACCCAAATCAAAACTTGAGTTATGAGCAATCACTGGAAGTCTTTCCATGAATTCCCAAAATTCTTTCAAAGGTTTTTTGATCGTAGGTGAGCTTTGCAGGTCTTCATTTCGAAGACCATGGTACTGAATCGTGTTTTCAGGAATATCGATTAGAGGATTAATCAGGGTATGAAAACTTGTGATTTTGCCGTCAGGTTTCAGTTTCACCGCGGCTATTTCAATGATTTTATCCACCAAAGGAGAGAGCCCCGTGGTCTCCAAATCTACTGCCACTAAACCCTTAGGGAATAGGCCTAGGAGCGAGGATTTCTCTTCACTGGTTAAGCTGAGTAGGGATGAGCTTCTTGACATAGAGTGTCTTATAGCTTTTTTTGGGCCTCTACGTCTATTCAAAACGACTCGACTTCATTGACAAGTGCGGGGCACAAACACCAAGATTTCCTGACATTTAAGTCTCTCGTCAAAACAAAAGGATTCTCTGTCATGGCCAAAGCGTTTGATGTTGTTGTGATTGGTGCAGGACCCGGCGGTTACACCGCTGCTATCCGAGCTTCTCAATTAGGTAAAAAAGTCGCCATTATTGAATATGATAAGTTGGGAGGCGTGTGCTTAAACCGTGGGTGTATCCCTACTAAAGCGCTCTTGAAATCTGCTCATTCGGTTCATGAAGTTTCAGATCTAAAAAGTCTGGGAATAAATGTTGATCTTAAAGGTCTAGACGCAGGAGTGGCGGTTAAACGCGCCAATGTAATTGCTGAAAATATGTCAAAGGGTATTACTTTTCTCATGAAGAAAAACAAAATCGAAGTCATTGTTGGTAAAGCCGTTTTTAAAAACAACAAGACACTCGATGTGACTTTAGCTGATGGAAAAAAAGAAGAAGTAACTTTCACCAACGCGATTGTCGCAACCGGTGCTAAGTACCGTACTTTCCCAGGACTTGTGCATGACGATAAACTTCTGATCGGAGCATGGGAAGCTCTCAAAGTAGATAAACTTCCTAAATCAATCGGGATCGTTGGAGCTGGAGCTATCGGAGTTGAGTTCGCTTACTTCTGGAATGCTTTTGGTGTAGAGGTTCATATTTTTGAAATGCAAAAGAATCTTCTTCCCATCGAAGATACTGACGTCTCTTTGGAAGTTGAAAAAGCTTACAAAAAACTTGGCATAAAACTTCACCTCGGGATCGAATCGGTTACCGCCAAAAATAATGGTAAGGACGTTACATTCACTGTGACTGAAGCTGGAAAAAAGACTGAGCATAAATTTGAATTAGGTCTTATTGCTGTTGGGATGACTGGAAATATCGAAGGCTTTGGTCTGGATAAGGCAGGTGTTCAAACAGATAAAGGCTTTATCAAAGTTAACGAGATGTATGAAACAACAACCAAGGGCATTTACGCTATTGGTGACGTTTCAGGTCCGCCACTCTTGGCCCATGCTGCTTCTCACGAAGGTGTGACAGCTGCTGAACATCTGGCGGGGCTTAAGCCTCACGCCATTGATAAAATGAACATCGCCGGTTGTACTTATTGTCAGCCACAAGTGGCTTCGGTTGGTTTCACTGAACGTGCCCTTAAAGAAAAAGGGATTGAATACAAAGTTGGTAAGGCGCCGTTCATGGCCAATGGTAAAGCGATCGCTTCAAATGAGAATACAGGATTTATCAAAGTACTTACAGGTAAGCACGGCGAGCTTCTTGGTGCTCATATCGTAGGAACACAGGCAACTGAACTCATTCACGAATACGTCCTCTTCCGCACGATGGAAGGGATTGATGAAGAAATCTTTGCAACGATACATCCGCATCCGACGCTGGGAGAATTCCTGGGTGAAGCGATTCTAGCAGCGAAGGGTAGAGCACTTAATTTATAGTTTTTTTAAGGAGTTTATATGGCGAAGATTGAAATTGTTATGCCTCAGATGGGAGAGTCGATAACGACTGGTACCATTACGAAATGGCACAAGAACGTTGGCGATGCTATAGAGCTTGATGCCATTTTGCTTGAGATCTCAACTGATAAAGTTGAATCTGAAATTCCAAGCCCGGTTGCGGGAAAAATTGTTGAACTCCTTTATCCAGAGGGCGCCACTGTTGATGTTGGCCGTCCGATTGCGATTATTGAAGATGATATGACTGTGTCGGTCACCGGTGCTGATGTAGAGGCACCTAAAGCAAAAGCTGCTCCTGCCGCAGCTGCACCTCCAACTAAAACCGAAGCTCCTGCCGCAAAACCTGTTGCTACTGCTGCGGCCGCACCAGTGGTATTTGAGTCTCACGAAGAAGAAGGTTTCAGATTCTACACACCACTAGTAAAAGCTATGGCCAAAGAAGCCGGCGTTTCGCTTTCAGAACTCAAAGGTCTTCACGGCTCTGGTGCTGCTGGACGAGTAAATAAAGCGGACCTTGAAGCTTATATTGCTGGTGGAAGAAAAGCTGCAGCTGCAGCTAGTACTACCCCTACCCATCCTGCGAAGTCTGCTCCTGCTGGTTCACCGGCCCCTGCTGGAAAAGCCGAAACTCGTGGATCTGATCGTGTTGAAATCATCGCGATGGATAACATGAGAAAGGCCATTGCGAAGAACATGGTTCTTTCAAAACAAACTTCTCCTCACGTGAACTCGATTGATGAAATCGATATGACAAATCTCGTGAAGTCTCGTGAGAAAATTAAAGACGCGTTCAAAAAACGCGAAGGTATTAACCTCACTTACTCTCATTTTGTTCTCTATGCTATCGTTCAAGCTCTGAAAGATCACCCTATGGTGAACTGCTCGCTTGAAGGCGATAACATCGTAGTGAAGAAAAATATTCACCTTGGATGTGCTGTAGCCGTTCCTGGTAACGGTCTAGTTGTTCCTGTTATTAAAAACGCTCAGGACTTAAACCTTACTGGTATTGCTCGTCAGCTCGATATCCTAGCCAACAAAGCAAAAACTAAAAAACTCACCATGGATGATCTGACTGGTGGAACGTATACGTTCACTAACAATGGATCATTCGGAACTCTGATCGCAACTCCAGTTATCCTTCAGCCTCAGGTTGGGATTTTCTGTACAGGTGTGATTAAGAAGAGAGTCATGGTTACTGAAGACGATGCGATCGCCATCAGAAGCATGATGTATGGAACTCACACATACGATCACCGTATTATTGACGGAGAGCTTGGAAGTAAATTCTTAGCTTCGGTTAAATTCCACCTCGAAAATATGAGACCGGAAGAATTGATTTAATTTAAGAGGGCCCTTAGGGGCCCTTACTTTTTTATAAATAGACTAAAAAATAAACTGATCTGGACCGGGAGACCACCCCTTCGGTTCCGGAAGAAAAGCGAACTTGGGTAAATCAGGTGATTTTTACTTACATCGTTCACCGTTCCTGAAAGGACTTCAACCGCTCGTTAAATTTTTGCAGTCTCATTAAGTGGCACCTCTGACCTTACTGAATGAGAATGATCTTATGCGATCCCCCAAAGAAATGGTGCAACTGATGATCGCGTTTAGCGACGTAGTTAGTGGCAACAAAAGGCGTGACAATTTTTTTACTCTGCTTTTTTAAAAGAGCGTTTTCTTTTAACTGAGCAAAAGGACTAAGTGAAAAAACAGAGAGAGCAGGATTAATTTTTTCATGCAGGGACTGTAAACTGGTTTGTTCGCCCAAAGTTGAGGACGTGTAATCTCTACTTACGAGTGAAGTTTAAATGATTCTCGGCGAGTGCCTTTTCTGAGCCATTTGTTTGAGGACGATAAGGTTTAAAGCTCATGCCCTTAGGGATGTAACTCTGCTCAACCCAGTTATTCGAGTGACTGTGTGGGTACTTGTAGTTTTTCTTCTGCATACCCACACTTGAGAGATGGCCCGGAACTTCGAGGGTAGGATTTTCATTCACAAAGGCCAAGGCTTCATCAATGGCCATGTAGACGGAATTTGATTTTGGAGAAAGAGCTAAGAACACAGTGGCATGAGAAAGAGTAATCCGCGCTTCAGGCATTCCGATCTTTGTGACCACATAGTGGGCATTACTGCAGACTTGTAGACCTTGAGAATTTGCGAGCCCTATATCTTCAGAGGCGAGGATCATCAGGCGTCTGGCGATAAATTCAGGATTCTCTCCACCATCAAGCATGACGGCCAGCCAGAGCAAAGCTCCTTGAGGATCTGAACCACGAATGGATTTAATGAAGGCCGAAATCACATCATAATGGCGGTTAGCATTTCGGTCATACTGACGGGCATGTTCAAAAAGTTCTTTGAGAACTTTTTCTTTGTTATGCAGTTCATCTGTTGAAAAAGCCGCAAGACGGGAGAGTTGGTTTAAAGCAAAACGCGCGTCTCCATTAGAGAGTTTTGAAATCTCATCGATAAAAACTTCTAGCTCCGGTTTTTGTAAATCCTCGAGACCTCTCTGAAGAATAGAATTCAGATCTTCCGATTCAAGGGCCTTGAGTTCAACCAGTGAGACGCGAGAAATGAGAGCTTTATTTAAGGCCGTATGGGGATACTCGGTGGTAGCACCGATAAAAAGAAAATCACCATTTTCTAGATAGGGAAGAAGAGCGTCTTGTTGGGATTTATTAAAACGGTGAATCTCGTCGATAAAAAGAATGCTTTCTTTTTTAAACTGGTTCCGGCGATCGAGCATTTCCTGGATAAGGCGCTTGAGTTCTGGGATCCCGCTTGTGACGGCGCTAAAGACGTGAAGTTCGCGGTCAATCTGGGAGGCGAGGATGTGAGCGAGGGTAGTTTTCCCGGTTCCAGGAGGTCCCCAGAAGATCACGTGACGGGGATGAGCGACTAATTTTTCGAGTTGCCCGCGAATATTTTTTTGCCCATAGAAGTCATTGAGCGTTTTAGGTCTCAGTTTTGCGGCCAGTGGTGGGTCAGTTTCCGAATGAGAATCAAAGGCATCTAGTTGCATGGGAGAGTTTTACCCCGAGGTGAATGAGACGTAAAAAAGAATCCATTTTTTGCGTTGCGTTTTATTGACACTGGGCCGCCATAGGGGTATTTTTTGTGAATCAAATAAAGAAGCTGTTACGGCTTATTAATGTCATGCGGAAGGGGGTGAATGAGCATGTCTACTATCCAAATTAGTATCGACGACAGGTTTCCTGCTGAAAAAGCGCTTAAAAAATTCAAACGTCTTTGTGACGCTTATGGAATTGTTAAGGAATATCGCGCTCGTTCGGAATACAAAAAGCCTTCCGTTAAGCAGAAAGAAAAGTTAGAGAACGCTGAGAAACGCCGTCATAAAACGGACGTTCGAGGTCGCACTCGTACTAAGTACTAAAAACTTAAAAAAAGAAGCCCTCGAAAGAGGGCTTCTTTTTTATCTAATAGTAATATCTCAATATTGAATTCCACCGATTATGCATCAGCGACAGATACGGGGCCATGCCCTCAGGCGTTTTCTTATTTCGTTTGGTGAGATTCATGTTTAACAGATTCAAAGAAAAATTCAGCGCAGTGATATTTCTATTCATGAACTCATAGTTGCGGCTTTGAGTGATATGCTGATGAATGGGATGAACAAAGTTAGTGTAGAACTGACGAAAATCTTCCTGATACAAGTAAGGCACAAACTCCACGATCGCGAGCGAGAGCATAGTATCCAGCACATCCAGCTTCTTCACGACTTCATAACTTTCTTTCTTATGGGCCACTTCTGCTTTGAGCATAAAAGCTGAGTTATCAATCTCGCCCTTAATTTCTTCCAGATCGGCCTGAAATTCATTCACGAGGCGGATGCCACCGATATTAGTCATCGGAAGGGCAGCCGGAATTTTTTGAAGTGCGATGAGCTTCATGGTGCGGGACTGAAGGCTTGCGAGCTTTTTTTGAATAGAGAAAACAACGTCGGAGCAGTTGTGATTAATTAGACGAGGGCATTTATCCCGCAGCTGTTCTTTCTCAATTTCAAGAGCGCCTAAGTCTTCGTTGATATCGATGATGTCTTTAGGGAAATCCGGAAAGTGAGTCACCATTTGATTGAAGTCATTCATGATGCCTGAAAGCACGGGTCTGATGCTGGCCTGAAAAACCTGCGGAGAAAGGGTTTTCTGGGCCTGGGCCGAGACAGTGAATAATAGGAGGAGAGCAAAAATCTTCATGTCCTTATTATGCCAGATCTCGGTAATAAGGCCACTTTCGTGGCCTTTTTTTATTTGCAGAGTGAAAGAGTTTTTAGTCGGACTGATTTAAGGTTTTGTCATGAGGCTTCATGATGATTTTAAATCTCTCAATCATTTTTTCTGTTCTCAGGACAGCCTATATTTCACCGCTGCGGATTTGATCTTCGATGAATCCTGTGGCCTCAATGATGGCGGCCTGTTTCTGCAGTTCATTATTAATGCTAATGGCGCTGAACTGATCGATACCTTCGGTGCATTTTTTAGAAGCGGCAAAAGCCGATGAGATATTTAATAGGATGAAAGCGGTTATTAGGTATTTCATCACTATTTCGCCTTCACGCATTTGACGTCTTCCAAAAGCACTTTCCATTCACTGCTCTCAGAATCATAAGCTTCATAGGTTAAAAGGAAGTTTGAGATGCGACCACGAACTGGTGTGCTCATAATTTCAGCTTCAAAACTATAGCAACCTGGACAACGTGAAGTCGAAAATGAATTCACGACGATTTCCAGGCCTTGTTTTTCACCTACATCAGTCTGCCATACACGCGCTTTCTTAGAAGCAGTTTGGGCCTTGAAGGCAATACCACCTCCGGCAAGTTCGCAGCGGTACTCGGCCTTAACGGTTGTCATAGACTGAGCGTAAATTGAACCAGAAAGAATAAGACTTAAGAGAGTTAGGTATTTCATAGAGACTCCTGTTTGGTTGGTAGGAGTAGAATTGCATAGAAAAATTCCAGAAGCCGAGGACGTTGTATTCTTTATCCGTGATTAATTTTTCGACAGTCCTCAAACTCAACCAACAAAAAGGGCCCCTTAAGGGCCCTTACTTATTTTAAAGTCTTAGCAACAAGCTTTAGTCCAAATGGATCTTCAATCTTTAAGGTTTCCTCAGAGATCGGACATCCGTCGACTCCATCAGCTGATTTGCCATTTTCAAAACTGAATTTCGTCACAAATGTTTCTTCGCAGATATAGGTCTCGTGCTTAGCGAAGATCTCTTTGAGTTTGTCTGATTCAGTGAAGATTTTAATTTCAATCCTGTCATCGACTTTAAGATTAAGTGCCGGCGTTTTTCTCATCTGCTGAATACGATTCACCATCTCACGAGCAAGACCCTCTTCAATGAGTTCTGCATCCAACGTGCAATC
>JBBARF010000123.1:0-10735 GCA_040399925.1 Bacteriovoracaceae bacterium
GTAAATCAAATCAAGAACGTGATTAACTTCTTGAACCCCAATACGCCTGCGATTATCTCGGTATTTGCTGGTCGCATTGCTGATGCTGGGTTTGATCCTGCGCCTATCATTGCCGAAGGATTTCTTTACTACGATTCGGTTCGTGGCACAACCTCAAACTTCGAATTTCTTTGGGCTTCTTCTCGTCAGGCATATGCTTATAAAGAAGCAGAGAATGCTGGGTGTGATATTATCACGATGCCAAATGACCTAATTAAGAAGGTAAAGGCTTTTGGTAAGGATCTTACACAGTTTTCGCAAGAAACTTGTCAAATGTTTTATGATGATGCAATCAAGAGTGGGTTTACAATATGAGTGGGTTTGAAGAAAACGAAATTTCAAAGAATGCTTTTGGTGGTACTGAGATTGCCAAGCGTAAGTTGGCAAGCATTATTGACCCAAAGTTATTAGAAAACTTTCAGATTATTTGTTCTCGTCCTAGAGAATTTGAGATGGATAAGATTAGGTTATTCTGGTGTCATGATTTGCCAGAAGACCCAGAGTCAAAGAAGTTCTCTGACGAAAACTGGAGAAACAATCTACATAAGACTGTCTTCATAAGCGATTGGCAATACCAAAGGTATCAGCTTATTCATGGGCTCCCATATAATCAAAAGTCAATCGTTCTAGAGTCTGGTATCGAACCAGCTCCGGAAAACGTTTTAGAATTAAAAGATAAAGAAAAGATTCGTATCACATATACCTCTACGCCACAAAGAGGGTTAGAGATTCTTGTTCCTGTATTCGAGAAGCTTGCAGAATCAAACCCAAACATTCACTTGGATGTATTCTCTAGCTTCAAAATTTATGGTTGGGAAGACGCTGATAAACAGTACGAGCCTCTTTATGATCGTATTAGAAAACATCCACAGATGACATATCATGGATTTGTTCCTAATGATGACTTGAAGGCGTATCTAAACACAGCTCATATCTTTGCTTATCCTAGCATTTGGGTAGAAACTAGTTGCCGAGCAATGTTAGAGGCTATGTCCGCTGGTCTGGTTTGTGTTCATCCTAACTATGGAGCATTGGCAGAAACATCTGGTGGGTTGAACATTATGTATCATGGTGACAATGCAGATAAAGCAGCACATGCTAATATCTTTGCTGCTCATCTAGCTTCTGCAATAAAGTTCGTAGAAGACAACCACCATGATCCTATGATTCGTTTCAACAAAGTATTTGTCGACAGTCGTTACAACATCGAAAGAATTAAGAACCTTTGGGAAATGATGTTGAATGATCTTTTGGCAAGATATCCTACTGTTGAATCAAGAGGAAAGCCAAAGGAACAGTTTATCTATAGGACAACACTGTAATGATTATTTCAAAGACTCCTCTGCGTATTAGTTTCTTTAGTGGCGGTAGCGATATTCCTGCTTTCTATGAAAGAGAAAGGGGAGCTGCGCTTTCGGTAACAATAAACAAGTATATCTATGTAATGTTGCATAGGACACCTCATCTTGGTATCAAAATTATGTATGATACTATTGAAGAGTACCCTGATCTAGAAATGATGCAACATGCTATTACCAGAGAGTCTTTGAAGTACTTCGGCGTTGATAAAGAAATCACTGTTGCTTCTATTGCTGATATTCTAGCAAAAGGATCTGGGCTTGGTTCATCATCGGCGTTCACTGTAGGGTTGGCTAATGTTTTGGCCAACCCAGACAGGCATTCTTCACACGTTACAAGAGAATATCTCGCTCAAACTGCGTATCATATTGAGCGAGATCTTTGTAACTACCCTGTTGGTAAACAGGATCAATATGCAGCTGCTTATGGTGGTATGAATCTCTTTGAGTTCCAAAAAGATGGTTATGTCGATATCAAGCCGTTAACATACAATCGTGATGTTTGGGGCAAGTTAGAAAACAATCTTCTGTTGGTATACAGTGGTCGTGGTAGATCGGCCAATAGCATTCTCCAGAAACAAGCAGCTGCTATGAGTGATGACATCAAGTTTGATCTTGTCAGACGTAGTAGAGATAAAGCCTACGTTGCTGCTCGCTATATAAAGAATGACAGTCTTGATGACTTCGGCGCTCTGTTACACGATGCCTGGATGGATAAGAAAGCGGTAGCCGGAGAAATTACCAATGATTATTTCGATGAGGTTTACTCTAAGGCTCTGGCTGCAGGAGCTCTTGGTGGGAAACTTCTTGGTGCTGGTGGCGGTGGATTCTTTATCTTTTATGTCGCAGAAAACAAAAGAGAAGAAGTAATACAGAAAATCACAACCGATACGGAATGTAAGATTTACGATTTTGCTTTCACGGAATATGGTTCGACTATCTCAACTCACTGTTAATATAAATAATAACAGTTGACTAATACCCAATAATAGGGTATTATATATCTAGAAATGGAAACCAAATGGATAGTAACAACGTTATTCAATTTCCAAAGAAGAATAACAACCAGATGCATCGTGAAGAGTTAGCGATTGAAGATATTACTCATAATGTTAATATGATGAAACACTATCACATACAAGAAACAATTGCTAATCTCGCTCCTCTTATATTCAACAATCTTGAAGTCGCTGGGTTTAATATTTCAGATGATGAAGAAGATGAAATTGTAAGAGATGGTGCATTTATTGTCGAGGCAATTAGATCTATCCTTTGTAAACACTATAGTATATATCATCCATTCCAACAGATAGCAGATAATATCTTCGAACCAGATGATGAAGAAGAAGGCGCTCTACGAATCGTAGACAAACTAAATCTTAAGCTTAAAAAAAGCGAAGTTGTGGAAATAGTCTAACAGGTGAAATGTGATCATTGTTGATTTGAATCAGGTTATGTTGTCCAATCTGCTTATGCAATTAGGCAACCACACGAATGCCCAACTAGAAGAAAATATGGTACGCCATATGATCTTAAACTCTCTCCGCTCATACAGAACAAAGTTCGCTGATGAGTACGGAGAAATGGTTATTGCATGCGATAACACCAACTACTGGCGCAAGCAGAAGTTCCCCTACTACAAGGCTAATCGTAAGAAGGCTCAAGAGAAGTCCGAAATGGACTGGAAGTCTATCTTCGAATGCATGAACAAAATTCGATCAGAACTTAAAGAATATTTCCCTTACAGGGTTATTGATATTGAATCTGCCGAGGCGGATGACATCATCAGTACTCTCGTAAGGGTTAATTCTTTTGAAAAGATATTAATTCTTTCTGGCGACAAGGATTTCATACAGCTTCATTCCTACGGAAACGTCAAGCAGTATGATCCTACTCGCAAGAAATGGATCAACCACGACAATCCAGATCGTTATCTGGATGAACACATTCTCAAGGGAGATAGCGGTGATGGCGTTCCTAACGTACTTTCTCCTGACAATTGTCTTGTTATTGGCCAGCGTCAAAAGCCGCTTACTCAAAAAAAAATTGATGCTCTACTTGAGCTCGGTCTTGCTGGCAAGCTCGACCATCCTCTGTTTACTAATTATATGCGTAATAAAGAACTCATTGATTTGAGAAACGTTCCGTCTGAAATTGGTGCTAAAGTTGTTGAATCGTATGATATGCAAGAAGGCAAGGGCAGAGAGAAACTGATGAACTATTTCATCGCAAACAAACTCAAAAACTTAATGGAATCTATCGGAGAATTTTAATGGTAATCGGTATGGCAGAATTTTTAGAAAAAGTAGGTAAGCTTAAGAAAACTCAAGAGAAAATCGATGCCCTAAAGGCAAATGACAGTTTTCAATTGAGGGTTATCCTACAGTCTGGTTATGATCCTAATGTGAAGTGGGCATTACCGCCTGGTATTCCTCCTTATAAGCCAAATGATCTTGTTGATCAGGAACATGTTCTTCTTAAGGAATGCGAGAAGCTAACATATTACATTCAGGGATTCCATGAAAGCCTTGCGCAACTAAAGCGCGAAACAATGTTTGTTCAGCTACTTGAAAACGTAGCACCAAAGGACGCAGAACTTCTTTGTACTCTCAAAGACAAGAAGCCTATTAAAGGTATCACCCTTCAGCATGTAACAGAGGCACTTCCAGGACTTATCCCAAATGAGCAAGCAGTTTAAAAAGTTTCGTAAGAATGATTACTATGACGATGGCGATGAGAACTTTGTTGTAAGATCTAATTACATTCAAAGGAAAACTGAAAAGAGAGTTGATAGAGCTTTAAAAACTAAAGATATCTCTGCTCTTATAGAAGACGAAGAAAGTGATTACGCTTACGACAGTATCTATGATGAAATGGCCGATGAAGATAGCTGGCCCGAACAGGAAGATAGACGCTAATGCCAACTTATAAGTTTCTAAACAATGATACTGGCGAAGAGTATGAAGAGTTCATGAGCATCTCTGCTCGTGAAGTTTATCTAAGTGAAAACCCAAACGTAACGCAACTAGTAAATGGTGCTCCTCTACTTCATTCTGGTAGAGGTTTACAGAAGCCTGACTCTGGCTTCAGAGATATCCTCAAAAATATTAAACGTGAAAGCCAGAGAGGAATAAGCAGAAGCACCATCAACACATTTTAAAGGGTAAAAATGGAAGCGAAAAGATTAACAAGAAAAGAAAAGAGAATCCTTCGTCAATCCGATCAAAAAGTGGTCAACATACAGGAAAAGATAAACTTTAATCTTAAACGAATAGAACCTCTAACAGATAATCAAAAGCTTTCCTTTGAGGCGTATAATCAAAATAGAAACTTGATGCTTCATGGAATAGCTGGTACTGGTAAAAGCTTTATCTCTTTATACCTTGCTCTAAACCAAGTTCTAAATGACAACAGTCAGTATAGAAAAATTGTTATTGTTCGAAGCGTAGTTCCTACCAGAGATATGGGATTTCTACCAGGCAACAACAAAGAGAAGGCTAAGGTATATGAAGCTCCATACTATGCTATCTGCTCAGAATTGTTTGGTAGAAGCGATGCTTATGAATATCTAAAGAATAGAAATATCATTGACTTTATTTCAACTTCTTTTATTCGTGGCATTACTCTTAATGATTCTATCGTTATAGTTGATGAGATCGCAAACCTAACTGGTCATGAACTAGATTCCGTTATTACCCGCATTGGTAAAAATTGTAAAGTGATATTCTGTGGTGACTTTAGACAGTCTGACTTCACCAAGGATCAAGAAAAGAATGGCCTTATGGACTTCATGAAGATCATTAAACGTATGAGATCTTTCGAGTTCGTTGATTTCCAAAAAGAAGATATAGTTAGGTCTTCGATGGTAAAGAACTATATTATAGAAAAAGACAAACTAAACCTTATCTTTTAGGATGTAAAGTGAAAAAGTTTAAACATAATTTCGTTCCGTTTGTGGAACTAACTACTGAAACAATCGACGGGCAGCGCCATTATGTGCTGCCAGATAGCACCACAAAACTTAAGTCTGTTACGACAATCATAAGCGAGAAGTCAGACAAAACTGCTTTATATGAGTGGCGTAAGAGGGTTGGTGATGAAGAAGCCAATCGCATCTCAACACAGGCTGCTCGTCGTGGTACATCCATTCATAAGATAGCTGAACGCTACGTTCTCAATGAAGAGAATATTTTTAAAGATGAGATGCCCATCAATGTAGAAATGTTTAAAACTATTAAAAATACTCTTGATAGACACGTAGACAATATCTTGGGAGTCGAGCTTCCATTATATTCTAAGGCGCTCAAGTGTGCAGGTCGTACAGATCTAGTTGCTGAATATGATGGTAGACTATCAATTATTGACTTCAAAACTTCGCGCAAACCAAAGAAAGAAGAATGGATTGAAAACTATTTCATTCAGTCAACAGTTTATTCAATGATGTTTGAGTGGACATATAAGTTCTCTGTTCCTCAAATCGCAATTATTATTGCAGTGGATAATGAAAAAACGCCCCAGACTTTCGTCATGGAGCGTTCTAGATATGTTGAACGAGTGTTGGAAGTTTTTAGAAGTTAACCTTCAAGCCAACCATACCAACAGCGGCGGTGTAGTTTGAACTCTTATCAAACCCAGCTGTAGCATCAAAGAACACATCTTTGAACACTTCATACTTGGCATTTAATCTAACCTGACCAACTGTATTGAAATCTCTTGAGCGTAGTACTCGAGTTTCAATACCAACAGAATCATTGAAGTCATATCTGATACCAGCGTATGGTCTTACTTCGAAGATCTTATTATCCTGTGGCAGAGTAGATAGTAAAACCGAACCGGATTCTGCCTTGGAACCAATCACTGAGTTAATTGCAGCTGCACCAATAAGCGGACGGAAACCAGCATATTCTACAGCAGAATAGAAAGTTACGTCAGCATAGTAATTGGTAGCCTTAACCTTGCTTGAGTTAGAAAGTGCAAAGATTGGCAGTGATGTTGAGGTATTGTATTCAGAGCTACTGAAACCAACAGCAGCCTTAACCCAAACACCTGACTGCTTGCTTAGCACATAAGCAGTAGCGCCATATGTGTCAGATTCAGACTTAGAGTTTAGGAAATTGTTGCTGTTTGATTTACCGAATGTGCCGGCAATACCAAAGGTGTTCTCATCAACTGTTGACTGAGCGCCGAAATTAAGACCACTCGTTTTAAACGAGCCATCAGTTTTAAAGTAGCCCATAATCGGGGTTGCCCATGCGCCATCCTTTGTTGAAATTGCATCTACAATGAATGGATTGAATCTACTAATAGCCATAGCATCTTTGAGAGCAATTGCAGAAGCAGAAGAAGTTTGAGCTGTTGATTGTCCCACTGTAACAGTAGCACCAGCTTGTGTTGATGTTACAGGAGTACCATTGGTTGTGACTACTGAACCATCACTATATGTTTCAGTAGTATGTGGTGTTGTTACGGTTGTGATTGTATATGGTCTAGTTGTTATTGGAGTAGTTGTTCTTGTAACAGCAATCCATCTACCATTATTTGCACCACCAGTAGCTACATTGTTAACTGTTACTGCTGTACCATTTACTGTAGTTGCAACAGAAGTTGATGGAGCGTTTGTTGTACTTACAAGAGTAACAGGCGCAGGTCCGCCAGCAGAAGCACCTTGAGCAGGAGTTGCTAGTGTGGTAAAACCAACTGAAGATGGAATAGTACATTGATCGGGCGAAACCGATACATCAGCACAAGCACCACCATATGCTCCAAGCTGAATAGAGCTAGTGTTAGCGGTATTGTTTCCACTAACATCAAAGGCTATGGTATAAGTTGTTCCTGCTTGTAGAACTATGCCCTGATAGATACCATCAAATGTACCAACAGCTCCGTCATACCAAACACCTGAGCTTTGCCACTGACCAGCAGCAGCTGGATATGTTCCATTCTGGTACCAAACACCCCAGTTAGTTGGAGCTTGAATGGAAGAAGGACCATTGCTGGTTGTTACACTGAACGAACCGCCATTATCAAACGCACCATTAGTTAGAAGATTGGTTGTTGAACCAGCAGCTGTAAGCTTTACATTATCGAAAGTCCAGAAAGCTGGATCCTGACGAAATGCAAAGCCAAGAAAGTTAGCACCAGTTGTTGATGGTGTAAATGTGTATGTGAATGTTTGCCAGGTGTTAGGTGTATTGTTTGTTACTGTACCGATTGAACCTGCTGGTAGAGTTTGCGCATAAGACATAGTGGTGAGTGCGAATAGCATAGCTATCGCAGTTAAAATTCTCTTCATATATTGCTCCTTTGATGGGTTGATTTACTCGTCATCAGAAGCATAGTATGTAATGGCACCGGTACTAGGAGTCGAACCCAGGCTTGCGGTTTTGGAGACCGTCGTGCTACCGTAACACTTTACCGATATTATCATTATTTATATGGCGGAAGGTGTGAGATTCGAACTCACGGGACCGATTAGGGTCCGCACATTTAGCAAACGTGTGCCTTAAGCCTCTCGGCCAACCTTCCATAAACTGTTTACAAACTCTAGCAGTAGGTTATGGTGTTTACCATCATGATAGTAACCATTGAGATACTGATATGGTTCTTCGTACCAGAACTCTTCGCTCTCGGGATGACAACCAATGATGCCTACGTTACCCTGAATGATTGCCATTGGTTCATCGTTGGCATATTTGGCAATCGTATCATAATTACCTGGACCAACGAAAGTGCAGCCGTCGTAGAAGAACATTTTCTCTCTTCGACCAAGCCATTCGATATCAGCAACTGTACCGTAGCTTCTACGGATCTCAGCAGTTGGACGTTTGATATATTGGACTGCATCTACCCGATCGAGTAGATCAAAATATCTAGAGCCAGCCCAGTAAGCCCCCATACACACGCCAATATACCTACCGCCTCGAAGAACGAAATCAGCGATGGCATTGGCTCTCGTACGTGTATAAAAATCGAAATAGGAATCGCTATCACCAATCCCGCCAGGGAAGAAAACTGCATCAGCATTGCTCAACACCTCATTCAAATCATCACGAACGGTAAACCATTTCACTTTATAGTTTGGTGACAAAGCTCTCATCACACCAAAACAACACTGATCGGAACATTCAGGATGGTGATTAAAGAGAGCTATTGTTTTCATGATACCTCCAGTTTGAGGTATTTATATATGGTGCTCCCCCACGGAATCGAACCGCATCTTCTAGTTCTTCAGACTAGCGTACGCACCAGCTATACCAGAGGAGCAGTCTCCAGCCCGGAAGCTGGAGGTGCCAACCGACGTATCGGGATGGCGGGGATTGGTGCCGAAAACTGGATTTGAACCAGTGACCAGTCGCGTATGAAGCGAATGCTCTACCACTGAGCTACATCGGCATTAAGGAATATGGTTACCACAAACTCTACGTTCTACATAACCACGATGAGTGCGATCCCAAACAGTTGCACAACGATGACCATAATATCGAGGAGGTGGGAGATTATATGTCCTAGGAACATAAACAGGCGGTCTTGTTTCTAAATCAATAAGCATTGGTCTTGGAGTATACACAGTTGCGTTACAACCAGCAAGAAACAATCCTAAACCACATACTAGAAATACTTTATTCATGACTATCTCCTTTAACATATTTAGTGGTCGTAACTCTTGGATTCGAACCAAGTCTTGATGATCCACAATCATCCGTGCTGACCAACAACACTAAGTTAGGATGGTGCCCATAGTAAGACTCGAACTTACAGATTACGGTGTTTGAGACCGCCGCCTTTACCAATTTGGCTATATGGGCTGGTGCTGCCTGAGAGGCTCGAACTCCCGACCCCCTGATTACTAATCAGGTGCTCTACCAACTGAGCTAAGGCAGCGTGAAGAATAGGATGGCCATCACAACAATGGGCATCCACATTAGCATAAGGAGAGCAAAAAGCTTTTCCTTAATAGTCATATCGTGGGTTCATGATAGTTTGCATCATGATAGCTTCTGGAGTGAAGTTATCCATTTCAGCCTGAAGAACTGCCTTAACGATAGAAGGCGAGAAACCAGATACCAAAGCAGCACCACGAGTGTCATACTTGACAGGAACGTTATCGTGAGCATTCAAGTTCCAGAACACAATGTTAGGTACATTGTAACCAGCCTCAGTATACTGACGAGCAATCATTTCCATAGCAGAGTCATCATAGCGAGCTCATGAATCAAACTGCATATCAGAAAGGATCAAAAGAACCTCTGGCATTTCAGACTGAGGAACCTTCCATTCAATAGCAACCTTCAAGATTTTTGCAAAAGCAAGATGCAAGTTGGTTGACATCTCCCACTTTGAAGTTACCATCTGCTTTACCTTATCGAGGATGTTACCCTTGAGATGAAGCAGCGAAGGCTGGCTAGAGAAAGTCAAGAACGTATCCTTAAACTTACCCTTGTTCTTGTCTGCGAGATACAAACCAAGAGACACAGCAACCTCGAGGCACGTAGTACCAGAATTACTCTTCGATCCACCAGCAGGACTGGTCATTGAACCTGACACGTCGACAAGTGGAAGGATGTTAGCATTACCAACAAAGTTGGGCAAAGCTTCCCACTGGGCAAGGATATGCTGCAGGTTAGAAGAATCATAGTGTGAACCGTAAGTATAGATCACACCCTTCAACACATCGTACGGATAAACCGCACCAGCATTGACCTTAACAGACTTTGCTACCTCAGGATCAGTCGAAACAAGAGCAGCAGTCCACTCCTTGTACTTTTCAGTATTGCGAGAGAATGCCTTCTTGTAGCGAGAAGAAGCGACTGAAGGAACATGGTTGAAGTTGATGTTATCCCAGTCCTTAGCGCACATCTGAGTCTCAACGACCTTAGTCAATTCAACCAGACGCTTGCGGTAAAATTTAGGAGTCCAACCAAGGTGCTTACGAAGCTTCACAGCTACATCACCCTGACGAGGCATCCACTTTGCGCAAAGACCATTGCCAGCTTCGAGAGCTTCACGAATAGTTTCGAACGCATATACCTCAAGAGGAGTACCAACGAACACAAGGAAGTCATCCCAACGACCAAGCTCAGGGATCTTACGAGCAAGAGCTACGCCACGATGAGGATCGGTCGAAGCAAGATCAACGAGAATATCACGAAAGATCTTACGCTCGCCAGCACCACCACGAACGTCACGCGCCCAAAGAGCAATACGAGATGCAAGCAAAGTATCATGAGCGCGAGCAGCAGTCCAAGCTGGGATTACATTTTGGCCACGCATAGCACCGATCTTGAAGAACAGATCAGTCAATGCGTTAGCAGTAGACTGACGAGCCTTCATACCATTCT
>JBBARF010000124.1:0-10558 GCA_040399925.1 Bacteriovoracaceae bacterium
TACTCTGAAGCAAGAATTATTAGAGGTTGTTCCCAGATTAATTTCTCTTTCTAACCAAAGATTTGGAACTGAGTTTGAACTTACCCATAGCATGGTTCCTACAGAAGATACTAATACAGGTAACTTGCCAGCATTAAAAGAAGAAATAATTATGCCAGAAATTCTAAACGCATCCTTAGCCGAAGCCCAGCTTTCTCCATTAAAACAAAAATCTGAGAAATTGCCGGCTGGAGAAGAACAGCAATTAGAATCCTCAACTATTCGTGTTCAAGTTTCGTTGTTGGATAAATTAATGAATCTTGTGGGAGAAATGGTTTTGGCCCGGAATCAACTACTTCAGTTTGCCCGAACAAACGAAAACAATGAATTTCTTAATCTGACACAACGTCTAGATCTAGTGACCTCAGAGTTACAAGATAATGTTATGCGTACCCGAATGCAGCCTATTGGTTCAGTTTTCACCAAATTTCAAAGGGTGGTAAGAGATCTTAGCCGTGAACTCGGTAAAGAAGTTGAGTTGGTTATTGAAGGTGCAGAAACAGAATTAGATAAATCCTTACTTGAAGCTATTAAGGATCCATTGACTCATATTGTACGGAATTCTTGCGATCACGGAATTGAAGGTCCGGAGGAAAGGAAAAAGAAGGGTAAGAGTAAGATTGGAACTATTTCTTTAAAGGCTTTTCATGAGGGTGGTCATGTTGTCATTGAAATTCGTGATAACGGGCGCGGTTTAGATTCAAAAAAGATTTTACCTAAGGCCATTGAGAAAAGGCTCATAACACAAGAACAAGCTAAAACTTTATCTCTAAATGAAATTCAGCAACTCATATTTGCTCCGGGGTTTTCGACGGCCGATCAAGTCTCTTCCGTCTCAGGCCGTGGGGTAGGGATGGATGTTGTTAAGACGAACATTGAACGGGTTGGTGGATCGATTGATCTTTCTAGTCAACTCGATCAAGGCACAAGGCTTCGTCTGATCATTCCACTGACTCTGGCGATTGTACCGGCAATGATTGTTCGGATGAAAAAGGATTTTTTTGCTATTCCGCAAGTAAAATTGCAGGAACTTATCCGGGTAGACTTAGAAGAAGCTGGGAAGAAGATGGATAAACTGCAGGGTAACTATATCTATCGCCTGAGAGGTGAATTGTTAACGTTAATTGATCTCAGTGATCTCTTAAAGAAATCAATAAAAGGTGAAAAAAGTCGTACTATTTTTAATATCGTCGTCCTGAAAACGGATGGTGATATTTACGGTCTGGTCGTAGATGAGATATGTGACACTGCAGATATCGTTGTGAAACCACTCCCACAATTTTTAAAGAAAATTGATGTCTTTTCAGGTTCAACAATTATGGGGGATGGAAGTGTCGCCCTTATTTTAGATATACAAGGAGTTGCTAATCGTAGTGGAGTTCATAAAGGCACTCAAACGAAAGCACTTAAAAGTCAGGCGGATTCGAATCTTAAAAATATTCAAGAAAATAAAACGGAGTATCTCTTCTTTAAGTTGTCCCATCGTGGAGTTTTTTCTATCCCACTCATTTTAGTGAATCGTCTAGAAGAATTCAGTACTAACGAAATAGAAGTTTCAGGTAATGAACGGATGGTTAAATATAGAGGTTCACTTCTCCCTTTAATCGATCTTAATCAATACCTGGGTCACAAGACAGCGGCCGATATTGATGTTGATAAAAAACTATCCGTGATTGTGGTTAGTAAACATAATCGATTCTTCGGGCTAGTCGTCAATGAAATTTTAGATGTTCTTTCTTCTGCCAGTGATGTCACCCAGGCCTTGAAGGAGACAAAGGGATTGATGGGCACAATTATTTTTAATGATACTCAGGTTGTTACTATTCTTGATGCTCTCAGTATCATCAGTGACGCCATAGGTGAACCAGTAGAAATTAGAAAATTAAAGAAATTTACCAATACAAAAGTTTTATTTGCTGAGGATACAATCTTTTTCGTCCGTCAGGTAAAAAAGGTTCTTGAAGCTGCAGGAATGGAAGTCGATCACGCAGAAAATGGTCAAGTTGCCTTAGATAAATTAAAGATGGCGGGACCCGGATACTACAAACTTATTCTTTCGGACATCGAGATGCCCGTAATGAATGGCTATGATTTTGCAAAAGCCGTGAAAGGCGATCCCCTCTATAAAGAAACCCCAATGATTGCATTAACCACTCGGTTTACCGAACGAGATCAAAAGGTTGGGCTTGAATCCGGATTTAATAAATATTTGGAAAAGCTAAAAAGTGATGAATTATTAGAGGCACTTCACTATTTGTTAGGAGCAAAATAAATGAGTACAAATCAGTTCTCAACATTCTTGATTGATGACCGCTTATATGGGGTCAACATTCGAGTCGTTCAAGAGATTACAAAATCAATGGCAGTAACCGAGGTTCCCCTCTCACCCGGTCACATCAAAGGTCTCATCAACCTCAGGGGACAGATTGCAACAGCTGTTGGACTGAGAGAACTCTTTGAAATAAATGCCTCCGAAAAAGAAAACGGAAAAATTAATGTAGTCTGCAAAAGCGAGGCGTATCTTCTCTCTCTGGTTGTAGATGAAGTGGGGGATGTTTTGGAACTAGATGATATTCTTTTTGATCCTACACCTGAAACGGTTTCCTTGGGTGTCTCAAAGTTTATGTCTGGTGTTTATAAGCTACCAGATAATTTATTAAGCGTTATTGATATTCAGAAAATAATAGATTTCTTAAACGTATAAAATTTAAAAAAAATAAAAATGGAGAAAATGACTATGAGTAATGAAACAGAAGTAAACCTCACGGATTTACAAGGTAAAGTTAACGCTATTAATAAGTCCCAAGCAGTCATCGAATTTAACATAGATGGAACGGTTATTACGGCGAATGACAACTTTCTTAAGACCTTAGGCTACGACCTTAAAGACATTCAAGGTAAACATCATCGTATGTTTTGTGATTCCGCTTTTACCAATAGTGCTGAATATCCTCGTTTTTGGGAAAAACTCAATCGTGGTGATTATGAAGCAGGTGATTTTAAGCGAATCCATAAGACTGGAAAAGATGTTTGGATTAATGCCTCGTACAATCCCGTTCTAGATGCCAACGGAAAAATAAGCAAGATCGTTAAGTTTGCCACTGATATAACCGAACTTAAAAATATGGCGACGATGAAGCAGATGGTGGATTTATCGCCTGTTAATACTCTGTTTGCAGACGTCACAGGTGTCCTAACTTATATGAACGCAGCGTCTCGTACAACTTTGAGAACACTTGAAAAGTATCTACCTGATAAAGTTGATAATTTAGTTGGCAAACGTATTGATATTTTTCACAAAAACCCTTCACACCAAATGAAGATCATTAGTGATCCAAAAAACCTTCCCTTGAGATCAATGATTAAAGTTGGACCAGAAACTCTCGATCTATTAGTGACTCCAATTATGGATACTACGGGTAAATATATCGGACCGATGGTTACTTGGTCTGTTGTAACTGAAAAATTAGCAATTGAAGAAAAATCAGCAATGATGAGCCAGATGGTTGATCTTTCTCCTGTTAACACAATGTTTGCTGATTCTCTAGGTAACCTTACATATATGAACATAGCTTCTAAGAATACCTTAAGAACACTGGAGAAATTTTTACCAGACAGAGTCGATAATTTGGTTGGAAAGAAAATTGATATCTTTCACAAAAATCCATCTCATCAGTTGAAGATTATTAGTGATCCAAGAAATCTTCCTCACAGAGCTAAAATTCATGTTGGGCCAGAAACTTTAGACTTATTGGTTTCTCCTGTTATGGATTCTACTGGTAAGTATATGGGACCTATGGTTACTTGGTCAGTCATTACCGCGAATCTTAAACTTGCTAAAGAATTGGAAGAAACTGCAGGTCAATTAGCCGCTGCCTCAGAAGAACTTTCTGCAACGGCAACCCAGCTAAACTCCAATGCCAACGTCACTTCTCAACAATCGGTCTCCGCGGCTGCGAGTACGGAAGAAGTCGCCAAAGGTGTGCAAACAGTTGCGACCAATACTGAAGAAATGGTGGCATCAATTAAAGAAATTGCACGTAATACATCTGAAGCGGCGAATATTTCTAAAGACACTATGAAGCGCGCGACAGATACGAACAAAACCATTACTCAGCTAGGAGTAAGCTCTGAGGAAATTGGTAACGTCATCAAGGTTATTAGTTCTATTGCCCAACAAACAAACCTCCTGGCTTTAAACGCGACGATTGAGGCAGCCAGAGCTGGAGAAGCTGGTAAGGGATTCGCTGTCGTAGCAAATGAAGTGAAAGAACTTGCCAAGCAAACGGCGAAAGCAACTGATGATATTACTAATCGTATTAACGCCATTCAAGGCGATAGTAAGGATGCGGTCACTGCGATCAATGGAATTAGTACTGTCATTGAAAAACTTAATTCTATTTCAGTTGCCATTGCCGCTGCCGTTGAAGAGCAGGCCGCAACAGCTAACGAAGTGGCAAGAGTGGTGAAAGAATCGAACAAAGGTGTGGAAGAAATTGCTTCAGTTGTTCAGTCTGTTTCAAGTGCTGCCAAACAGAGTTCTGCTGGGGCAACACAGACTTTAGAAGCTGCGAAATCACTCACTCAATTGGCCGAGAGATTGAAGGGACTTGTCAAAATCGTTAACGCGGAAAATTAATGAAAGTATTAGTCGTAGATGATTCAATTGTTTTTCGATCACAAATCTCTACCTCACTCAGTGGGGTGGAGAATGTGGAAGTCGTTGGCACTGCGGCCAACGGTAGAATTGCCATTCAAAAGCTTCAACAGATGAGTGTTGATTTGATTACCCTTGATATGGAGATGCCTGAACTAAACGGGCTTGAAACAATTAAGGAAATTAAACGTCTGGGGATAACAACTAAAATCATCGTTTTTTCATCTCAAACGATTAGCGGAGCTGAAAAAGCCCTCACGGCTCTAGCCGCGGGGGCCGACGATGTGGTGGCGAAACCAAGTGCTGACAATCTTGATTTCACAAAGGCCCAAGCGATGATTGAAGAAGCTCTGATACCCAGAGTTTTACAGTTCTTGAAGTCAGGGATGAAAGTGCCAACATCTTTCGTCCCTAATCCTCGCTTCTCTACACCTGTAACAATGAAGAAGAGAAATCTGAAAACATTCCGACCTAAAGCCGTTGTCATTGCTTCTAGCACAGGCGGACCGACTGCCTTAGAAAATATTTTCTTGAATTTAAAATGCAATCCAAAACTCCCCATGTTCATTGTTCAACATATGCCACCTGTCTTTACACAGATCCTCGCTCGAAGGCTGACTGAAATGTCGGGTATTACTGTTCATGAAGCGACTCATAATCAGCTGGTTGAGAATGGTCATACCTATCTTGCCCCTGGTGGTTTTCATATGACGGTTGTTAAAGAACAACAGGGCCTAGTCATTAAGCTTAATGAGGGGCCTCAGCGAAACTCGGTACGGCCGGCCGCTGATTTTTTATTTGAATCAGCGGATGAGATTTTTAAAGATCAACTGCTTGGCGTTGTACTGACGGGAATGGGAGAAGACGGCGCCGTTGGATCTAAACGCATTCATGATTCAGGTGGAGGTATTATCATTCAAGATAAAGAATCCTGTGTTGTTTTTGGTATGCCCGGAGCTGTTTTCGTCAATGATAACTATGACGACATAATGAACTTAACTGAAATTACAAATTATTTAAGAACGGTGATTGTATGACGAGCAAATATTTTGGCGAGTTTCTGGTGGAGAAGGGAATTATCACAGAGGATAATCTAGTTGATGCTCTCGTTGAGCAGATCGCAAACACTCCGCCTCTTTGCCAAGTGATCCTTCAAAAAAAAATTTTATCTTCGCATAAAGTTTTTGAAGCCTTTCGGTTTCAGCAGGATAACCAAGTTGAATTCATGCAAGCATGTAGGTCAATAGGGGCATGGACTCAGGAAGTCCAAGACAGAGTGTTTACTGCTTTAGATGATATTCGTAAGCCATTAGGACATATCTTAGTGAGTAAAGGATTAATTGATCTTAAAAAATTAACCAATATGCTGGATGAGTTTTTGTCACAAGTCTCTGTCGTTAATGTTATTAAAACTTCTGAAACTGAAACTAAGCCACTTATTATTCCTTCACCTTCGGTTACTGTCGAAGATTATCTTACCGAGTGTTACCAGCCAGGCATATTAATGGAACTGGATGAAACCTATGACGAAAAAAAGAAAAAGATGATGAGGATTGCACTTTCCCTCGTCAAAGATAATGCGGGAGGAGATGTCGACATTTGTAAAAAACTTCTCGCTGATACCCTTAAAATTATTCATGGTCTCAACGGACTTCTTGGACTTCTTGCAGTGGATAAACTTTCAGAACTTTTAAATGCAATAGAGCTGCATCTTACTCGCATTCAATCCAATTTTTCTGAGAGATCAAAAGATCAAGTCCTTAATGATACTGAGATCTTAATCAAAGGGATTGATTTTTCTTGGATCTTAAGGACGAGCATCCTTGCCAATCAAAATGAAAAGAACTTTTTTTCAGAAGAGAGTAATAGGAAACAATTCAATCTGCTGACCCAAGAACTGAAAGGGTAAATGATATTATGAGAAAATATAAAATTCTGTGTATTGATGACTCCAGATCTATTCATGCTTTTCTGGAGGAATGTTTACGGCCAGTGAGTGAAAAGATGGAGCATGTTTATAATGGCCAGGAAGCAATCGATAAACTAAGATTAGATTTAAAAGCTTTTGATGTCATAATACTTGACTGGGAAATGCCGGTTAAAGATGGACCTACAACTTTCAATGAATTAAAAATAATGGGTTTAACAACACCAGTGTTTATGTTGACTTCAAAAAATAATCCTTCAGATATTTTGCAGATGATTGAAGCCGGAGTAGCTGAGTATATGATGAAACCATTTACGTCAGATATCGTGCTGGAAAAAATCCAACTCATTTTAGGATAATATGGAAAATCTCGTTTTATTAAAATTTTTCGCGGACTTTATTGAAGCTGAACTAGGTATTATCTATGTTGAGGCCAATTACTATCAACTTGAGCATAGACTCAAAAATATTGCTACTCAGCTAGGGTTTGCAGGTCTTACGGAGCTTCATCGCTCCGCTCGCTCGGGCATTGCTGGACAGCTGAGATCTTTACTCTTGGACATTGCTACAAATAATGAAACGAGTTTCTTCCGCGATGGCGCTATTTTTAAAGCGTTAAGTGAGGCGATGGTTCCTGAACTCATTAAGGCAGGTAATAAGAGAAATCTCCAATTATGGTCGGCCGCTTCGAGTGCTGGTCAGGAGGTCTATTCCATCGCCATGGAACTTGATCAGGCGAAACTATCAAATCCGGCCATACCATCAATTCAGATTTTAGCCTCAGACGTTTCTGAGACCATTTTAAAGCGTGCAGAGAGCGGGTCTTATAGCCAGCTTGAAGTCCAGCGCGGTTTGCCCGCCCGACTTATGATTCATTATTTTGATAAAAATGATCAGGATCAATGGGTTGTGAAGGGCGCACTCAAGAACGGTATGACCTTTAAGAAGCTTAATTTACTTCATGAATGGCGGCACTCGACTACCTTTGATATCGTTTTTTGTCGCAATGTTCTTATCTATCAAGGCGTAGAAAACAAAACAAAAATTATTAAAAAAATATGGAGCGATCTTAATCCCGGGGGCTACCTCGTTTTAGGCGCTGCCGAGAGTTTATTTGGGCTGTCGCAGGATTTTGATCAAGTTGTCCATGGCTCTGCCGTCTTCTACCGAAAAAAAGCATCGTAAGGAACAGGGAGCGAATGCATTGGATAAGAATGTCATCTTTATTTACCCATTAAATGCGTTCTTAAATGAGCTCAAGAAGGAACTCGAAAAAGACGAGTCCTTTTCTGTTTTAGAAGTTGATATGCTTTCTGAATACGAACCACTTATCCAGAGTATTAGTGATTCAATTACCTTTTCTGCTGATGTAAAAAAGACCGCCATGTTCCTCGATGCTTGCAAGAAATATACAAGAAGTAAAAACCATCTCAATATTCTCATTTCAAAACAAACGCCTAGCGGTCTTGTTTTGTCTCGCATGGAAAAAGATGGACTCAATGAGTTTCTGGGAGATTTCATCAAGCAAAAAGCAGTTATGATTAAAATTAATCATTTCTACAAAGATTTCGGACAAAAGGTGAGTCTAGATACTTCTTTAGGTACCAATCAAGCAAACCATATAGAGAATTCATCAGATAGTACGATTCCTGGAGATTCAAGTTCGATTGATGGATCCAATGTAGATAAAACGATGATTCCCTATGTCATCCCGTCTAAGAAGCGTCCTCAAGCGGCGAGTGACTGGACAGGTTTAGAGGAAAGTAGAGAAACTCAATCGATTGCACATTCATCATCGGCACAACCAGAGATTTCATCCAGTGGACATCTTGAAAATAATCCTGTCCAAACAAAAAAGAAGTTATCCCTCTCAAAGGAGATAGGTGTCCTATCCGAGATCACTTTTTTTCCTGCACTCCGGATATTTGATCCCATTGCGTTCTATATGGAAATTTTACTAAATAAAAGTGATAACGATTTTAAAAAAAAATATCTTAAGATGTGTCTTTTTAAAGTTTACGGGGCGAAATTATATACCTCCAATTCGGAAGGCCTTTGGGAGGAGTCTACTCCAGATTCGCTTCTTGAATATAATTCTGCAGATTGTAAGTTACCGATTTGGATCAACGAAGGCAGAAATGAAGTAGAGAACTTCTTTATCATGCCTATCATTTTGGATGAAGTTTATTTGGGGGGAATAGGCCTTGTCCTACCTGGCCAGATTAATCACGAGAAAATGTTAGAGATGGAGTTCTGGTGCTACCTCGGTCGGTGCTTATGCAATTAAGCTTTTATCAAATTCCTACAAAATTAACCGATATTCTTTTGGCACAAAATATTAATGTCTATTTTTACGATATCAGCGCTGATGAAAGACAGATCGTCGATAGTGAAAGCTTGCCTACCCAAATGGAACTCACATTTTTTCCTCCCAGAGGACATTTTCAAATTCTTATTTCTGATATCGATTTGATTCAGGATTCTTCACAGGTTATAGATATTATTGAATATAATAGGGAGCTGCTTCTTTATGTTGACCGATTCAATTCAAGGCTAGAGAAATATAAAACATTCTACAGGCCTCAATGGAATTATTTATTAGAACTAAGTAATGCTATTAAAACGGGAGAATTTCTATCTCTGGCCTGTACCATTCAAGCCGATATTTCTCATGACCCGCAAAATATTAGTGTTTTCGCTTCGACTATTTCTGATTGCCTTGAGAAAGTTTTAAGAAGGGATAGCAATCTAAGCAGAATGCTGTGTTTTTCCTATTGCTGTTTCAAACACATGGCCTTTACTGATCGGAGTCTTCTTTATGATTTTCTTGGTGCCGTTATGTTTAAAGACTTGGGATTATCTCAGAATCAGTCTAAAAATATTTTTGAAAAAAATACGATCTATTTTAAGCATCCTTACTATTCACTTTTCTTACTTAAAAAACTACCGATTGAACTTACTCAAACTTGTTATTTCTTTATTCTCGATCATCATGAATCTCAGGACGGAACCGGTTTTCCGAAGCAAAAGATGGGAACTCATTACCATTCACTCTGTGACGTTTTAAAAACCACTGAAAATCTGTTCTTACATAATTCAACAAAGTACGGTTACAAATCGGAGCTGCTCAAGTTAAAAGAACGAGGTGACGTTCTTAATGATGCTTTTGTGGATTGTCTAAGAATTATTTGCTCTTATTTAACTGGTTAAAGTTTTCAGTCAAATTAAAAAGATCCTTATCATTAATAGCCACAGATGAGCGCTGGATATGAGAAAGCCGACCACCGATAAACTCTAAGCGGCCGAGTATCGTTTTTATTGTCGAAGGATTCAGTTCCGCTGATTTATTAGTGCTTAAAGCGCTGATCATTTCTTTCAGCTTTTCCACTGCTTCAAACAGGAAGGCGATTACGATGATGACAAGTTCTCTATTTTTGCTTTGTGCAGATTTATAGCTTAAAGTTTTGCAATACTCACTGATCAACCCCATTTGGGTTAATTCCAGAGACTTTGCAGCTCCCATAATCCGGTCAACTTTTTGTCCAAAAATTTCAAGTAATTTAAATTTTTCTGGATTTAATTCTAGATCCTCCAAAAGAGCATCTAGCTCACTCAGAAGGACCTTGGTTTCCAAACAGAATTCTTGAAGAATTTCCTCATCCACGTTAAGGGAAAACCTTATCAAGCTTTGCTTTGAATGTATCTGGACTAAATGGTTTAATAATGTAATTACTCACGCCTGCTTTAACTGCAACAACAATATTGGCCTGCTCTGCTTCGGCAGTAACCATGAGGAAGGGAGTTGTTTTGAACTCAGGCTTACTGCGTACATTTTTTAATAAATCAATTCCAGTCATGCCTGGCATGTTCCAGTCTGAGATAATGAATTGAAAAGGTTTTCCATCTTTTTGAGCAGCTTGAATTGCTGCCCATGC
>JBBARF010000125.1:0-10369 GCA_040399925.1 Bacteriovoracaceae bacterium
GTCCATCTAAGAATGGCGTACATAATTTCAGTAGGGGAGAGTTTTGAGTAATCGAGAGGACGCTCTTGATCATCGATGAGTTGTCTTTCTCCTCGGGCCATGGCATTCCAGATTTTCAACTGACGATCATAATCCCTGAAGGCACTTATGACTTGAAGATCAAACCCCGCGTTCTGAGCATCTCGCTGGAGCTTCAAAAAATCATGCAACATACTCTTGTGTATCAGAAACTTGGTTCCCTCGAGTGGAACCAAGTGTTCAGTCGTTTTACCCAGTAAGATATCAATGTTCATTGACTAATATCCGATTCTGCTGGCCTCTCTGCTTTCGTTTTTCCATCGACATCAAACAAGCGGCGCATACCACTTCTTTGGTAACGGTTACTGAGAACTTCGAAGAGGTTAGTATCTGAGCCTTTGGTGATGTCGGCATTATTCATATCAAGATCTTTATTCATAACTTCAGCAATTTGATCTTCTTGAACTGCGAGATCTTCCTGAGTCATACCAAATTCAAGTTGTTCAGGAGCAGAGTTTCCTCCGCCAATTGATTCTGAACTTCCAGCTGTATTAATGTCTTGAACAGTTCCCTTTTTAATCTCTTCATCTAATGCTTTTGCTGCTTGAGCAGGGGTCATATTAGTCGGACTATTTGATGAGTCCATCGCGGCTCCACCCATACTCATTCCTGCGGTTGAAGTTTTGAGTGCTTTTTCCATGTCCGAAATCGGTTTTGAACTCCCTAATTCTTTTTGCATAAGCTTATCGGCTTGAGCTTTAATTCGTGCAGCGTTCGTTCCTATGGTTGGAGTATCCAGAGTTCCTGCCGCGGCAGAGCCATTATAAAGAGAATTTGCAGGAGCCATTGCAGAAGAAAGCATTTTGAAAGAACCCGTATCAAGACCTGGGAAGTTGATTGAACTTCCAACCTTTAAACAGGTATTCTTTCCGTCTGGACCGATTTGAGTTCTACAAGAGCAAGTAGTATCAATAGTATTGCTAGAGGAGACACAAACTTTTTCGTCATTCCCACCAAGATAATCAGTTGAGGCTGAGTTGAAAGTTCCCCAGAGCTTAGCGCAAATTGAAGAAGCTGCCCTTGCTGGATTTCTCTTGTTGTCACTTGTGTAACAATAACATGAGGGTTTAGACGTAATATTTCTTTCCGCTGCTGTACAACTGACCAGACCATCAAACGCAACAAATTCTGACTTTAATTTTCGCAACATTTCAGCTCTGTCTTTTGAAATGTCCTGCTGCTTTTTCATGTGCGAAGACATTATCCCCATCCACCCTCCAAGGAGACCATTAGTTATTAGTCTCCCCTTTGGAGTATATACGGCTTGATTTAGAATTCCTTTAACTTGTGTGTTCGCAGCAGCGATTGAGTTGGAGTATGGTCCAAGTTTAACTGCATTTATTAGCTTGCCCCAGTCAAAACCGAAACCAAACCCGCCAAAAGCTTGGGCCTCTGACATGAAAAGAACCTCTGAAATAATTTTCGCTGTTAATTTAGTAAAACTAAAATCTTGTTTAGTATCAATCTTGTCAACTTCGTCAGCATAAGAAATTTTAGAGTAGGGTTCATATTCGATAGAGTCCAATTCTCTTAGAAGCTCATTGAGCTCGTTCACGTCTCTTGCATGAGCAATATTCTTTATGGCTTTAGATTTCATGTCTTTTTTGAGTAAATTTTGGATATCAATAAGTCCTGTTGTTCCGCCGCTACAGAGATCTTGATTGTGAACACAATCATCCACACTGATACACTCGTTGTTAACTAATACATAACCTGTTTCGCATGTTTTTGGTTGTGTTGCAGCAGGGACTGTTGCTTCGGTTTTTGATTTGTTACTTGTTGCAGCTTCCATACCTTTATTTACTGCCGTGTTTACGGCAGCTCCGACCGCGGCCCCCTTAATCTGTTGGCCAATAGTTTGCCCACCGCCAGATGCGGCTGTTGCTCCACCTGCTGCAGTACTTGCAGCATCACCTACAACAGAAGGATCCTTAACAGTTGGAATATTTTTACATTCAATCCTTCTAATCGTTGCTAAACCTTGCTGAACTGTTTCAGCTTTTAATAATTGGGCTCTCGCTATTTTCAACTGTGCACTTTCAATTACTGCCATCACAGCCCCGGCTGCAAAAAGACCAGTTGCTGTTAGATAAGTTCCAAATTTTGTTTTAGCAACCTTTGCAACCGAATCTTCATTCTGTGCGAGTAATTCAAAAGCTTGCGATTGAATCTCTGTCGAATTAGCTTTGTTTGTGTCTGAATTGTCGCCATCTGGTTTAATTTGTAGTTCTTTTCTTCTATCATCCATTTTTTTCAAAGCTTTATCATGCTGAATGTATGAAACTACTTCACCAATCAATAAAGCTGCTCCTGCACCATACATAAGAACTAGTGAAGCCGGTTTACAAGTTTTCAAACCCTTACCATCACTCATTGCCTTAATCATAAAAAAGAGTGGAACTGCTACTCCTGCTGCTCCTGCTACTTCCATACCTTTGACTTTGGCCTTTCCTTTTTCTCCTGACCCAGCGAGAGCGGTCTCTGCATTTCGAATGTAGCATTGCCGCTTTTCTTCTTCTGAAGATAGTCCCTTGCAACTTGCGACTGCGGAATTGATGGCAGAGTTCTGGTTCGACGTTAAACACCGATTTAAGGTTGCATCCATCGACGTCCCTGTCGGACACTCAGCCGCTAGTGCTGTCGAACTCATTATGATCAAAGGACCATGACCTCCGATGATCAATTCTAAACAAAGGATGAAACTCAAAAGTCGTGCAGCAAATCTCATAAAGCTTCCTCTTGGGATTAAGTAGTTGAACTTATTATAAGGGCTTGCAAGGTGTTCTCGAAGTGCGCAGAGTTTTCCGCTTATCATGGAGTATCTCGAAAGCCACGTAATTACAAGTAGTTACAGTCGACTTATGCCTTCCCATATTGGCTTTTTCAAAGTTAGAATGTTGACCTATAAAGTTGGCAAGCATGATTAAGTATCTTTGGGCGCTCATCATTCTCGGAATAGGCTTTAACGCCCAAGCCGCCACCCCTGCCTTACGCATAGGGGATATCCTCCTGCAGCCGCTTTATTGTTGGTCTTGCGCCCTCATTGAAGCCGAAGAAAACTCCATCTATTCACATATGGGTATTGTGGTTCAGGTTACTCCTGAAGTGCTGGTGGCCGAATCTTGGCAGCAAGTGACTTTGACTCCACTTGAGGCTTTCAAGAAGAAGACTGAGAAAAATCAGGCGATCCTGGTTCGTCGTTACCGGAACGAAGCTATAACTGCTGACTTTGAAAAAGATGAAGCGCGCTTAAGCGAGCTTCTAAAAAAAGAATTCCTGGGTCTTAAATATGACTCTGATTTTCTCTGGCACAATTTTGATGCTAGCGGAAACGAGCAGCTTTATTGTTCTGAGTTTGTCTCAAAACTTCTTCAGGCCTTCCTGGGTATTGAAGGTCCAATCAAGCGCATGGTTTTTAAAGTGAACACCGAACAATGGATTCGTTACTTCCAAGGTAGGCCATTGCCGATAGGTGAATGGGGAAATTCTCCGGGCGACTATGAAAAATCTGAACTTCTGTACTCTGTTGGGGAACTATGAATTTTCGTCTTGAAAGAATTTCTCTTCCACTTAAAGTTAACTGGAAAATTTCCCGTTCCGAGACCACTCTTAAAATAAATTTTATCGTTCATCTGGAAACAGCTTTAGGGAATTTTCGCTCTGAAGTTGCTCCTAACACTCGTTATGGGGAAACGCCTGATCTCATCGCTGCCCAATTTGATAAATGGCTCTTGGGGACTGATTTAAATCAGATCTCATCGATCGATTCTTTAACTGAAGTTCTTGATCGCACGCCGCTTTTTCATTCGCTCCGTTTTGGACTTGAGTCTGCGGCACTAAGCTATCTCGCTAAAAAAAATAACCAGAGTCTCTCAACTTTTTTACAATTGCCCGCCATCGTTCCTATTGAGACGGCCTTCTCTATGCCCATCATTCCGGTAGGAGAGATTAAAGAGTATCTGGAAAATATTAAGCGCTTTCGTTTCCAGAAAATTAAAGTTGATGCTGAGACTGGCGAAGACATGATGAGAGAGATTGCAAAGTACTCAAAGGCTGGCCTCATCGTTGATGCCAATGAGGGCTGGAAAGATCTTGATCAGTATCTGCAGTTTGAATCAACTCTGAAAGGTATGAACATTGCTCTTGTTGAGCAGCCTTTTCCATCGTGCATGACGACTGAATATAAAGAACTCAAAAAACGGACTTCGTACCAGATCATGGCCGATGAATCGATTGAGGATGTTGGAGATTTTTCTGAACTCGCGCAACAGTTTCACGTAGTGAATATTAAGCTTATGAAAACCGGTTCACTCATTAAAGCGCGCAATCTCATTCTTGAAGCTAAACAGAACAATATGAAAGCTATGCTCGGTTGTATGATTGAAACGACGATTGGGATTTCTTACGGAATGCTGTTCGGTGGATTAATCGAGTACGCGGATTTGGATGGCTGCCTATTGGTGAAGGATGAACCCTTCCGCCTCATTAAAGAAACGGAAGGAATACTGACTCTCAGCAGTTAAGGAATATTCTCCAATTCACAAAACTCTTCGAATGGAATGACCATGGCCCCTGTTTCTGCATCGGTGAAAGATTTTTTACCTAGATGCACCTGGTAATATTTAGGAATAGGCAGGCGCTCCTTAAAATATTTAATATGTGGGGACAGATTCTTTTCACCAGTTTTGCATTCAACCGCAAAAAGAGGCTTTTTATCTTTGAGTACCACAAAGTCGATTTCTCTTTTATCCGTATCTCTTATAAATCGAAGCTCCATAACGTGACCTTGAGTATCTTCTATAAAATGACAATATTTTAAAAGATGACTGGCCACGAAATTTTCAAATCGTGCTCCTGGATTTTCCACGGATGCCCAGTCCCAAAAATACAATTTTTGCTCTTTTTTTACTGCCCTGATTTTAGATGTTCCATACGGTGGAATACGGTAAACTAAGTACAAGCGTTCCAGGATAGTGACGTAGCGTTCAACGGTTTCATGGGCTATTTCCAGGTTTTCTCGCAAAGATTTTATGGATAATGGTGAGCCAACTCGATCTGGAAGTGCGCTCACCAAAAGGTCTATAAGGCTAATTTCTTTTACGTTCTCAAGCGAGTTCACGTCTTCATAGATAATTTTTTCAAGTCTGGATCTCGACCACCTTCGATAAAAGGTCTCGTCTTTTCTCAAGAGAGGTTCGGGAAATCCACTAAAGAGTAATAAATCATTCATCGGTCCGTTATATTCTTTCACTGAAAATGGATGCAATCTAAAATAATGATAACGGCCTAAGAGTGAATCTCCCCCTTTGCGGTAATAATCTAACTTTGCAGATCCGGTAACCAGGATATTAACAGTCGATTTATGGGTGTCGTAAAACCCTTTAACCAAATTCCTCCAACGAGCGTACTTGTGGATTTCATCTAGAATGATTAATTTTTGATTATTTGGAAACTCGCCCCTGATGAGTGATGATTTGACTTGTGGACTGTCCCAATTTAAATAAGCAGGATGAGTTTCCGGATTGGTTGTCTTGAGGAAGTTTTGAGAGAAGGTTGTCTTTCCTACTTGTCGTGGGCCACCTATAAAAACCATTTTCCGATTTTTTAAGTCCGATTTAACATAATCTTCAATATAGCGGCGTTTGATTGTTATTGGCATGACTCTATTTTACTCATGAGTAAAATAGAGTCAAGTCTAATAAACTAATGACTAGTGATTAGCGTGGCCGTGAGCACCGTGTGCGTGGCCGTGAGTTTCTTCTTCTTTAGTCGCTGGACGTACGCCCACGATTTCAACATCAAAGAATAAATCTTTTCCGGCCATTGGGTGATTTCCATCAACAGTTATCTCATCTGCTTCAACTGACATGATTGTGAACACTGGAGAGTGAGCATCGTTGTTAACTTGGAATTGGTCACCAACAGTCAATGTAGCGTCTGGCGGGAATTGAGTCTTTTTAACTTTAACTATGAGCTCAGGATTGATATCGCCGTAAGCTTCTTGAGCTTTAACCTCGATTTTCTTTTTGTCCCCTACGTTCATGAGAGCGATAACTTTCTCAAGACCAGGAATAATTTGTTGAGTGTTTTCTAGGAAGAAAAGAGGCTCATCACCAATTGATGAATCCAATGTCGTGCCCGACTTGTCAGTAAGCGTATAATGGAAACCGATAACTCTTTTCATAAAATCTCCAGATTTAAAAGTCAGACAATTTTTCTAACGATTGATAAACATAGTTCCTTATTTTTTGCCTTAGTTTCTATCTCTTCTACAGAGAGTTTGGCAAACGTGTTCGCCATGATTTTAAAGCCCTCAGGACCGGTGTCGAAGCGTCTTTCTAGAGGAATAGGGATATTGAAGGTCAAAATGAGGTCGGACCAGAATTTATCTTCCACCGCAGCAATTGCTACATAATGGCCATCTTTCGCTCTGTAGAGTGAGTAGCAAGGGTAGGCCCCATTATGCAAAAACTTGGTTTTTTTCTCATCACGAAGTTTATGTGACCAAAAAGGATGAAGGATTGATTCGGAAGAGTCATAAAGATAGCTTGTTGATTTAGTCAGTTCGCCGGAGCGCGTTGCAGCCAGCATATTCCCTAAAAGATCCGTCGCCACCTGCTGACCAAAAGCAATTCCGGCAACCGGAAGAAAAGGAGGGGCCACAACATCTTTAGTTTCACTCGCCACATGGAGGGAGAGAAATCCGCTTAAAGCGAGAGCATTAAGATCATGCATCGCCTTGTTATGCGAGCGGGATGCTTCCAGTTCTACAATCGCCAGTGGTCCACCCAGTTTGGAGAGAGCTTCGTCATCCAGTCCTAAACTCGTTTTAAGTTTCGGAGAAAGTGAAAGTAAAATCCCATCTGCAATATCAATGTACTTATTCAGCTGTTCTTTGATATCGGGAGCTTTAAAATCCAAGCGGATAATTTTTTTGTTTTTATTTAATTCTTCGTACCAATTCTCAAAACTCTGATCAAATTCAGAAAACATGCCTGAGAGAAATGGGTCTTTATGTTTTTCATCTTCGATCTTAAAAACTTCTGCACCCATATCGGCCAGAATTTTTCCGGCAAGTGGACCAGGCAGACGGTGAGTAAGATCGAGAACAGTAAATCCCTTAAGCATCATCTTCTTCCTTCATCTTGAAGAGTTGTTTGAACTGATCAAAATTCTTTCCTTGAGTCTCGCACGCATCACGGTTACAAATCTGGAACGATTCATCTTCGCGGGTGTGATAATCCAGAACAAAGCGCGAGAAGAAGTGACTTCTCATCTCCAAGAACTCTGCATTTTCAATCCACTTATAAGGAACCTCAATTCGGCGATAAATATTCAATGGGTAAGTCATCGCTCTCAGACCTTCGCCGTAACCGAGTGGATTGGCGAGAGCAAACTGAGTGAAGTCAGCTAAACGTGTTTTGAAAATTTCGGCCGGATTGAATTCTGATTTAAAGACACTGCATCTAGAAAGAAGATGGAGGAAGGTCATCACTGAAGATCTGTACGACTGATCAAAAGTTGGTGCCGGAAGATTATCAATTCCGACAGTCCCTTTTGAAAGTGCAGTTGAGTATACCTGTTCATCAAGAATAAAACTCTTAATCGTGAACTCGAGAGAATCAAGAGCATTACGTTTAAAGATTTCATTGCCTGTGATTTCAAATAATCTCAATTGAGCATCTGTGAACTGAACATAATCTTCAAAATAGAGGGCCTGATTTTCAATCGTATTAGAATGCTTCATCAAATGACGTCCAGTCTCTTTGTCGACTGTGAGGAATTGAGTAAGACATCCTTCAACGGTTTGTTGAATAAGGGCGAAGGCCTGCTGCTGAATAATATCCACCGGACAGTATTGAACGACATCACAAAGTGCAGAGAGGAGAAGGTAGTTCCATCCTGCTATGCCTTTACGATCAGTTGCCGGTGGCATGCGAAGTTTACGTTGTTCAAGAAGTCTTCTTCTGACTTCACGAATTTCCTGCCAACCTTCTTGCGTATAAAATTCCGCTTTCACATCAAAGTTAAGTGAGATGACATTGAGTCCGTGATCGAAATTTCCTTTATCCGTTATGTTGAACACATTAAGGAAATACTCCAGTCTCTCTTTTTGTTCGTCAGGAGCATCCTGAAAACTTTCAACAAATTCATCTTTCGAGAATGTGAAATAAAGTCCTTCAGTTCCTTCTGAGTCTGCATCCTGAGCACTAAAGAAGAAACCCTCTTCAGAAACCATTTCAGAGCTGAGGTAATCAAGAGTCTGAAGGATGCCATCAAAAATAAGGGGAGATGGATAGAACTGACAAATCTTACTGAGAACTTTTAAAAGTCCCGCTTGATCGTAAAGCATCTTTTCAAAGTGAGGGATCATAAATTTTTCATCAGTTGAGTAGCGGTGTATTCCGCCCTTAACCTGATCGTAGAGTCCACCCATAAGCATGCGCTCAACCGTCTCAACAATGTGGCTTCCTTGCTCTTTAGGAATCATACCTTCAAGAATTTGTTCTGCTGCCCATTCATAAAAAGCAAAGTGTGGAAATTTAGGAGCAGCTCCGTAGCCTCCATTTTTCGGATCAGCATAATTTTTGAGCGCGTTCATAATCGCAGACGGAGCAGGGAAGTGACCTTTAAATTCAATCTTCTTCTCAAGACTCTGGGGTTTTTTAATTCCTTCAATTAATTTATCAGCATTTTCTAGGAACACAGTAGGAGTCGTACGATAAGTCATCTCAATGTGTTTTAGAACTTCCAGGAAACTTGGCATTCCTTCGCGACCAACTTTCGGAAAGTATGTACCCACAAAAAACGGCTTCCCATCTGGAGTCAGGAAAACAGTGAGTGGCCAGCCTCCACGACCCGTCATTAATGAACAGGCCGTTTGGTAGTAGTGATCCAGATCTGGATACTCCTCGCGGTCGACTTTAATAGAAATGAAATGTTTGTTTAAAAAATCAGCAGTTGCTTGATCTTCAAAAGACTCATGGGCCATAACGTGGCACCAGTGGCAACTAGAGTAGCCTATAGACAAGAATATGAGCGAACCGGCCTCTCGCGCTTTATTGAGGGGTTGCTCACCATAGGCCTGCCAATGAATAGGATTTTCAGCATGTTGCTTGAGGTAGAGTGATTTCTCTAGATGTAATTTATTGTCAGACATAATACCTCGAAATTTGGTGATCGGGCCGAGCGTGATACTTTCAATGGGTATAATCTTCAATGGTTTAGCTTAGCTTGGTCAAGGTAATTTGCCTTCTAAGAATGAGCGAGATATAAGTGAGGGAGTATGGAACAAACGACCGGAGAACCAATCGCATTTAATGCGATTCAAGTATCGGCGGAGGAAAAGCCAAAACAGAAGTCATTCTGGGGCTCTTTCTTCTCCACCTACAAAATCCCGCTTCTATCTCTTGTGCTGTTTGGCTCATTTTCCTTGCGTGCCCTTTATCCCGAAACCTTCCATTTTGGCTTTAAGCGTCAAAAGACTTATCGCTTCAAGAGCGACAGTCTCGGGTTCTTTATTGGGGATATAAATTTCTTTAATAACAGTACTTATGACGAAGCCGAAGCCCGTATTGTTGAATTGTTCCCCTTCAAAATTCAAAAGAAAGTTAAGAAAGTGATACGTCCTGTTCTCATCCTTTGTGAGAAACATCAGCTGGATCCATTCTGGGTGCTCTCAGTGATGTGGACAGAAAGTCATTTCAAGCATGAGGCCTTGTCGAAAAAAGGTGCCTCTGGACTCATGCAGATGATGCCAGCAACTTATATGGAAACTCTGACGAACATGAAGCAGGCAGGAATTTTTCTCGAGTCTGATCGCGGGGAAGATTATTTCCGTTATCATTACGGCCAGGCTTTCTACGATCTGGGTTACACCAAACTTGTAGCAAAACTTCGTAACCTTGAAGTCGGCATTTACTACATGAAGGGGCTTCTAGAATCCTTCAATAACAATCACTACTACGCGACAGTTGCCTACAACATGGGACCTTATTGGACCAAGAGCCAGTTAAAAAATAACATGCCTGTGGGTAAGGACAATCATTACCTGAATAAGGTTTTGAAAGCGTACTTCCACATTACTAAAACCCTGAGTCAAAATTCTAATGTCACTTTCATCCCGCGAATCTAACCTTTCTCAACTGAGGGAAAGATTGGCCCAGATCAACTCCGAATTGTTTTTAACATTGGCAGAGAGGAGGACTATTAGTGTCCAGATTCAAAGTGCCAAAGGTGCTTCGGGACGTTACTCTCATTACGACCCAGAGCGAGAGAAAGAACTCTTCGC
>JBBARF010000126.1:0-10198 GCA_040399925.1 Bacteriovoracaceae bacterium
AGAGGGTCAGTCAAATCTAAGTACGGACGTGCTTAAGAATGCACCAGGCAATAGTTCAGAGGAGCTTCCTCTTGATCTTTAAAATCTTCATCCTCTTATTCAGTTTTTCTGCCATGGCCTTTGATAAGGATTTCACAGCTGTAAGTGAGAGAGTTCCGTTAGAGTTTGGACTTCTTTTTGAATCACTTAAGCTAGAAGTAAAATCGCCTTCCGATAAATTGAAGATGGTCGCCCTATGTAAGGATCTCAACACCAATCTTGGTTCACTCAAAAAAGAGCAAATCTATTTTTTAATGAAATCTGAAGTGATTAAAAATACGATGGAATATAAATTTGCAAAGACTAGACAGTTTGATGTTACAACCCTGCTTATCAAACGACTTGATGAAGGTTATGCGAAGAAATCAAAATACATGAATAAGTTTTCTCTCTGGATTTGGCGTTCAATTCTGGCCGAGCTAAAAATCAGACAAAAAACGGGCATTATCACCGAACAAAGTTTTTCGGCGCGCACTTTTGATGGGGCAAGACTTAAGGAAGCCCTTCGTTTCGAAAAATATCTGACTTACCTCAATCCTTGGATTGATCGTATGGACAGTTATACTGCGCCGGAATTTAATCAGCTCTCTAAAGAAGTATCTTGGGTTATCCTTCGCCGGCTAAACGAACGATCAATTCTCTTCAAGCGTTTTGCGGCTTCGGCCATCTCTGATACCCAGGTGACACTTTTCAATATCCCTCAAAGGCTTCTTGATCTGAAACCAAGTCAGATAAAGAATATCGAGAATGATGCTCCACTCAGTTACCAAGAACAATCCGAGGTAGAAAAGGCCAGTGCGACCAAGACAGTTGAGAAGGTAACTCCGGAAGATATGAGTACAATCAGCGACGGTCTTGCTGAAGAACTAGAAAAAAAGACCAAGCCGTAAATAACACAAACCGTCAAAACCCCTTAGATATACCTTTTTAAGCCCCTTTTTTGTATACTCAAGTGGCTTCTAACCTCGAGAAAAGGATGAGTCATGGCCCTCTCGAAAGCTCCCTATAAAGGGACACGAGATTTTTTTCCCGCTCAGATGAGACTTCGAAATTATATGTTCTCAAAAATGGCAGAGGTTTCTGAACTCTTTGCTTATGAACCATATGATGGACCGATCTTAGAAGAGATTGATCTCTATCGCGCAAAATCCGGTGATGAGCTCATCAATGATCAAGTCTATTCATTCACTGATCGTGGTGACCGTCAGGTTGCTATACGTCCAGAGATGACTCCGACTGTTGCTAGAATGGCAGCACAAGTGCATAGAGAAATTGCAAAACCGATTCGCTGGTACGCAATTCCGAATCTCATGCGCTATGAAAAACCTCAAAGAGGTCGTTTGCGAGAATTCTGGCAATACAATGCCGATATTTTTGGTGCAGGCGCTTTTGGAGAGATCGAAATTCTTCAACTGGCCGTTAACATCATGAAAAACTTTGGTGCAACTCACGAACAGTTTGAAGTTCTCATCAATGATAGAAAACTCGTGAATCTCGTTTTCAACGATTTACTAAAACTTGAAGTGGAGACGCAGAAGAAACTTTATAAGCTGATTGATAATAAGAAAAAGATGGCAGTTGAAAAATTTGAAGCAGAAGCCGCCCTCCTTATTCCTGATACAAGCAAAGCTTTAATCTTTAAAGCTTACTCAGAGCTCGCGAGTTTTGGTGATGTGAAAAAATTCGTCACTAAGCATGCTTCAGAACTCCCGTCGGAATCTCTTCCGATTCTGGTTATGTTTGATCTTATCGAGAAGCTAGGACTAAACAATTATATTAAATTTGATCCCTCTATTGTTCGTGGACTCGATTACTACACAGGAATCGTGTTTGAAATTTTTGACAAGCACCCTGAAAATCTTAGAGCAATTGCCGGTGGAGGAGCTTACGCCAATCTCTTACAAATCTTCAATGAGCCAGCGCTTGAAGGTGTTGGTATTGGAATGGGTGAAGTGACTCTCAAAGATTTCCTCACGACTCATAACCTGTTACCAGATTTTGCCAAGACAGAAGTTGATGCCTTGATCGCTTATACCGTCCCTGATGGGGAGCAAGATGCATTTCTCCTCGCTGAACAAATGCGTTCCCGGGGAGTTAAATCAGAAGTACTTTTTGGCGAAGCCAAGATGAAGAAAGTTTTCACTTACTCAGAGAAGAAAGATTTCAAATTCATCGCGGTCTTCGGCGAAGAGGAAATAAAAAATCGTCAGGTGCAAATCAAAGACCTCACAACCAAAGAAACACAAAACGTTGAATTGCACGATATGGAAAAAATCTCGCGCATATTTAAAGGAAACTGATATGGAAATTGAAAATAACCTTCCGAAAACTTTCGATGCCGAAAGTGCTCAGGATAAATGGTACGACGCCTGGATGAAGGCCCAAGCCTTTAAGCCTCGCCCCGGAAAACAGAACAAAACTTTTACGATCCTTATGCCTCCTCCGAACGTCACTGGAAAGCTTCACATGGGCCATGCCCTTGATGCAACAACTCAAGATACACTGATTCGATATAAGAGAATGAAGGGATTTGAAACTCTTTGGATCCCAGGTACAGATCACGCAGGAATTTCTTGTCAGTCAGTTGTAGAAAAACTGATTTGGAAACAGGAAAAGAAAAATCGATACGACCTAGGTCGTGAAGAATTTATGAAGCGAATCTGGGCATGGAAAGAAGAATACGGTTCTGAAATTGTAAATCAGCAGAAGAAAATGGGCGTATCTTGCGATTGGGATTATGCCACTTTCACGCTTGATGACATCCCTAACAAGGCCGTTAATAAATTTTTTGTTATGATGTTTAACGAAGGCCTGATCTATCAATCAGATTATATTGTAAACTGGGATCCTTCTCTTCAGTCGGCTATTTCTGATGCTGAAGTTGAGCATAAAGACGTGAAAGGATTCTTCTACTCAATTAAATATAAAGTTAAAGAAGATCCGAATCAGGTTCTGATTATCGCGACTACTCGTCCCGAAACTATGTTTGGTGATACGGCCGTTGCGGTAAACCCAAATGATGAGCGCTTCAAAGATCTCATCGGAAAAACTGCTATCGTTCCCATAAGTAACCGCGAAATTCCTATTATTGGGGATGAGCATGTTGATATGGAAAAAGGTACTGGTTGCCTGAAAGTAACTCCAGGACACGACTTCAACGACTTTGAGATTGGAAAACGTAATGGTCTTCAGATCATTAATATTCTCAATAAAGATGGAACATTTAATAAACTGGCGCCCGAAATCGAGGGGATGAAACCTAAAGATGCTCGCGCTGAAGTTGAACGTATTCTGGTCGAGCTTGATCTTCTGGTTGAAAAGAAAGATCACGTTCACCCCGTTGGTCATGGTGAGCGATCAGACGAAATCATTGAGCCGATGATCTCTAAGCAATGGTTTTTAAATGTGACTCAAATGGCCGCTGATGCTGTGAAAGCAGTTGAAGATGGCGACATGACTTTCTTCCCGAAAGGTTGGGAGAATACTTATTTCTCTTGGCTCAGAAATCCGAAAGACTGGTGTATCTCTCGCCAATTATGGTGGGGACATCAGATTCCTGTTTATTATTGTCGTCATTGTGATCACAAGTGGGCAGCCGAAACAAAAGCCACTGAGTGCGCTCAATGTAAGCATCCAGAAATTTTCCAGGATCCGGATGTCTTGGATACATGGTTCTCGTCAGGTCTATGGCCAATGTCGACTCTAGGTTGGCCTGATGAAAAAGCCATGAAAGAAAAAGGCTTTGATAAGTTTTATCCGAATTCAGTACTCGTTACCGGTTTTGATATTATTTTCTTCTGGGTTGCCCGCATGATGATGATGGGAATGAAAGTAACGGATAAGGCTCCATTCGAGCATGTTTATATTCATGCTCTCGTTCGCGACAAGCAAGGCCGCAAGATGAGTAAGTCACTCGGAAACGGGATTGATCCACTCGATATGGTTAAAGAGTACGGTGCTGATGCCATGAGATTCACTCTCGCTGCAGGCTCAGGCTACAACCGTGATCTTAATCTTGATCCTGAAAGAATCGAAGGCTACAGAAATTTTGTAAATAAACTCTGGAACGCTTTCCGGTTCATTCACCCTTATCTTGATAAGGCGAAAGATGACTTACCGATCAAGTCTGAATGGCATCTTCATGATAAATGGATCCTCGCCGAGCTCAATACTGTTGCGAAAAAAATGAATGAATCCCTTGATGTTTATCGGTTTGATGAAGCCTCTGCTGAGATTTATAGCTTTGTTTATGACAAGTTCTGCTCTTGGTATATTGAGCTTTCAAAAAATATCTTCTGGGGAACTAACGAGAGAGAGAAGATCGTTCGCGCGACCATGCTTAAGTACTGTTTTAGCAAGGTCGTAAATCTTCTCCACCCCATCATTCCATTCATCACTGAAGAAATCTGGATGCTTCTCGGAAACGAGAAAAATCTTTTGATTACTCAGGAGTATGTTGAATACGATAAGTCTCTTGAGAATATTGAAGTTCAAGAAATGATGAATAAGTTCATTGAAGTAACGACTGGTATCCGTAACATCCGCGCTCAGGTTAACCTGAAGCCTAAGGATGAAATTGATGCAAGACTCTTTACCGATGATAAAAAACTGGCAAAGTTCATCTATGACTCCCGTCATTTTTTAAAAGACCTTGCTAACGTGAAGTCTGGAACGATCAAGGCAAAAATTAGTGAGAAGCCAAAGAAATCGGCATCTCTAGCGACGACTCATACTGAAATCTTCATTCCGCTTGAGGGGTTAATTGATATTAATGATCAAATCCACCGTATTAAGAAAGATATGGAAAAAACGGAAAATGAATACAAAAAAGTTGAATCAAAACTTTCTAATGAAAAGTTTATGAACAATGCTCCTGAAGAAATCCAGAATGAAGTTCGTGAAAAAGCCAAACTCTTTCAGGATAAACTGACTTCTCTTAACGAAATTCTCGCAAGCTTCCAGTAAAAAAAAAAGCCCCTCTTAAGAGGGGCTTTTCATTCTAGGTTAATTTAAAAAATTCAAAGGCCCTCTTCGCCACCTCTTCCATATTGAAGGTCACTTTATCTTTAATGAGTTTCCCCGCGCCTGCATTATTGACCGCTGTCGGATCGTTGGATGCCATCACCAGCACATCGGCCAGAAAATAAAAGGGACCAAATCTCTGAGGATCTTCGGTGTCATAAAGAATAAGGGCCTTGCTTCCTACATAGGCTGCCATCGAGGCCAATGGTCCGTTGTAAGTGATCACTCCGCGAGAGTAAGCAATCATCTTGGCGACATCAATCCACGTTTTATAGACGAAATTGACATAGGTATTACGGGGAGAGAGACGGGCCATGAAAGACTCAATCATAAACTGAACTTTCTCTTGATCCTCAGAAGAAAAAAGCACAATACGCTGATTTTCAAAGCGGTTGATCAGTTCAATCAAAGCATCATCAATTTCTAGATCTCTAAGCGGAGTGAGATTAATCGCCATATAAGGAAGCGAATCCCAATCACCTATCACGGGAGAAAGGTCCCGCGACATGACCCGCAGTTTAGTATTCACGTTGGCCTTCACATGCTCTTTATAAAGAGCATAAAAATCCTCTGTGAGATGCTGATTATTGGGTCTTGAAACTTTTTCATTAAAAATGAGAGTCTTCCACCCATCTGAGAATCCAAGTCGTGATTTAGCGCGAAGACCAAAACCCAGACAGCCATCAACGAAAGAATTTGTCAGAGAAACGAAGAGATCGGTATTAAAAATTTTAATATTGGCGCAGAACGGATGAACGTCAAAGATCGATCTTAAATCCGATTCATCATATTCATGATAATAAGCGGTAAAAGGGAGAAGGTTTAAAACCTCAATATCCTTTTTAGGAGTGATAAAATGGATATCAGCTGTGGGATGATGCTCTCTCAGGGCATGCAGAAAGGGAAAGGCCAAAATCCTCTCCTGCAAATCAAACGGCAATTTTATCGCGATAACCTTTATAGGGTCGTCGGAATTTTGTTCTGTCGGTGTAGCCATAATACTGTGTAGTAACTCGTTGCAAGTGCAGGAACAATTGTATTAACAAGTGGGATCGCCACCAAGAGAAGAAAAAAGAATCCAGAAATCACGTAAGGAAAAATGTTTAACAAAACATCTTTAAAGCATGATCCAAAGTGGAGATTGTGACGAGACCATGAATAGTCCACAAATTGGACCGCCAAGAGGGTCGCCACCAAAATAACACCCACTGGATAGAAAAGCGGGAAAATTTGAAGTAAGAATGCAACTCCGGTCAGTACGACAATAAAAATAAGTTTTTTAAATTCATTCTTAAAAGTCTGACCAATACTTCCCGAAATTTTCTTAAGCGTTTCATCTTTAGAATCCAACGTAACATTTCCGGTAAGTTTTCTTTCGATACGGGAACTCAGCATACTATTAAAAGGAGCTGCGATAATTCCTACAACAATAATGAAGGTCCAGCTCATGAGAAAGAATATAAAAATAATGAGAATAGCAGTTAAAACTTTTGCAAGGATAGTCGCCTGATCTGCAGTGTAGATATAACCACGAAACATAGAGACAACACGGTCCGAGTTTCTATAAATGCTGACAATAGTGAGCATATAGACAGCAAGGGCTATAACCGTTGGGACAAATGCTAGAAATAGATTAATCGGATCTTTAAAGATCATTCTCAGAGCGATGGGAAAAGATTCAAAAATATCTTTCATAAGATTCCTTAAGGGGACGAGACAGCTCTCTCAATAGAAACTCCGCCACGATCATCTCTGAGAATACTTAATATGACCATCTGACTCCCAGGAGGACTAGAAAGATATTTTACATCTTCCTGAGCTTCAGCTTTGGGTTTATTCAGTTCGCCATAAGACACATACCATGCAACTTGGAGCTCTTCCGTTTTAGTCTCTTGCGAGCCATCTACATTGATAAAACTGTAGGTTTCAGGTGCAGCAGTTGTCACTTGAAGCTTATCGTTTTTGTTAGGTTTACTGACGCCAATTGGAGTGCCGTTTAGAAGGAGATCTGTGATTGAGGGAGGCTGATTTATAGATCCACGATTCGTTGCTGTAACGCGCTTAAAGGCAGTCTCAGTTTTACCATCAACAGTGAACTCAAAGATTGTAATATAGCTCACACCGTTAAATTGTTCTCTTGTTGAGCGACCAGCAAATACAGTTGCTGGAATATTCACGGTTACTGTGTTTGGCGCTAATCCCGTATAAAGGTTACTAACTCCGAGGGCAATATCACTGAATAATATATCATATGTGTCGTTAACGGTACCTGGGTCGTGATCACAACTAACAGCCGCACCTAAGCTAATTCCAGGGTCGATACAGGTTTTGGTTGTTCCGGAAATAGTTCTACCTCCTCCACCAATATCCGAAACTATTAATTGAAGATCACTCGAATCTGGAGGAACGACTTCGGATTTTGTTGCAACGACTCCCAAAATACGAAAACCTTTAAGCTCTTCCACGCGATTAAATTTATCGTCTCCACAGCTCGTTAGAAATAGGAGTAATAACACAAAAAATGGTTTCATTAAAACTCTCCCTTAATACCGATTGTTGGAAGAATCGGTAATCCTCGAACTTTTTTCTTCGCAGAGTAATCATAGGCGTAATCAATATTTTCTTGATTAGCGGAATTATAAACGTTGAGAACATCAAGATACGATGTGAGTATCCAAGATTCATAGATGACTTTCCTTTCAATCCGAATATCTAACTGATTGAAGGCATCAAATCGCTGAGAATAAATTCTTCCACGAGTTGGGATATAAACATCGTTGTCACTGTCATAACTTCCTCCTGTAATGGGAGTGTAGGGATTACCAGTAACAAATCTAAATCTTGCTGAAAAATTCCAACGACCGCGATTAAGCGTTCCTATCAAATTCAAGTTATGAGTTTGATCAAATTCTGCCGGTGCCGTACCAAACTGTGGGATACGACGTTCACTCTTCAGATGGGTATAAACAATCTGTCCCGACCAATCATCTTTTTTATACTTAGCTTGGACCTCGGCTCCATATATAGTACCCGATCCCTTATTGGTATAATTTTTTTGAACATCCGGAATAACAAGATTTTTAAGTTCTTTATAAAAGTAATTATTCGTTAACTCTAAGCCTTGAGTTCCACCATCACGAAAATCTTTAGTAAAACCGGCCGTGTAATGAATCGCATAAAGAGATTTAACGTTTTTATTTCCGTATTCAGGAGATGATTCTTGAGGCCGTGGAGGTTGAACGTACTGACCAACAGATCCTCTTAAAAGGAGTGACGGGCTCCACTGGTGACGAATTTGGAATCGAGGCTGAGCGAAAGTTTCTTGAGTTCTAGTGAAATGATCTACCCGAACGTTTGGCAAAAAAGTCCACTTTGAATCAGCTGATGGTTTAATTTCTTGGCGAAGATAAGCTCCTAGAGAAGTCCGTGAACTTTCAGTTTTAAATTTACGGTTCTCACCCACAGAAAAGGGAGTTCTGACTCCACCCACGCTGTATGACGTCGGTAAATTAATTCCTACTTCACTTTGGTTCCATTGATTGTCTAGACCTATGAATGTTTTATAAGTTGGCGACCATTCTCTAACGTATTCAGATCTGTGAGAGATGACATTTGAGTTAATATCTAAATAGCGCCCATTAATATTAACAAGGATTGAGTCGCGTCCAACTGCGAGAGAGTGGTCCATTTTACTCTTATCATCGATCTGAGTAATAATTTGGGGAATGATCCTGAAAAATTCTGTGCGGTTGTAAAACTCTCCACGTAATTCAGTGTCATTATTTGCCGATTTATTTAGGATAAGTTCAAGCTGATCCTTGGAAGCAACCACCGTTGTTTTAAATTTATTTTTTTCATTTATCTGTCGAGAATAGATAGAAGTAAAATCGTAATAGGTCGGAGCTGCGGTTAATTCAAAATTATCATTGTTTTTTGCAACTGCCTTGAGAACTTGCCCAATATATGAATAGCGTCCCGCGACCAAGATATTCGATTTGTCATCAATGGGTCCCTCGATGAGACCACCAGAGTTAAGAAGATCGACGAAGGCCATTCCATGAAAACGATCTTTCTTAGGCTCTTTTGTGGTGAGACCAATAATCCCACCTATCGCTCGTGAGTACTCTGGACCATATCCACTTGGTAGTAATTCTACCCGTTCCACAGCTTCAGGGATAATAACTGAGGATAAACCACCAAAGTGGAAAACAAGTGGAACCCTATGGCCGTTTATCAGGTAGGCGGTATCATCTGGGCTTGCTCCTTGAACAATAATTTGTGCATTTCCACCAGACTGAGCAACACCTGGTAAGTTCTGAGCAGCACGAACAGGATCTCCACCGAATGAGCCAGGTGCCTTTGAAAATTCTTCTTGAGTCAAGGTATGCGACTGATCATCTCGTTTGTCATATTTTCCAATAACTGTTGATTCAAAGCTTGAGTAGGTACTTTTCTCTAAATAGATATCTACATTCTGATCTGTTCCGCAGGCGCCAACACTTTGGCTTTCAAATTTTTGATACCCTGTTAGATTGATTATGAGCTGACAATCACCCTTCGGAACATTCTCAAAAATGAATTCACCGTTGGCATTAGTAACAGCTTTGAGTTTATGCGGAAGAATATAGGCATTTACATCAGCAAGCTTCTTACGCGTGCCCTTCTCAATCAGTTTTCCTTTGATGGTCACAACTTCTTGAGCAAATGAAAGACTTGATAATAGAAGTAAAATCAAAAAAGGCATTAGAACTCCAACTTGAAGTTAAGCGTATAGCGAATTCTAACGGCGACAGATTTACCGTCAGTCTTAGCAGGACTGAAAATGAACTTTTTAATGGCTTCAATAGCAGGATTTCGAAAGATGGCTTCGCCTTCAAGAATTTTTGCATCCCGGACTTTACCGGTACCATCGATGAGAATATCTAAAACCACTCTTCCTTCGGTTTTACTATCACGTGCCTCTTTGGGATAAACCGGCTTTACTTCGGAAAGCACAGAAGGCATTTCTGAAACAAGATATTCTTCTGTGGGAGTTGGAAGAGCAGTAACATCTGAATCGAGTAGCACTTCTTTATCTTCGGCTTTGGCCAAAGTATTTCCCTTCTTCGCTTCAATACCATCAGTTGCATTTTCATCA
>JBBARF010000127.1:0-10093 GCA_040399925.1 Bacteriovoracaceae bacterium
TGAGACCGTCAAGGCCGTAAATAAATCGGGATTAAGTTTGCCTCCAATCTATAGACCTTCACTCTATACACAATTAGATCGTCTGATGAAAATTCAGCCCCACGATATTGATACTAGGATAATGCTGAAGCAATTTAAAAAATTGGCACAGAAGAAGTGGGGGCCCGATGATGAGTATGATTATCATAAATTACTCACCCAAAGATCTAAAGAGACTTCAATTAAGGAAGTAACTAAATTCTCTCCGGATGCCTATCCCCATGAGACTCATTCACCAAAAACAATTTCATTAGGATCTGGTATCATCGAAGATCGTGCTTTTTCTCGTCTTTCTTTCAGATTTGGCATTCATAATCTTTTGGATCCAGAAGCTGGTTATCTTCCTTTTTCGGGAGTGGATTTTTTAAATGTATCGTTTCGAAGTTTTAAGTCGCGCCAGATTTATCTGGATCAATTCACTCTCATTGATATCGTCACCTTAAATCCCAATAAGTCATGGAATCCAAAACTGTCTTGGAAAACGAAAATTGAATACAAACGATTTGACCAAGATTTGTGTGCTGGTTGTAAAGTTAACCGACTTTATTCTGCACTTGGAAAATCTTATGTTTTATCAGATCACAACATTCTGAGTTTTTTTATAGATGCTCAGTTCCTCTTGACTGACAGTCTTGAAAAAAGTTTTAGCTACGGTTTAAACCCTGAAATAACTTATCATTTCTCGTCGAATAAAATAAATCTCGAGTCTGCCATTGTTCTTATCAATCGATTTGAAAAAACGAGAACTCTGGACTCACTAAAATTGAGTCAGGGTGCAAGTATGAATTTGGATGGTGAACAGAGCCTGCGACTAAAAGTTCAGTATTATGCTCCAGTCTCGCAGGATCAAAATAACCGCTATGAGTCTGTACTCGAGTGGACAAAGTTTTTATGAACGGGAGGTTTCTTGTCTCCTCGAATTAATTCTGCCGGTATCATACCTGTCTATAAAGAAGGTCAGGATTGGCAATTTCTCGTGCTTCGCTGTTTTAAGTATTGGGATTTCCCCAAAGGTGAAGTCGATGGAGATGAGGGCTTGCTCGAAACTGCCATGAGAGAACTCGAAGAAGAAACAAGTCTTAAAAATCCTCGTTTACTGATTGAGGGTTTTATCGAGACGGAACCCTACGCAAAAAACAAAGTGGCCAGGTACTATCTGGCCGAAGTTTCATCCAAAGAAGTGGCGCTTCTCCCAAATCCAGAAAATGGAATTGTTGAGCATCATGAATTCCGTTGGGCGTCTTACTCTGAAAGCAGACTTCTTCTTAACCCTAGACTTCAGGCAGTCATTGACTGGGCCCAAAGTCATCTGGATAAAAAATGACTATTAACTGGTTTGAGGCATCTCAATTTATCAGGCAGCCATGGAAAAATGGTTTAGGTGAAACACTAGAACTCTTTCGACTGCCTGACCATGATTCTCCCGATGATTTTCTACTTCGTCTGTCTATGGCATGGATTAAAACTTCAGGACCCTTTTCTAACTTTCCCGGTATCGATCGTCACCTCATTTTGATAGAGGGAGATAAACTTGAACTGGAGAGAGAAAATGGAGATTTACTCAACTTACGTAAGTACGGGATTGCCTCCTTTGCTGGTGAGGAAAAAATGGGAAGTCTGGTTTCGGGTCCCTGCAGAGACTTCAATGTCATGGTAAGAAGAGGATGGATGGAAGCTAAGGTAAAAGTACTTCATCTACCTAAGAAGGGCACTCTTAGGGTTTCATCGAACAGTTATCTCTATCAGTTAAGTGGAGAATTGAAATATCAGACTATAACCAAAACAGCCGAAACTCTTTGGAAAATCAGCAGTGATGTTGAGATTGAATCACGGAGTGACTCAACCTCAGTTCTCATCAATCTTATTTAAGTTGATAATACACGTAGGGCTTATTCACCTTAAGTATCGCACTTTCTTGTTTTTTTAATTCATCAAATACTTTTGTCGTTACGTTTAAAACTCCGAATTTAACATCTGAAATTTTGATCGTTAGAATTTTAGTAGCTTCATCATAACTTAAATTGCCGTTAGCCTTCGCCGATCCCGAAATCTGGGCCTTGATATCAGCGGCAAGATCAAACTTTCCATTTATCGTTTTAAGATCAATCGATTTAATACTGAGACTCTTTGACTGAGTCGCAGACAAGAGAGATTTTTTGAAGGCACTCAAGACATCCTTACTTTCTGAAGATGAAGAGAAAGATGAAGATTTCATATTCATCTTTTGGATACAGCCCTGAATAAACTCTGCTTCACCAGATGAAGTTGACTTATCACACGAAAGAAAGAAGTTTTTCAATTCCAATGAGTCATTGGCCGAATCAAAACTGGCGTAATCAAGGTTCAACGACACCCTGGCACTTGAATTGGCATTGAAATTTCTTAACTCCATAGTCTGAGCTTCGACTACGAACTTAGGGGCATTCTTAAATTGAAAATTTCTCGTTTCAGCCCCTTTGACATGGATGTTGAAATCTTGAACGTTTTTCTCCACATCAACAATGAGACCGTCTTGGTCCGCCTTGGCACCATCGTAGCTGAATGAAGTGGCCGTTCCCGTACCGGCAGGATCGTTATAAGTGAAATTGAAACCCTGGATGTCAAAATGTGGAGCCGAAGCCAATACATTTAAGGAAATCAGGCCCATCATCAAAATGATCTTTTTCATAAATACCTCACAGTTTGTATGAAAGACCTATCGGAACTGAAAATGAATCGGAAGATCATCAGATGAGTCGGATATTTAAAAAGGGAAAAAAAGTCCCTCCCCTGAAGCGAAATTAGTGTTTTTACCCACACTTAGACTAAAATAAGAGTATGGAAATTCAATACCGGGCTTCAGAACGATCCCTCAAGGAACTTCAGTTCATCGCTGAAATCGATTCCCGCATTCCATTGGAGTTTGATACTCACTTCCATTGGACAGAAGCCCACATCCAGAAGAGATTAGCTGATTATAAAATGCTTAAAACTACCGATTTTTTTCAGGTTGCGATTTCAGATGGCAAGATCGTTGGCTTCCATATTATTAAAGAAGCAGAGTATGGCAGCTCCAGTATGGGAAATGTCGTGACCCTTTGGACGGATTCGAAATTCAGAAAACAAGGAATCGCTACCAAGCTAAAAGATCTTGGAACAGAATGGGCGAAGAAAAGAAAAGTTAAATTTATCCAGACTGCCGTTCACGTAAATAATAAAGCTATGCTCGACTTGAATAAGAAAATGGAATTTGAAGAAAGCTACCGTCTCCTGCGCAAATACCTCTAGAAATCTCGCCAGAAATTTTCCACATCACTCAAAATGCTTTCAGACACAAGTTCTTTGGGAGTTTCTGTAAACCAATCCCGCGGCATTGATTTAGAATAGTTATTATCAAGGAACCTGTTGTCCATAAGAACGATCAGGCCTCGATCTGTTTCAGAACGGATCACCCGACCAGCAGACTGAATAGCCTTGGCCATTGCTGGATAGGAGTAAGCATAATCAAAGCCTTCTTGGTAATGATCCTGGTAATAATCTTTCATCCCTTCGCGCTCGATATCGAAGTTAGGAAGTGGTGGCCCCACAATGAATGCTCCAATTAACATTTCTCCTGCATAATCAACCCCCTCTGAGAAAACGCCTCCCTGAACGGCGAAAAGCATGGTCGGTTGATCATTCTCTCTCAGATCAGTGAGGATGTTTTCTACATCCGAGTTTTTCATAAAACGATCCTGCTTAATGACTCTAACTCCCGGTGGAATTACAAACTGTGCAGCCACTTGGTACATAAAATCAAAGCTGGGAAAAAAAGATATATAATTACCGGATTTGATTTTAGAAATTCGATGAATAGCATCAGCTATTTTAGTATAATTTCTTTCTCTATCAGAGAACTTTGTCGAGATCTGAGGAATGACTAAAAGCTTCCGATGACTTTTTTCAAACGGTGATTCAAATTCTAAAGTACGGAGAGAACTCTTATTCAGACCAGAGAGTCTTGAATAATATTCAAAAGGTTTGAGTGTCGCAGAGAAGGCCACAACATTCTCAAAGTTGTCATATCGGTCTTTAATCATCGCAGAAGCATCACAACAGGTGATCTTAATTAAATCTCCGCCCAGACGGTCCGTTTGGAAAGTAATAAAGAATTCGGGATGCTCATTCACTGAAATTTTTTCGATGATGTCGGTAAATTCACCCCAGTAAAAGATGAGTCTTAAAACAACATCTCGGGGTTTTATTTCTATTTCAGAATCAAGGTAGCGGGTTAGAAATCCTCTTAACTCTTCGTTCTGTTCAGCGAAAGGTTCCAAATCTAATTTTATGCGGGCATTTTTCTTAAAGCCAGCTGGTTTACAATCCAGAATAACCTTGAGGCATGAATTGAGTAATGCCTCACATTCTCGCGCCTGTTTTTTAGGCAACGCCTTAATCTCATCGCGCATTTTCTCTAAAACTTGGGCAGAAAGCGCAGGAGAATAATACCCCATCGCTCTTGAAGGAAGATTGTGGGCCTCATCGATAACCAGATTAGGCTTTCCTTTCTCAAAAAATGATGAGGTCGCTAGTTTCCCTAAACTTGATTTATCCCCAAAGACATAATTATAATCACAGATGATGGTGTCACTCTCGTCTATTGCCTCTACCTGGAGTTCAAAAGGACAAACCTGATATTTCTCTCCAAGATTTTTAAAAACCTTGGCGGTTAATTTTTTCTTCTTTGAAATCAGTTCTTTGATTTTTTCTCTATGAAGCTTGTCGTAATAATCTTTAGCAAACTCACAATACTCGGGATTGCACAGCGGTTCAGCCTTCAGGCACATCTTACTTTTTGCTGTGATCGTAAGAGACTTTACCTGACATCCTTTCTCCTGAAATCGTTCAATGGCATCTTCTGCGACTGAGTGCTGACTATTCTTCGGAGTTACATAGATCACTTTATGACCGCGACTCAGAGACTCTTTGAGTGATGGATAAAGAACTCCCATCGTTTTCCCAAGTCCAGTAGGTGCTTGAACCATCAGACGTTCTCGGGCCACAAATCCTTGCTCAATCGATTCAATCAGTTCGATTTGTCCTGTTCTTGGTTTTTCGAACGGGAAGGGAAAGTTTTTTGCTAATTTTTGTCTGCGGATCAATCTTTTTTCCGCCCTCAGGGCTTCGTCCAAAAGCTCATCCAGTCTTCTCTCAATCCAGGCTTCATACTCGGGCACATCTAACTTCAGACTCAAATCAAGGAGTTCTTTATTTCTGGTTGAAATAAATAGAAAAGAAAGATCCGGAATAACACCATGGTTTTTATAGTAAAAATAGCCATAACTCATGAGCTGAATAAAGTAGGGATGAGCGTATCGTTTTTCTTCTATACGTTTAGAAAGATCCCAAATATTGAATGTTGATTTTATTTCTTCGATGTGAGGAGTGTCGAGATCGTAGAACCCGTCCATTCGACCTTCAACCTGAAATTCGTATTCACCCTTAGTGAATGTATAGACTGTTTTGACTTCAGCTGTGTAGGCGGGATCCATCGCCTTTCTGTCCGTTTGAAGTTCCTGATGAAGCTCTATCCCTTCACTGAGACTTCCACCATAACCAGAGTTGGACTCGATACTCCCCGATCGGGGTGAAGGAAGAGAAAATAATCCAAGGCTGATTTTAATTTTTTTCAAATGAGCCTCAGCTCAACACCACCAAAGCCTGCATAGTTTTCAGGAATAAGTTCATCTATTCCGTAAGCTTCGAGACCTTTAGATTTTAAATGACGAACCAAAGCTCCATCGCGGTGCTGAACATACACCCGCTGGGCCCCTGTTTCCAGAATGGTCTGATTAAGATCATTCCAATCGGCGTGATCAGACATCACAAAACCATGATCATAACGAGGCCCGAAGCCTCGCCCATTACCTTGCATCCAACCTGAGGCAAAAGCGGTTTTATAGTTGCCAAGGAATTTACCCCAACCATCTTTTAAGATCGAAGGAGGAGCAAGGATAAGTTCCCCTTGAAGAATCTCATTATTCATTAGGCTTTCAAATGCCCAGAAAAGATCTTGGGTTGCAGCTAACTTGCGGCCTTGCTGACGATAACATTCTGTGAGTTCAATGATCGTTGGGTGAATCAGAATGGGTTTGGAAGCATAAGGCGCCAGTTCAGCTAAAATTCTTTGTGCTTTACCAAGTGAATAGCCAAAGACGATAGAGTTTCGATTTTGTTCTGCATTTTTTTGCCACCACTGGTAAATCATTTCACCGTGAGGGAGATTTTTTGCCCACTGAAATTTAGGCGTGCCAAAAGTAGCTTCAGTAATAAAAGTATCACACTTTACATTTTCAAAAGGCTCACAACTTGGATCACTATCACGCTTATAATCACCCGAAGCAACCCAGACTTCACTTCCACGTTGTATTCTTACCTGAGCAGATCCCAGAATGTGTCCTGCAGAGTGAAGACTTACCTGAACGTCACCTAATGTGAAAACTTCTCCATAAGAAAAAGTTTCAACAACAATATTTTTTCCAAGTCTTGTGCGGAGTAATTCAACACCAGTCTTTTCACAGATGTATCGTTTGCAGCCTTTTCGAGCATGATCGCTGTGGGCATGTGTAACAATGGCGAGGTCAACAGAGCGGTGTGGATCGATATAGAAACCACCAGATTCGCAGTACAAACCTTTTTCCGTCCAGGCAATGAGAGGAGATGAATGAAAACCCATGGGAGAATACTCCCATAATTAGAAATAGAACTCAACTCTCATCAATTTTTACTTGATGACAATTCTCTTCAGCGCTTCTTCCCAACTAATTATTTCTTTTTTGCCGTCTGGCTGAAAATGAACCATAAGAATCGGAATCTTAGATTCATCAATTTGATAAAAAACGGTGGTGACTGTTACAGAAGAATTTTTATTAATAGCTTTTGTTTTGTAAAAAATCACCATCTTACCATCTATCTTTTGAGCATGACTTTCTAGAAACTCAGAATAGTTAAATCCATAAGGCACGACTTTCAAAGCAGTGTCTCCTAGCTTTTGCCTAAAAAGTTCGTCATCTTCCAGTTTCGGAGAAACAAAATAACCCGCATAAATAGAGGTGTCTTTAACCTGAGTGGCCCAGATTCCATCCGGACTATAGTAAGTAATGAATCCCGCACCTTGTCCGGCGGATGAGACTCCAGCAAATTTCAGTTTAGGAGTATTAAGCGAGATATTGAGTTCTTTATCTTGGGCTTCGTGGAAAGTCTTCACCACTAAAGAGGTGACAGTCATATCGATTTCTTTTTGGATCTGTGGGTCTATGGATGACTCCGCTACCCCATCAATAATCCAACAGCGCCTTTCATTGCCTGTGACATAAAGGATTTGTGAGAGTTCCTTTTTTTCAGCAGTGAAGTTCATGCGTTGAATATGGGCCTTGTAACCATTTCTTATAAAATTTAATTCTTTTAAATCTCTGAGATTTTCTCGTTCCTTATTTGAATCTTTAATTTTTCTTAGACAGGTTTCATAATTATCCGGTGAAAGAAAGATACTGACCTGGGCTCTATCTTGAAAGTTGAAGAGCACCGGGAATTGTCTGGTTACTTCAAACGAAGGAGGAAATCTGAGAGCGAGGTCCACTCCTTTGAGGTAAGAGAAGTCGTATGAAATGGGAAATGAAGTTTTTTTAGTTTGAGAAAGTTTATCAAGCCATTTTTTGAATGAAGTATTTTTTTCGAGGCATTTAAGATCCGGATCTTTTTTTGCACTTTCAGGATTATTGTAACCAAGTGAGCTAGCTTGATTTAAAATCTCCATGGTTTTTCCCTGATCATTTTCCAGGCAGTATGAGCAAGCCAAATTATAACAAGCTATAGCATCCATACTCTCACAGGCGCGCTCCTGGAGTTCATCATAGTTTTTCATTTCGCCCAGATTTCTTTCCATCAAACCTTGTTCAGAGCAAGAGAACGGATGGTTAAGCTCGCAGCCTTTTTTAAAGAACTCTCTGGCTGCCGCATAATCCTTCTTCTTCCGGGCATTCAATCCCTCTTCAAAACAAACCAGCACTGAGCCATTTGAACAGGCATCAAGTTCAACGACAGGCTTATTCTTTTTTTGAGTGGCACATGATGAAATAAAAAGGAGGACAAGACAGATACGCAAAAGCATGAAAACTCTTTTGTTTGAGACCTTGCAAGTTTCCTTCATTTGTCCACAAAGGCAAAATCCGCAAGGCATTAAAACAGAAAGAATTTAGCTCAGGGTAAGGCGAGAGGTGAAAGTTCATCCTCATTATAGGGAGCATAGAGAAAATCAATCAAAGGAAGTTTATAGGCTTTCTGATGAATCGCTTTCACTTCAGTAGAGTCCGAAAGAAAGATGATAGGGATTTTCGTGACGTTACTATTTTTGCGCAAAATTTCTACGACCTCATATTCAGAAAAAAGTGGGCACCGTAGTTGATAAAAAAGAAGTGAAAACTTTTGAGAGAGCATCTTTTCAGAAAATAGTTCAGGAGCACTTGCACGAGTAAGCGTGTAGGAAACGAGAGTGAGATCTAAAAATGAGTGATCCTCTTCCAGATCCTGGATCAGAAGGATCTTTTCTGATTTGGCCATGTGCTGTTACGGTCGATGACATTGGATTTTTAATGCAATTCGGGCAAAGCATTTTAAGATTGGAAGAAATAGACGGATTTTCGAAGGCTTGAAGCATCGTGTAAGTATCCGTATATACGAAGTTAAGGGCTAGTTTCATGCTTAAGTTTAAATTTGTGTGCAATCCTGTAATCAAAGTGCTATTTAATGGTTGTCGTGTCGAGTGTCCTAGGTAATTTTGCCTCCGGTCCTCTTTACGCTATACGAGCCTTAGGAGGTTTTGTGGGTAAGAAAATTTATGTCGGTAATCTTCCGTTCTCAGCAACTAACGAATCACTTTCAGAGATGTTCTCTAAATTCGGTTCAGTTGATTCTTCAAAAATCATCACAGACAGAGACACTGGTCGTTCTAAAGGCTTCGGCTTTGTAGAAATGTCACAAAATGATGAAGCTGATGCAGCTATCGAAAAACTTAACGGTGCAGATATGGGCGGTCGTGCTCTTACTGTTAACGAAGCTCGTCCAATGGAGCCACGTACAGGTGGATTCGGCGGCGGCGGCGGTGGACGTGGTGGTGATCGCGGTGGAGACCGTGGTGGATTTGGCGGCGGCGGCCGTGGTGGCGATCGCGGTGGAGATCGTGGCGGCGGTGGAAACCGTTGGTAGTCCCAGCTTGATTAAATAATCAAATTCGAAAGGCCCTCGCAAGAGGGCCTTTTTTGGCTAAGAACCTGATTTTCTTCACTTTTTTCTATTAAACTTTTCTTGTTTTCTCTCTCACTTTTCCACTCTCTTTAGCCGATAAGGCTTCATGGCCACTTTTTATGGAAAATGTCTCTGGATTGAAAAAGATGTTCGTTTCCAAAACGAACTTTTGGAAGGTTCCCGTTTAGCGGAAGAATACCCATGTATTACCGCCCGAAATCTATATGATGGATTAACGGCTTTCAACAAAAATAAAAGCAATATCCGGATAATATTTATTTCGGGACTCCTCATTAAAGAATTTAAGATTGAAGCTTTTCGAGAAATCTCAGATGTTCCCATAATTCTGATAAAGCATGGTACTGAGAATTCCAGCACTCTGATTAATCTGGAACGCTTCGACCAGGTAATAGAAAAACCAAAAAGTTATGCCGGTTTTGTAGATATCATCAAAGAAAAGTTAACCCTAAAATATAATTGGGGTGAATTCCAAGCTTCTGCTGAAGAGAAATTTGTTGAATTACAGTTGGAAGATAAAAAGTATATTTCGACTCCCATTGATGAATTTGTTCTTACAGCAAAGTCATATTTCAACATTCACATCCGGCTTGGTTCATCCCGTTATATAAAAATTCTTAATGCTGGTGATGAAATAAAAAAAGAATTCCTCGATACATACAGTGAGAAAGGTATTACTCACCTCTATATACCTATTACAGAACATGAAAAATATCTCACTGTTCAAACAAAAATTTCTGAAAGATCGGTTAGAAGTTTTGATGCAAAAAACTAT
>JBBARF010000128.1:0-9893 GCA_040399925.1 Bacteriovoracaceae bacterium
CACAAGTCCTGAGTGTTAAGTTTCTGCATGATTTTTCCCACGAAATCCAAAGAGCTCTTGAGTATCGAAGTCTTGGGGCCCATCTTAATGGAAGTTTCATCCGCAAAATCTTTATTTCTCCTCGCTTTAAACTAGAAATATCAACTGGGGAGCAGGTAGAATGGTCTAATAGTATAGACATCTCTATGGAGTCTTCAGCATGCCAAAAATTATCCTAGCACTTTTATTTCTTGCCTCATGTGCTTCGTTTACTGGAACTAAAGAATCTGGAGGTGAAGAAAGATATGTTTATGACAATAGCATAGACTACACTTCAGAAGAGTTAGTTCAGATTGCCCCAGGGATTGTAAAAACTTCTTTTCGTGAACCGCCGACAGGGAAATTTGCGGATCTCTTCAATAAAAATCAAAAACCGATTAAGCGTATTGGGATCATTGTATTTGAAACAATGATTCAGCCAACCGTTGATGGAATTGCTGGCATGGACAAGGTTTATGTTTCAGCAGCTGGTAAACAGCTGATAACTGAAAAGTTTTTAAGCATCTGGAATCAAAGTTTTCCCATCCTTGGCCAAGACTTTGATTACGTCTCAATTCCTAAAATAAAAAAAGCTAAAACACTCCATGAATACGGCGTTCTAGTTAAAGATCATGTGAACTCTAATCGTTCGGCCCTTGATCCCGATGATGTCTCGTATATTCCCAAAGGCAAAATCACCACCAGTTCAACGGTTTTAAACGCCCGTGAAATGCAGGATGTGTCTTTTGTTTTAGTTCCCGCGGCCGAGCTCATGCAGGGCCCAAAATTTTCGGAACACAACAAGCATTTTGCCAATGATCTGGCCCGTGAACTTAAGCTTGATGCTGTCATCATCGTCATGAGTAGGGTTTCTTGGACAGCAGCTAGAATGGAAAAAAATACGGGCGTTACTGTCCCTGAAGATCTGAATATTCAAATTAAATCTTCTACCCTCATTCCCATTCACCAATACTATGAGCGCTTAACCAAAGCTGGGCTTAATGGGAATCAGGCAAACATCACGATGTGCTTTCGCTCTTACGAGGGAAGTTTAAATTTCCCAATCTTGCTTAGTGTTGATCCGGAACAGGAAAATTTTAAAACCATTGAAACTGAAATTCTGGATCCTATGATGAAGGCCTATAAAAATCTTGCCCAAATCACGATCGTAAGAATGCTTCAGGATATGAGGACCACCTACTAAATGGAACGCGACCAATTTCTTAGACGAGTAAAATTCATTCTGAAATTTGGTAAGGCACTTCACACTGTCGGCGCTCCCGCTCACTCTCTTGAAGGAACGATGCAGGATATGTGCCTGCAATTTGGTATCAAGGGTAATATTGTTTCTCTTCCAACCGCAATTTTTTCATCATTTACCTATGGCGACGAAGAAATCACCCGTATTGAACGAGTGGAGCCGATGGCCGTTAATCTCGGAAAGCTTTCCAGTGTGGACCTTGTGGCCCAGGAAGTTCTGAACGGTGGACTCAGTTACGAGGCGGGAAGTAAAAAACTTGATGATCTTCTCAATGCCCCAGATCCCTACGGAAAACGTTTACGCGTTCTTTGTTTTATTTTGTCGGCTGCGGGGTTTATGGTTCTCTTCGGCGGATCATGGGGAGATTTTTTCGCCTCTTCAGTGATTGGAATTCTCATTGGTCTCATCAGTCTGATCAGGCCACAAGGTCAAATCACGCAGCTTTATGAATCTCTGATAGCGGTCGTTGCGGCCTTGACGACTTATTTGTGCGCTAAACTTATTCCTGGTCTTAATGTCGGTGTCGTCATTATTTCAGTCCTGATTATTTTTATGCCGGGGCTCTTGATCACCATTGCGATTGCAGAAATTGCTACTCAGAACCTCACTTCCGGCACTTCACGTCTGGTTGGTGGCGTGATGATTCTTTTAAAATTAACTTTCGGAGTTTTCATCGGAAGTAAGATCGCCAGCTGGTTTCATTTTCCACCTCTCAATTTTACCTTTGATACTATCCCAACATGGCTGCCCATGATTACTCTGCCTATTACTGCACTCATGACTATGGTGAGTTTTAAAGCAGCTCGCAGTGATTGGGGTTGGGTAACTGTGGCCGGGATGTTTGGATACTTTTGTTCAAAACTCGGCGCTCATTTCCTAGGGCCTGAGCTAGGAATGTTTTTCGGTGGAGCTTGTGTAGGGGCGGCCAGTAACATTTTTGCTCGACTCAAAAATCGTCCTTCGAGTATTTTTCAATTTCCTGGAATCATCCTTCTCGTACCTGGATCAGTCGGGTATCGCAGTTTGAATTTTCTCTTCGAGCGCAATATGGTGGGTGGTCTGGACACAGCATTCACGATGATCACTCTTGCGATGGCCTTAGTGGTCGGACTCTTTTTCGGTAACCTAATGATCAAACCTCGTCGCAGTCTTTAATTGACACCAGTCTTTGGGGCCAATTTGTTTATAACGCGAAACATTATTTCTAATCAACTAAATTAATTTGCCGACTTGATGCGCCCCTATGGGTGGGAGCATACTGGTATTAATTCTTGCAATGATGAATGACAAGGTCGGTTTCTCAGGAAGAGAACCCCCAAATTGTCTCTACCAAGGAAGGTGCTCATGACAAAAATTCTGTTACCAGTATTGATGTGTCTATTGCTCTCTAGTTGTGAACCCGTTCCTGATTGTATGACTCCCACCAAAGATAAACCGATTAGCGGTTGTGAAGTTCTCACTGCCATTCCAGATGATCCCGATACTGGATCTTCCGTTCCCAATGAAGCTTTTAATTTCGGCGCGAACATCAGCTACACCAATTTCGAAAATACTGAACAACAGAAAGTAGAGAAGGCCATCGAGATCATTAAAAAAATTGTTGCCTCTCAAGAGTTCAAAGATAAGGTCTTGAACTTCACTTATTCAGGCAAGCATACTTTTGTTGATAACGGTGGTTTCACCAACGCTCAAATTTATCAAAAATTTATCGACGGCAAGGAAGATTTGAAACCGAATGTGGATAATGAAATGGATCTTGATCTTGAGCTTTATTATTCAAGTAGAAGTACTGTGGGCTACACTTACGAAACGGGCCTTAGAATTTGGATGAACACAAAATTCTTTGATTCTTATACTCCCGCCGAAGTCGCTGGAAACATTTTTCATGAATGGACCCACAAGCTCGGCTTTGATCACGCCTCTTCCTACTCAGTGGCCCGCGACTCATCAGTCCCGTACGCCATCGGCTACATGATTGAAGAGCTTGGTAAGCAATACGAATAAGAATTTCAAAAATGAAAAGCCCCTCGAGTGAGGAGCTTTCTTTTTTAAATCAATTGTTTGTAGTGTGAAGCCCGGCGACCGCGGTACCGCATTGAAATTTGCGTTAATTCAAATTCTCTATAACTGTCGCAACCCCTTGGCCCATACCAATACACATCGTCGCAAGTCCATACTTCTTGTTGTTGTCACGAAGCTGATGAGCAAGTGATCCCGTGATACGAGCACCAGAGCAACCCAAGGGATGACCAAGAGCAATCGCTCCGCCATTTAAGTTCACTTTTTTATCCATATGATCAAGCAGTCCAAGTTCTTTAATGACTGGAAGAGATTGAGCAGCAAAAGCTTCATTGAGTTCTACAATATCCATCTGATCCATTTTTAAATTCGCGCGCTGTAAGGCCTTCTTCGTCGCTGACACTGGACCAAAGCCCATAATCGATGGCTCACAACCTGTAGAGGCCATGGCAATGATTCGAGCGAGGGGTTTAAGGCCTAGGGCCTTCGCGCGATCTTCACTCATCACGATCACGCATGAGGCGCCATCAGAAAGAGCTGAAGAGTTACCCGCCGTTACAGTTCCATTTTTTGGATCAAAGACGGCCGCAAGTTTTCCAAGAGTTTCTGCCGTTGTTTCCGGACGAACCACTTCATCAATAGTGATCATGCCTGGAACACCCATATCATCATGTCCAAGAGTGGCCACGATTTCATTTTTAAAGCGTCCTTTAACTGTGGCTTCATGAGCTTTACGGTGAGAGTTCGCTGCAAATTCATCTTGCTGCTGACGAGTGATGCCGTACATGCGGCCCAAAAGTTCTGCAGTAAGACCCATCGAGCCTGCACCTTTGGCAGTCGTCTTCGCTAGAGCAGGGTTGAAATCCACTCCGTACGTCATCGGCACATGTCCCATATGTTCAACTCCACCCGTGAGGTAAAAGTCGCCTTGACCGGCCCAGATGCCCTGAACGGCCATGTGGATAGCAGTCATAGAACTTCCACAAAGACGATTCACAGTTTGAGCAGAAACTGTTTTAGGAATTTCAGTCAGGAGAGCTGCGTTCCGTCCGATGTTGTAGCACTGCTCGAGAGTCTGCTGAACGCAACCCCAGATAATGTCTTCAATCTCACCGGCATTCAAGGCCGGGTTACGGAGAAGGATTTGTCTCATGAGATGTGCTGATAGATCTTCAGCGCGAACAGCACGATAGTTCCCAGCTTTAGAGCGGGCCATAGGTGTTCTGATAGCATCGACGATTACTGCGTTTTTCATATGAACCTCTTAATAATAAGTTTTGTTTTCAGCTGCGAGACCCTTCATGAAAGGAGTCAATTCATACAGCTTCCCGAGGGCCTCATACTTCTTAGATTCCTCATCGAGTTTTTTAAGTCCTACAGTGTCGGCGTATTTCAGAGCTCCGGCACGGAAAGGAGGGAATCCAAGTCCAAGCAAAAGTCCCATATCAACTTCAACAGGGGACTCAACAATTTTATCTTCAAGGCACCTAGACGCCTCAATAATCATCGGGAGCATCATGCGCATAACGATTTCTTCGTCCGTGATTTCAATTTGTTTTTTCTGAACAGGTTTGATGAGTTCATAAACCGCAGAGTTTACTTTCTTAACTTGCTTACCTTTCTTATCCATTTCGTATTCAAAGAATCCAAGACCATTCTTTTGACCAAATCTCTTGTTCTCGTACATCACTTCCAAAATAGTTTTTTGCTTAAAGCCCATGCGATCAGGAAAGGCTTTGGCCATAATGCTTGATGCATGGAAACCTGTATCAATACCTACAACATCTAAGAGGTAAGCCGGCCCCATCGGCCATCCAAATTTTTCCATCACTTTATCGATACGTTGGAAGTCCACGCCATCTTCCAGTAAGAAAATAAATCCGTTGAAGTAGGGGAAGAGAATTCTGTTAACCAAAAAGCCGGCGCAATCGTTAACCACGATCGGTGTTTTCCCCATTTGGTTAGCGTAGTTCACGGCCTGAGCAATAGTCGCTTCAGAAGTTTTGGCCCCTCTGATAATTTCTACCAGTGGCATTCTGTGAACAGGGTTAAAAAAGTGCATGCCACAAAATTTATCCGGACGTGAAAGACCTTCGGCCAGACTGGTGATCGAAATCGTTGAAGTGTTAGATGCTAAAACGGCATCTGGTCCCACTGCTTTCTCAACATCGGCCAGTACTGATTTTTTAATTTTTTCATTCTCAACTACCGCCTCAACTACGAACTGTGCGTGAGCAAAGTCAGCGTAAGATAGAGTCGGGGTGATCTGAGCAATAACTTTCGCCATCTTTTCAGGAGTAGTTTTTTTACGTTCAACTTCTTTTAGAAGAATTTTTGATGCCTCATTCATCCCCAGATCAAGTTGTTCTGTTTTAATATCTTTCATCAGAACCGGTACACCCATGGAAGCTGACTGGTAGGAAATACCGCCACCCATGATACCTGCACCAAGAACAGCACCGAACTTTGTCGGAGTTGCATCTTTGGTCACTTTCTTCGAAACTTTTTTAAGATACTGATCACCTAAGAAAACCTGAACCAAACATTCTGCAGTTTTTGTTTTTCCACAGAACGCAAAAGTTTCGCCTTCTACTTCAAGAGCTTCATCTCGATTCATGCGGGCCGCTTTTTGCATAGCTTCGACGGCCTTAACAGGGGCCGGGTAGTGAGGTCCCGCAGCTGCAGCTACAAAGGCTTTCGATCCATCAAAAGTCATGGCCGATTCAATTTTATCTAATTTAAGGGGAGCTTTTTTTTGAGCGACGCGGGCCTTCCAGTCCATTTCACCTTTGATACATTCAGCGATCAATTTAAGACCCGCTTCTTCTAGTTTGGCATCTTCAACGATCCCGTCAATCGCTCCAATACGAAGAGCGTCTTCGGCTTTATTATGTTTGGCACCAGTGATCCACTCAATAGCATTGTCTGCACCAATCAAACGTGGAAGACGAACTGTACCGCCCCATCCAGGAATGATTCCAAGTTTTGTTTCTGGTAAACCAAGAGCTGCTTTCGGAGTTGCTAAACGATAATCCATGGTCAACGCAATTTCGCATCCACCACCAAGCGCAAAGCCATTCACCAAGGCCACCTTCGGATAAGGAAGATCTTCATAGCCTGAGAAAATTTTATTAATCCCAGCAATCCATGTTTTCATTTCAGTTTCAGATTTTTTGAAGTGATCCAAAAATTCTGTAACGTCTGCACCAAAAACGAAACCACTTGGTTTGCCTGAAGTGAAAAGAAGACCAGTTGTAGATGTTTGTTTTTTAATAACTTCTAAAACTTCACCCAACTCTTTTAAAGCAAGAGTGTTGAACACGTTGGCCGATTGATCTTTAAGATCAAAGACAACTTTCAGAATGTTATTAGGAAGAGATTCTAGGCGAAACGCCTGACCCGAATAAAGCATGTTGACTCCTTCATAGAAATAAAAAAATTATACTCTTGAAGGAGAAAAAACTCTAATGATTAGCCTTTCCGACTATTCCAGTTTTGCGATATCGGCTTTGATTTTTTCCGGAGTGTCGGTTGGTGCGTAGCGCTTAATAACCTGGCCTTCGCGGTTAACTAAAAACTTGGTGAAATTCCACTTGATAGCTTCAGTTCCCAGGAGACCCGGCTTCTCTTCTTTGAGAAATTTATAAAGGGGAGCAGCATCAGTACCATTCACATCAATTTTAGCAAAGAGAGGAAACTTCACGTCATAAGTCAGGCTGCAAAAACTTTTAATCTCTTCAGCATTTCCAGGCTCTTGTTTACCAAATTGATTACAAGGAAAACCAAGGACAGCGACCTTGTCTTTCATTTCAGTGTAAAGAAGTTCAAGACCTTCGTACTGCGGAGTAAATCCACACTTACTGGCAACGTTGACGATCAAAAGGTACTTACCCTTATAGTCAGTCAATGCTACGTCTTTTCCATCAATATTCTTTACGGTGAAATCAAAAACAGATTGGGTCATAAGTTACTCCTCTTGATAAAGCTTAGCCCTTTGATTAGGATTTGGGCTATGGAAAATTTTGACTATTATAATCCGACTAAAATTGTTTTTGGCAAGGATCAGATTGCTCGTCTCTCTGAACTTGTTTTATCTCAAAAAATCCTTCTTCTTTACGGAGGAGGGAGCATTAAAAAAAATGGAGTTTATGAGCAGGCTCAAAAAGCCTTGTCTGGTAAACAAATTTTTGAAGTCAGTGGTGTGCAGCCCAATCCGACTTATGAGAAAGCGATGGAAGCGGTGGAGCTTATCCGCCAAGAAAAAATTGATTTTATTCTTGCCGTTGGAGGTGGCTCAGTAGTTGATTCCGCAAAATTTATTTCACTGGCCGTACACTACCAAGGAGACCCTTGGGAAATATTAACTAAAAAAGATCTCGTTCATACGAAGGCCACTCCTTTTGGTGCTGTTCTCACTTTGCCGGCAACGGGTAGTGAGATGAATTGTTTTTTTGTCGTCTCTCGTGGAGAAGATAAACTCTCTTCGGGTAATCCTTTAGTCTATCCTCAATTTTCTATTCTTGATCCTCAGGTCACGATGTCTCTGGATAAGCGGCAGGTCGGAAATGGTGTGGTGGATGCGTTTGTTCATGTGATGGAGCAGTACATGACCTATCCCGTGAAAGCTCCTCTGCAGGACCGTTTTGCTGAATCAGTGCTTAAAACTTTGATGGAAGAAGGACTCAAGACTTATCAAAAACCAACAGATCTTGAATCACGCTCCAATCTCATGTGGTGCGCCACTATGGCGCTCTCAGGAATTTTCGGTGTTGGTGTACCTCACGATTGGTCGACACATATGATTGGCCATGAACTCACGGCCATTTATGGAATTGATCACGCACGAACATTGGCGGCAGTTTTTCCTGCCATGATGTGGGCGCAAAAAGAAGATAAGAAAGGCAAGATCATTCAATACGGCGAAAGAGTTTTAGGACTTAAAGGTTCCGATGAAGAGATTATCCGTGCCTCCATTCGTAAAACGGTGGAATTTTTTGAATCAGTCGGTCTTCCAACCAAACTTTCTGCTTACCAGGTTAAGCAGGATGCGATAGAGACTGTGATCAATCGTCTAACAACCCGAGGCTTTGAGCCTATGGGAGAAAAAAGCACGGTGGATCTGAACAAGGTTCGCGAAGTGCTAAGGTTTGCTCTGACATGACCCAAACGCGGGCCAGTGGTAAGGATCGATGTCCGAACTGCCGGCTAAATAACAATCTCTGCCTGTGCTCGATCATCATTCCTTTTGAGATCACGAGCAATATTTCATTGATCGTTCATGTGAACGAATTAAAACTCACGTCCAATAGTGCGCAGTTTATTCAAAAACTACTACCAACGAACGCAGAAACTTTTATTCGAGGTCAGGTCTACAATACTTTTGAATCAACCGAGATTGTGAAACGCGAAGGGCGTCCGATCTTTCTTTATCCTCACGACGATGCTCTTGAATTAAACGATGACTTCAAAGAGAGTTTCCCTGGGCCCTATCATATCATTATTCCTGATGGAAATTGGCACCAAGCGCGCCGAGTGCGTAAGCGCGAAGCTGCTTTTAAAGAAATGGTGGCGGTGAAACTTCCTGACGGACTCTTGGGAGAGTACAAACTTCGTCGAGCACTTCAACCTGAGTGGCTCTCAACCTTTGAAGCCGTAGCTCATACCCTTGGCATTATCGAGGGCCCAGAGATCACTGAAAGACTCATGAAGTTTTTTAGAGTGTGGGTGAAGACCACAATGTACAACCGGTCTAAAGACGATACTTGGCTTAAAGACTAAATCTCCAGTCCTTCTTCACAAACTTTCTAGGCTTGGGTTCATTGAGAGATGTGACTCCATCATCATGACGACAAAATGGTCGATCGAGTCCCACGTTCTTTTGTACATTATCCCAGGCCATATTCCTCTCGCTAGCTGAAACAGTTTTAGTCTTAGCAATACTTGAAAATAAAGAGAAGCTCGGGCGCTCAATTCTTTTCATCCCATTCAAGCGATCAACGGCAACAATTCCAAACTTCGGACAGTACCCATCGGCCCATTCAAAATTATCCGTTAGTGACCAAAGCACGTATCCTTTAACTGGAATGCCTAATTGAATAGCTTGGTTTACCACAGCTAAATGCTCGATTAAGTAAGAGGGTCTTAAAATATCGGTCTCATCACCAATGCCATTCTCTGTAATAAGAATAGGCAGCTTTGGGTACCGTTCATGAATTTCTTTTAAAAGTTCAAGGAGTCCTTGCGGATTTATCGCACGGCCTGCATCTGAATACTCCTCCTCTGGATCAATATCAATCTGCCCACCCTTGACCCATTCAGCTCCATAATAATTAAAGCCGTAAAAATCCATCTTGCCTTTCACGCGATAAGGAAATCTCCAGTTCATCATGGAATCAATAAAAGAAGCTGCGATACGATTGAAAAAGTTTTTTCCTGTATAGTAGGCCATATTATGGGCGAGCCCAATTTTACTCTGTGGATATTTCGCATGGGCCCAGTCATAAAATTCATTATGAGCATCTGTCATGCGGTCCATCGCCTCAACTGCTGCTCCTTTCAAAGGGCCTAGAGCGAGAGGAGAAAAGAGAGACCCTTT
>JBBARF010000129.1:0-9837 GCA_040399925.1 Bacteriovoracaceae bacterium
GTTTCTAATTTTGAGTGGACCCGTTAGGTCAGTTAAAGAAACCAAGAAGATAGAAAAGGAATTGCAAAAGTTCGCCTAGTCACTTTTAGGAAAATAGCGCAAAATAACCCCACTTTTCACTCTCACAGGATATTTTATGAAGCTAAGCATTATTGGCACAGGATACGTTGGATTAGTCACAGGAACTTGTTTCGCCGAAATGGGCCACGAAGTAACTTGTATCGATATCGACGCCGCCAAAGTTGAACGCATGAAGAAAGGCGAATGCCCCATCTTCGAACCAGGCCTTGAGCCGATGATGCAATCAAACTACAATGACAAACGTCTCCACTTCTCAAACAACTACGAAACCGTTTCTAAAGCTGAAGCTATCTTCCTCGCCGTAGGAACTCCCTCTTCTGACGATGGCCAAGCCGATCTCAAATATGTTTTCGGTGCTTGCGACTCAATCATCCCTTTCTTAAAAGACGGATCAATCGTTGTTGTTAAATCAACCGTTCCGGTTGGAACAGGAAATAAACTTCGCGAGTACATCAAATCTAAAACGACAAAAAAATTCTACGTCGTAAACAATCCTGAATTCTTAAAAGAAGGTTCAGCTGTTGAAGATTTTATGAAGCCAGAACGTATTATTATCGGCTGCTTAGAAGACTCCGCAGGTACCGTGATCGAAGAGTTGTATGAGCCGTTCAATCGCCAAGCAAAACGCACAATCAGAATGAGTAATATCTCAGCTGAGATGACGAAGTATGCAGCTAACTGCTTTCTTGCGACTAAAATTTCATTTATGAACGAAGTTGCAAAACTTTGTGACATCGTTGGTGCCGACGTTGAAGAAGTTCGTCACGGCATCTCAACTGATTCACGCATCGGCGCTCAGTTTTTGTACCCAGGTCCAGGTTACGGCGGATCTTGCTTTCCAAAAGATGTGAAGGCCCTCGTCTACACAGCTAAAGAAAATGGCATGCACTTCCAAATCGTTGAAGCTGTTGAAGCCGTCAACAAAGAACAGAAAAAGTACATGGTTGGCAAAGTTAAGAAACATTTCAAAAACGAACTTAAAGGCAAAATCCTCGTTATCTGGGGAACTGCTTTCAAGGCCAACACTGATGATATCCGCGAGACTCCCGCCATCGATACCGTGCTGGCACTTCATGAGGCAGGAGCGAAAGTCCGTTTCCACGACCCAGAAGCCGCCGATAATTTCGAAAAACTCATGAACACACTCAAAATCCCAGTCGATCAGTTCGAAAACAAATACGACGCTCTCAACGGTGCCGACGGTTTGATCGTTCTGACTGAATGGAAACAATACCGCGCCCCTGATTTCGAAGAAATCAAATCACGCCTTAAAACTCCCGTGATCTTCGACGGAAGAAACCTCTACAGTACTAAAAAAGTACTTGAACAAGGTTTCACTTACTACGCCATTGGGAAATCGATCAAACAATGAAAACTATCCTTCTGAGCTTCATCCTTTTCACAACCTCAGCAAACGCCAAGGATGAAGCCAAGAAGATCATTGTCGAGCAGTTGATTGAACGATCGGCCAGCATGCAAAAACTCGCTCTCAAAGATATGCAGCAACAGTTCAAGGTTCTTCAAAGCCCAGTTCTCCTCGCCGAAGAAAACGATAAACTGACGACTGATCTCCTGTCAGAAATCCAAACCTACTTTAAATCATCCCTCAAGAAACAAGAAAAGATGTTCGAGAATGATGGTCTGAAAGAACTAGAAAATCTCCAGGCCTATTTAAAACGCCAGGCCGACAAGTCTCTGGCCATCGCCAAGATTGAAAACCTCGAAGAAAAAGTAACGAACTTTTTTAAATCCGGCGAAAGCTTAAAGATCCCTGAATCAAAGCTCACATTGATTAATGATTATTTTTATACGACCAAACTCGACGAGATCCAGAAAGATAGTTTGAGAGTGAGTAAACCCTTTATTCGCAAAACGCTCGGACTCGATAAAAAGTTATCCAAGAAAGAACTAGATAAAATGGTTGATCAAGTGATTCGCAAGACGACGATGAGAAGCCGTTTGCACTTTCTGTATACGCACAACCTCCAGAAAGACGACGAGCTCAAGCTCGACCTCGAATTCTTTAAGACCAAGGGATATGAGCGCTACCTAGAGAACCAGATGACGGATTCAAGACGCCAGACTGAGATTATGATGAAGCATATGACGAAGTTGATGGATAAGATTGATAAGGCCGAGCAGAAGAAAGCTAAGAAAAAATAGCATGCCATATATTCTTTCCCCAAACATTCAAATTGATTCTCCGGGAATGTGGGGCGAGGGTCACGCTTACTCAAAGAAATCCATCTACTCAATTGATAGCACCCCTCCAGTCAATTACGACGAACACATTTTAAGACCCCACAGCCTGACCCACTTAGAAACTCCTGCGCATACTATGAAAGACGGAAAGCGCTTGGAGCATTTTTATAATACCGATCTTTCATATTTCTATGGCCCAACTCTTGTTATTCGCTTGAAGGGAGATAAATATGTGAAGGATGGTGATATTCACCACTGGATCATATCTAGAGCCGAGCTTGAAGAAGCTTTGAAACCATACACGCTACCAACTAAAGTGCTTATCACGACTGATACTTATCCCGTTAATGAGAATGGCTTCCACGACACTAACTATGTCCTAACTCTCTCGCTAGAGGCAGCCCAGTTGCTAGTTGATCTGCCTGGGTTCAATCTCTATGGTAATTCCTGGAAATCCTCAGACTTCAAACCAGGTTCAAGAGAGAGACCAATCCATAATAAGATATTTGAAAAAGGATTAATTTTAGAAAATTTGAATCTAAGAATTGTACCTGAAGGGTTGTATTTTATGTGCGCCTTTCCACTTCCATTTGTGGATGTATCTGAATCTCCCGTAGTTCCTGTATTATTTTCGAAAAATGAATTAGCTTAGCCTATGTCGAAAGGGTGTTGAGCAGAGGGGTTCTAAAGGCGAAGGCCAATAAGCGATTCGCAGAGAGTATCAAGATTGAGTTCTATAAGATTTCGAAGATTTAAAGGATCGATCCTTAGATTCTGATATTCCTTATCTGATCAGTTAAGGTAATAATTTCAATATTTATTCATTTTTACCCGTCCATCCCTTTGTAAACATAGAATTTTATGTACTTAACTTAGGATACCGATATGGACGATTCTCCATCGAGAAATGCGACTTTATTTAATGAACTCCGCGATAAGGCTTCTGGGCCCAATCCTTTAGTCGCATCACAAAATGCATTACCTCCCAAAATCTTTAACTTGATAAATAGTATTCCAGATCATCGAGAGCTATTTTCTCACTTCTTATCTTCAAATGAGCTGTTTGGTTTATTTAATTGTTCCTATCATCCGTATTTAAAAATTGAATATACTTCATTCGTTCCAGTTTCAATTAATATTGTCATCCCTAAAACGTTTAAGAATATAAGATGCGTAAGTCAAAAAGTTAGTTCAGAGGGGATAGGAAACGAGCAGGTCGTTGCAATATTTCCCGAAAATTTTGTTGGCATAAAAGTTAAGTCTGAAGATCCCGTTTTCTATTTCGTGAATAAATTTGTGGATCGGTATTTAAAGTATACTGAGCCTTATATTATAAAAAATGGGCTTGAGAAATTTGTGGGAAATTTGGACCTATCTAGTTCTGATCAACTAAATTCGATAGTTGCAAACTGGGTAAATCTTCATGAGATTTCTCATCGAACTGGATATATGCCTTTACCAGATTTTCTCTTTGAAAAATCTGGACGATTTACTGCAGGCCTCGAAGAACTGAGAGCTGATATTCTCGCTATAAAATTTTGCATTAAAAACTCTAAGGGATTTAATAGTCTAGAAGAGCAAACGGCACTCTATATTCTTAGGGAAAGGTTATTGTCTTATCCATTGTTCCGTGGTCGTGAAAACTTTGACTCCATATCTTCTATTCTGTTTTTTAAATTTCTCAACGAGATGAATTTCTTTGAGCAAACTAGTTTAGATCTTTCATTTCTGTTGAAGATATTGGGAAAACTTGAATGTTTAATTTGTTCTTTCGAAGAGGACGCTCTGAATCGAGGTGAGAGCCCGGTTAATCGCAGGGATATTTTGACAAATAATATCCTTAACTATCTTGATGGTTATGAGAAGCAATTTGAAGACTATAAATACTTTTGGAGTTGTACATGAAAAAGAGAAAAATTATTGTTTGTGGAGGTAGTAAAGGAATCGGGGCTGCTTGTATACGAGATTTATTAGAGAAACAATTCGAATTAGTTTGTATCTCAAGAACTGAAGGTGAAATAAGTTCATTCATTAAATCCGGCGAAGTTAGATTTTATGCTTGTAATCTAGCTAACAAAGAAGAGAGACTAGACGTAATTTCAAAAGTAATAACAAATAATGACTACTGGGGTTTGGTCAACAATGCATCTGGACCTGCAACGGGCTCTATCGTTAATAGTAACACCGAGGATTATACAACAGCTTTCGAAACTCATTTATTCGCCTCGAATGATTGGACACAAGCTTTGTATGAGAATTTCAAGAAAAACGGTGAAGGAAGAATAGTGAACATTATTTCTGTAACCGCCAAAGTACCTCTTGAGAATATGGCAGTTTCCAACACTCTTAGAGGTGCAATCCTAAATTGGTCAAAAACACTATCCAAAGAATATGGTAAATTAAATGTAAACGTTAATAATGTTTTACCAGGTTACACAGAAACAGGACGACTTTTGGAAGTAATTTCGAGCGCCTCCGATAAAAAGAAAATTTCTACAGACGAGTATAAAAAATCTCTTATTGATCAAATACCGTTGAACAGGTTTGGACAACCTTCTGAGATAGCAAAAGTCGTAAGTTTTCTTATGAGTTCTGATGCTAGCTACATTAACGGAGCTTCAATACCAGTAGATGGTGGTTGGACAGTATGTCCCTAGGGTTTAAAGAAATTTTTATAAAATCTGCTCCTATAGCTTTAAGTTATCTTATTCTTGGTGGTGCATTTGGGGCGATTTTTGCTTCCAAGGGTGGAACACCTATTGAAGCATTCTTTATTTCATTGTCGTGTTATGCAGGGGCTGCTCAGTTTCTAGCCATAGAATTTTATAAAGCTGACTTCTCAGCTTGGCTCCTTTTTGCTTCAGTTTGCATAATAAATCTAAGGCATATTATCTACGGTCTTAATCTAATCTCTTATTTTCCCAGAGGCATAGTTAGGATTTATCTTTTATCAAGTCTTACTGATGAGAGTTTTGGGATTTCAGGACTGTATGACAAGGAAAAATTAACAAAGAAGAATTGGATGTTAATTTTTGGCTTGAATCATTTTTATTGGGTATTCGGATGTGTATTGGGTTCAATCCTTAACAGTCAATCTGATTCTTTTAATCGCTATGCAAATGTTCTACTTGTCTTCTTCTTTACCTCTGTATTAGCGAATATCATAAGAACAAAGAGAACTGCATGAGCGATTATGAAAAAGTTAAATTTGTGTTGGTCCTGATGGTTGGGAGTCAAATAACAAGACTTTTTCCTTTGTTAGTGAACTCTCAAAGAGTTAATAGAATCTTATCTCGAAATAAAGAAACTTTAGGTCTCTTAGTTACGATTTCTGTTCTTCTCTATATGTTAAAGAATTTGGCCTTTGAAATGGAGAGTCTGATCATCATTTCTTCGGCGGTCATGACTTTTTTAATTCAGTATTTATTTGGAATGCTATTAATAAGTTTACTTGCTGGGTCACTGGTATACTTTTTTTCAATAGGAATATTATGAAGTTAGGCGCTTTGTTTTTGTTGTGTCTCATTCACAGCATGGCCTTTGGGAAAGGTGTAGATGAGATATTGAAAATATGTCTAACCGGTTCTACAGAAAAAGCTATTCCAGAATATGGGGAAGCTTTTGTAAATGGTGCGCAGATGGCTTTAGATGAATTGCAGAATCAGAACATCAAGTTGGAAGTTCATTATTATGAAAGTACTCCATTTGCTCCTCTTGAGAAACTCAAGAGTATTCGAAAAGAAAGTTGTGATGCTATTTTAGGATTTAGCACAGGTAATGATTTGTTAGCGATAGAATCGGAGATTGCTGCAAAACCGGTTTTTACGTTATCAATTTACGGAGATCCCCAGCCTAGATTTGAAAAAACTAACTATCTAAGGACAATGCAGCCTTCAGCAGATGATTTAACCCAGCACTTGTTTGAAAAGCTTAAGCCTGATATCAAACAAGGTGATGAGATATTAATCGTTGTAGCCGCAGATCGATCCGAAATGAGATCTTATCAAAACGCGTTCATTGCCCAGTTAGCTAAGTATAAAGCGAATCTTAAAATTGTAAATGTAGTAGAACAGACACAAGATTTTAATGAATTCAATTCAGTAGATGTTAAGAAAAAGAAGTGGAGTTATGTCGTATTATTAACTCGGTCTCAGATGGCTGCGAAGTTAGCAGACGAGTTATATAAAGATGGAAATACACCGATTATTTTAGGCACAAAATTTTTTGGAAGTAATGAACTTCCTGCTTTTTTAAATTTCCTGACAAATAAAAATGTAATTGCCTACTTCTCAAGGCAGAATTGCACTTGCGATGATTCAAAACAGTTTCAAGACTTTAAGAAGAAATACAATAAGAAGTTTTTAAAAGATCCTATGTCTATTAGCGCAGACAGTTACGACGGAATTAAGTTTATCAGCTTATCGAGCAATCAAAAAGAATTGAGTTCAATATCAGTTATTAATTATCTAAATAGATATGAGGGCGTTTTTCAAGGATAAGAGTTGAAAGAAAGCTGACTCTCAAGTCTGGAAAAAAATTTTTAATAAAAATTGATAAGACTGGATATCATGAGTTTAAGTAACAGGCTCCTTCGAACATTTGTCTTCATTTTCTTCCTTCAACTTGTTTTCGTAACTTGTTGGTCTGTTTACTTGCTTCGAGCTAATGAGTCCTCTTTTTCAGACAAGCTCCTTACAAGTGTTACAAGAATTGATGAGTCGATACTAGATAGCGTCATCTTTCAAAACAAAATAAAAAACTTTCATGCACGGGACTTAATAGTTTATAAATTACTCGAATTGAATAGACTTGACTCTGCCAGGTTTGAAAGTAGTGAGTTTTCATCTTTTAATTATCAAACCAGCTTTAGATTTAACTGTAAGATGTTAGATCATGCGAGAGTTTGCTTCGATCAGTCTGGTAGTGCAGTCGAAGCAGTTTATCCTTTGAGTTTAGCTGGGAAAAATGAAGGCTATTTGATTCTTCGAAAAACGCTTGAGAAATTCCAAGAAAATAATCGTAAAACTATTTCAGTGATTGTCTTAACTGTGTTGGCAGTTTTTTTAATTAATTTCATTGCTGTTGTTTTAGTTTGGATTAAATTTTTAAAGCCAGAACTGATAAAATTATTAGGAGTTTTTAACAATGGTTCTTCTGATGTTAAACTTCAAATCAATGAGTTTACTCAGATAAAAAACGAATATTTTAAGGCTTTAGATACTGTAGTTCGAACCGAATCAGAAAAAAGTATTTTGAAGGGACAAGTTAATTTAATTTCTATGGCGACTCAGGTTGCACATGACATACGTTCTCCTCTTGAGGTGTTTAAAAGCCTTAAGAATGATCTTAAATTGCTGCCTTTTGAATCTCAGAACAGAGTTGTAATGGCTTTAGATAGAATCGAAGAGGTTGCATTTAATCTTCTTGAAGCCAATAGATTTAATCAAGAGTTGGACCTAGAAGAGAAGCCTCTAGAGCTTTTAACATTAATTAATGAACTACTAATTTCAAAAAAAATACAATTTAAAAATAATGACAGGATCAATATATATGCTAATTACGGGAGAGGTAATTACGGATCTTGTTCAACAATTAAATCTAGTGTTCTTAAATCGATTCTATCCAATTTAATTAATAATTCTGTCGAGTCATTTAACGAAAACGGCGGAACAATCACAGTCGGTTATAGCACGAATATTAATTCGAATGTAATCAGCATATCTGACAATGGATCCGGAATATCCCCACAATTGATGAAGAATATTTTCTCAAAGGGATTTACTACAAAATTTAATGGCAATGGTATTGGCCTGTCTAATGCGATGAAGGAAATTAACGCAGTTGGGGGAGATATAACAGTAGAATCATTACAAGGCTCGGGCACAACATTTAATATTGTTCTCCCTAAGTCTAGGTTAGAACCAAGCTTTCTAGTAAAAAACTTATATTTGTATCCGTTTGATAAAATTGTAATTCTTGATGATGATCCTACGATCCATGAAGTTTGGCAGTTAAACTTACCAAAAGACAAAGTTGTTGAGCATTATTACTCTATTAAAGAATTTTCTTCTGCTTACCCTGTCTTTCCGTCGAACTTTTTATTATTAACTGATCTTGATTTACTTGATAATGATTTGGATGGAATTAGTTTGATTTGCTCACTTGATTGCAAACCTAACTCAGTCCTCGTTTCAGCAATGCTAGAGACATCACTAGTGAAAGACAGAATTGCTGAAAACGGAATAAAAGTCTTACCCAAGTTTGCAATAAATCACTTGAATTATTTTTCTGATCGGTTTTCTGTTGTTCTGATTGATGACGATAAATTCATTCACCAAAATTGGCTGAGTCGACTTGAAAAATTTGGAATTGAAGTAAAATGTTTTTTTTCAATTGATGCATTTCTTCTTTCTTTTGAGAGCTTTTCTTTTGAAACATTTGTTTTCGTTGACTCTCATCTTGGTGACATTGATAAGGGGGAGGTTTCAGCTAGAAAGATTTATGAAAAAGGGTATAAAAATATTTTTCTTTCAACAGGATATGAAGAGAAATCCATAGAGAAACCGTTTTTTATCAAGAGGATATTCTCGAAGTCACCACAGGCAGTGTTTGAAGCTTGTTTTTTTTCCTAATTCTAATCAACAATTTTCTGTAGAATATCTAAGTTTGTGGAACTAGAAAATTTTTTTTGTAGTTTTAGTTCGTTGTATTCTTGGAATGTGGCTCTAGATTCTTTTCTCTGGTAAATTTGTTTGAGCTCTTTAACTAAGTGTTGAACATTAAAATTTTTTACTAAAATCCCATTATACCCATCCTCAATCACTTCCGGATTCGAACTCACATCCCACGCCACACACGGCACTCCATACTGCAAAGTCTCAATCAACGTATTCGCACTACCTTCATACAAACTGGTAAACACAAACACATCCAGCGAATTAAAAAAAGCTGGCATATCATCCACATGACCTAAAAGAACAACTTCACCTTCAAGTCCCTTATCCTTAATCGATTTCGTAAGCTCCCCACGAAGTTCGCCTTCCCCCGCAATAATAACTTTAAACTTCACCCCATCTTTCTTCAGCAACTCCGCCATCTCAATCAAGTACTTCTGACCTTTCTGTTCCGTCAGTCTCCCAGCATTCCCAATAACAATCTCATCACCCTGTTTCACGTAGACTTTCTTATCCGTCTTAACCGTCGCATTCAAATCTACACCGTTATAAATCAACACCATCTTCTCTTCCGGGAACCAATCTTCATTTCCTTGCTTGAGACTTCTGCCAATCTCTTGCGAGTTCACCACCACATGAGTGAGAACTTTTTTGAAAAGAAAACGGTTGAGCCAAGTGTTGCGGAGGGGATGAGGCATACCACGGCGATAAATAATGCGTTTTACACCTGCGAGTTTGGCGGCGAGGCCCGCGAACTTAAGATCTGAAGGTAAATTTAAAATTACGGCATCAACACCATGGGTTTTGAAATAGAGGGCCATGGTGAAAAGTTTAATAGGATTCAGGAAACTCAGGTTACCAACGAGGAAGGGCTGAGTGT
>JBBARF010000130.1:0-9627 GCA_040399925.1 Bacteriovoracaceae bacterium
TATCAAGAAGTACTGGTGGATGTGAGCTCTAACAATCGTGGTGAAGGTCTTCGTTATTATCTGGAAAAAGATCAGGCCGCAAAAGGTCTTTTAGATGAATATCAAAAAAACCAAAATCCTACCTGGAAAAGTGCGACTTCCAGTACCGTTGGAACGGCGATGATCCTTGCTGGAATTCTTAGACCGAATAGTGGTGACAACGAAGTCGTGACTAGTAAAAACTTTTTGATTCTCGGAGGTCTGGGGTTAATTGCCGTCAGTTATGCCGTCACCAGATCAGGTCAATCAGAGAACGAAGCACTCCTTGAAAGATCTGTTGAAGAGTACAACAAACGAAATACACCCAAAATTTTCTTCTCCCCGACTGACCCTAAAAATGGACTGGGACTAGGAATGGGTGTGAGCCGGGAGTTTTAATTTGTCCCTTACCTGCCATAAATGTGGAAAACCCCTTTCCGACACTTACAAAATTATGGTTAGCCGTTCTGATAGCTGTCCGCACTGTATGGCGGACATAAGGTGTTGTAAAAATTGCCAGTTCTATGATGTGAAGGCCTATAACGAGTGCCGTGAAACCATGGCTGACCGGATTACAGAGAAAGAGAAAGCTAACTTTTGTGATTTTTTTAAGATAGGCTCTAGCGGAAACGACGCTGAGAAACAAAGACAGGATCAGTTGGCCCGTGCAATGGCCCTATTTAAAAAATAATCTGACTTACAAGGATTCGATATGAGTGATTGTCCAATGACATTACTGGGTAGAAAAATGCTGGAAGATGAACTTCATCAACTCACACGAGTTGACCGTGAGTATATTAAACAGGCCATTTCAGATGCCCGCGAGCTTGGGGATTTAAAAGAGAATGCCGAGTACCATGCAGCTAAAGAAAGACAATCAATCATTGAAGGTCGAATTCTTGATGTTCAAAGTAAAATTGCACGTGCCCGTGTGATTGATACTTCTGCCATGAAGTCTGAAAAAATCGTTTTCGGTGCTACAGTGACTGTTTATGATAATCAGAAAAAAATAACTCTGACTTACCAACTCGTTGGTGAAGACGAGGCGATGAATGATCCAAATAAAATTTCTTATAGTTCTCCACTTGGTCGCGCCTTAATCGGTAAAGAATCGGGTGACGAAGTAATTGTGAAAGCACCAAAAGGTGAACTGAGCTATGAAATCCAAGATTTCAAGTTCAGCTGAAGTCGGCTGGTCATCCCCTCTTTCAGCTCTAGGTAACGGCAAAAAGCCATCCCCTACTATTGATAAATTAATCGAAGCAGGTCTTCATTCAGTTGAGGACTTGCTCTGGATTTTACCTTTGCGCATTCATAAAATGCCAAAGCCACAGCCCTTTCGTGAAGCCGTCCTTAATCAATACTTCAAAGGTTCAGGTAAAATTCTTCACGTTGATATCAAACCAGCCTTTGGTCGTCGTGGTAAAGGAAATATTCTTCTGTATAACGGTTATGTCGTCATCAAAGATGATCTTTCGCCAGAAACTCTCAGTCTTCGCTGGTTTAATCTCTATCCTAATCAGAAAAAACAAATTGAAGGCCTAGAGCATATTAATTTTCTGGGTCAGGTTCAGGAATTTAAAGCGCAGAAACAAGTCATCAATCCCCAGATTACGAGCGGAGATACTGATATCTCACCTGGTTATTTGATTGAGTACCCAACAGTTAATAAGGTTGCAGGGAATTTTCTTAAAAAGATTTATGATCTCATTCCGACTAAATTATGGATGCAAATCCCACAAACCTTACCTGAGCTTGGCTACGATAAGATGATGACCTTAGGAGAAGCTTTCAAGGTTATCCACGGCAAAACACCTGCAGAAAATTTTTCTACCGGCCTGAAATCATCAGCCGAAGAAAGACTTATATATGAAGAATTTCTGATTGATCAGTTAAAGATTCAGACCCGACGAAAATTCATCAAACGAAAAGATGCCCCAATCATCGCAGTTCCGGAAAAAATAAAAAACGAAGTTATCCACAAACTCCCATTCAAGCTTACTGACGATCAACTCAAGGTCTTTGAAGAGATCGAAAAAGATTTAAAATCAGGCCATCCCATGATGCGAATGGTTCAGGGTGATGTTGGATGTGGAAAAACGATAGTTGCTTGGCTGGCTTCACAGCTCGCCATTTATAATGACTATCAAATTGCTCTCATGTGTCCAACTGAAGCTCTGGCGCATCAACATTATGAATCTTTTAAAGAATTAAATAAGCATCTCAATATTGATCTCGTTCTTGGGTCAACGAAAGCTAAAGAGAAAAAAGCCATCCTCGCGCGTCTTATGAGTGGTGAAACTCATATTGCGATTGGAACTCACGCCCTTTTCCAGGATTCGATTTCATTTAAAAAACTCGGACTTGCCATTATCGATGAACAACATAAGTTTGGTGTAGAACAAAGATTAAAACTTATCGCGAAGGGTGAAGGAACTCACAGTCTTATCATGACTGCGACTCCAATTCCGAGAACGCTAAGTCTTGCGCAGTATGGAGATCTTGATATCTCATCCATTAAGATGATGCCTGCCGGTCGCAAAGGAATTAAAACCAGAATTACTGAAAAGCAGAATTACGATAAGTATGTGGAGTTTGTGAAAGGTCGTCTTTCTCTAGGAGAACAGGCCTACTTTGTTTTCCCTGCGATTGAAGAAAGTGAGACGATGGATCTGCAAAACGTCAAAGAAAGCTTAAAAAAATATCAGGCAAGTTTTAAGGGTTACTCGGTTGAAATGCTTCATGGTCAGATGAAAGCCGACGAAAAAGAAGCCGTTGTTCAATCCTTCAGGGAAAAAAAAGTTAATATTCTGGTTTCAACCAGCGTGATTGAAGTCGGGATTAATATTCCCAATGCCACTATCATGAGTATTTATAATCCTGAAAGATTCGGTTTAAGTTCTCTACATCAGCTACGCGGCCGGGTTGGTCGAGGAGATAAACCTGGATTTTGTTTTCTGGTTCTTGATAAAGAGCTGAATCCCGAAGCCTATCAGCGACTGGAAGTGATTGAGAAAAATTTGGATGGCTTCGTTATCGCTGAGGAGGATCTGAAATTCCGAGGCGAAGGTGATCTATTCGGAGTAGATCAATCAGGAACAGTCACAACCAAAAAACTGGCGAATTTTCTGACCCATACAGGGATTCTTGAAAAAGTTGTCCATGACCTGGAAGAATTACAAAAACTTAAGCCAGAGTTGCTTGAACCCCATTTTGAAAGGCTCGCAAAAGATCAGAAAATCCTCGATACTATCTGAGGAGGCCACATGGTCCAGTTTGAAATCACTAAAAGCCCCGATCCCAATGTCAGGAACCATTTCAGGTTTATGAGTAATTCTTTGACCATCGGTAAGAAAACAGGTGATCTTATTATTGCGGATACCGAGCTGAAGGAATCTCATGTGATGATCGAAGTGATTGGCAGAGATCTTCTTCTTCATCCCCAAAAAGATGTTGAATACTTTCTTATCAATGGAAAACGGGCCACATCAATCAGAAAGCTGAAAGTTGGCGAAGAAGTGACGATTGGTAAAACTATATTGAAAATACTGGGCTTTGAGGAAACAACCATCCAAAGTAAAAAAAACATCCTCAATGACAAGCTAGCGGCATTGGTTGATTCTGATTCCAGCCGCCTCTCAGTTATTGATAAACTTTCAAAACTATCTAAATAATTATGTTCTTCCTTAAAACTGATTCTAATTTTTTTAAAACTTCGGATGGCGAGCAGATTTTCTATTCCAGGAACTTCACAGAAGTAGATGATTCAAAGCCTGTACTCGTTTTTAATTATGGTCTGGTATGTAGTAATCATCATTGGAAATATCAATTAAGTCATTTCGATACTCTTGGTTACCAAATTCTCATTCATGATTACCGGGGACATTTTCAATCATCGGGTAAAGAGAATCTTGAGAATGTTACCTTCAATCAAATTGCCCGTGACATCTATGATCTCTGTCATTTTTTGAATATCAAACAAACCATCATGCTTGGCCATAGTATGGGTGTAAATATCTGTCTTCAGATTGCTAAGAATCATCCAGAGATGGTCAAGGGCATGATTCTTATTTCTGGCACATTTATGCCAGTTAAAGATGTCATGTTTGATTCAAATATTATGGAATTCATCACTCCTGTTGTGACGAGTTTCATGAATTCTTATCCTCAAGCCTTTAAAAAAATCTGGACCAGCTCAGGTGGAAATCCCATCGTTCGCGAAATTATTCATACGACAGGTTTTAACCGAAAGCACGTTTCTAAAGAGTTTATAGAAATTTATCTCAATCGTGTGGGACAACTAGGTCCAGAGATGTTCTTTCAACTTTTTAGTGAAATGGGGAAACAGAATATCTCGTCATCACTTGATCGCATGAACATTCCAACTCTAGTTATGGGTGGATCCAACGATAACGTTATACCGAATCATCTCCAGAGAACTCTGGCATCACTATTGCCTAAATCTGAAACGTATTTCATGAAAGGCGGATCTCACGTGCCGCAAGCCGATTTCCCTGATCTCGTTAATGAGCGCATGGATCTATTCATCAATCAGAATTTTACTCGAACTTAAGACCCTTAAGATCCATGATAGGGCGGAAGATACGTTTCATAGCAGAACGTAACTGAGAACGTTTGTACTCTTGGTGAGAAGCTTCGCCCTGAGTATTTTGGATATGACTTTGGTAATCCGTGAGCTGAACTTCAAAGGGGTAGAAGAAACGCACGTCTCTTGAAATAGGTGATGTATCAAGATTCAACAAGGCCTGAGACAAAGGATTCTCTTTATCTCTTAGCGCCTGCTTTCTCACTTCATTAAACGATGACATAAAAGGGTTACGATACTTAATCAGCTGTCGGCCTGTAAAATGAATCGCATTGTAGTCATCTGAAGAGTGAACATTGGAGTGAGGATTTTTGTTATGATGGGATTCTTCAATCAATGCATTTAGCTTTTGATAAAAATCATCCTCGGTCAGGCCCGATCTCATTGCCTCTTTATATAGAGAGAACATTTTCAAACGAAGCTTAGGCAAATCAACCAGTGTGTTCTGTGAACGACTTGGTTTAATGTTGTTAATCATAATCACATAGTTTTTATGAAGAAACTTTATCACTCTAAGGGCATCGAGCTTATTATACGTAATAATTCTGACGCCAATTCTGTCGAAGAGTTCTTCCGCTACGTTTTCTTGTTTATGCAAAAGTTTGATAATAATTGAGTCACGGGTTTTTTTGGCCTTAGTCTCAAAGTCATACAATGGAATCGAAGTGCCCGTATCATTCCGAAGAAATAATCGGTTTTCCTGATCGCGATGAATGAACTTATAAAAGCGATCAAAGATCTGCTGCTGGATGGTTGAGAAGTAACGATATCGGAGATCTTTATCTGTATGAAGAATAGTGTGCATGACTTTCAAAATCACACCTGCCCACAACGACTCTTCAGTTTTTAATTTGAAGTGAGAGCGACCAGTGGCCGCCAGAAAAAGATCAGAAACATTGGTGATTGAATAAAGGTAATTGGGAACTTTAAGATCCAGACCGTCAGGGTTTCCTTCGATCAGAAAGTAACGTTTGATAAAAACTAAGGCTTCCTGAAAAATTCCGAAGAGCTCGGCACTTTCAACAGGATCAGTGATATCAAAACCGTAGCCGTACAAAAAGTTTGTGACCTGGCCCTTGTCGTAAAAATCAGTGAGGTAGTTGGTGGCATCAAGCGACGACTTTCCACTGCAAACAACATCGAATGTTTCCCAGTTGAAAGCGTATTCCCCAAGGTAGCTTGGACGTTGAACCATTTTTGCCATTCTCTCAAATCGAGTTTAAAGTAACATGTGATGCAAACTAACGTAAATTCTGTGAAAGATCAAAAAAAACAGGGACCTTCTGGACTCAGCGTATTATTCCTTTCATGGTTTTACACAGGTAAATTTCCTAAGGCCCCAGGGACTATGGGAAGCCTCGCAACAATCCCTTTGATTTATCTTCTTCATTACCTTCAGATAAATATTTATTCATTAGTTGCACTCATCGTTGTTCTCTATATCGCTGCTGTTTATGTCACCCAAAAAATACAAATCGCTCACGGACTTAAAGATCCCCAGTGGATTGTGATTGATGAAGTGATTGGAATGCTGATTACGTGGGCGTTTGTCATGGACGTGGAATTTCCTACAATCTTCCTCACGTTCGCAAGTTTTCGTTTCTTTGATATTGTAAAAATCTGGCCGGCTTCCTACTTCGATAAACTTCACCATGGCATAGGAACTATTACTGATGATGTGATGTCTGCTTTCTATGCCGGCATCGTCACACTTCTGTGTGTACGCTTTCTTTAAACAAAATTACTACGCATTTTTGCCCCTACCACGAGTAACGAAATACCATTTAGTCAGAAACATTCAATTGCTGCTATGTGAAAAAACTCTAAATAATTCAATTTGTTAGCATTCCGTATATTTTCCGTAAAACTTGCATGAAACTCATTGTCGAAAACATTGGTGGGTGTTAGTTTTTAAATATAACACACACCTTTCAATTTTAATTTTTTGAGAGAAGGAGAATCCTCATGGCTTTTAACGCGAACACCTCTACGAATGTAACTGATGCTGGTAACAGAAAAAAAGCACTCGATCTCGCATTGTCGACGATCGAAAAACAATTCGGCAAAGGTGCAATCATGCGCCTGGATTCTTTAGCTGCTGCAGAAAAGATTCCTGCAATCTCGACTGGATCACTCGGAATTGATCTTGCTCTTGGTGTTGGTGGGATTCCACAAGGCCGTATCATTGAAATCTACGGACCTGAATCTTCTGGTAAAACAACTCTGACTCTTCATATCGCAGCTGAATGCCAAAAAGCTGGTGGAACAGTTGCTTTCATCGATGCTGAGCATGCACTCGATACTGTCTATGCTGCAAAACTTGGTGTTGATATTCCTAACACTCTTATCTCTCAACCGGATTCTGGAGAGCAAGCTCTCGAGATCACCGATATGCTTGTTCGTTCAGGCGCAGTTAACCTTCTCATTGTAGATTCAGTTGCTGCTCTTACGCCGAAAGCAGAACTTGAAGGAGACATGGGTGATTCACACATGGGTCTTCAAGCTCGTTTGATGTCACAAGCTCTTCGTAAACTTACAGGTTCGATTTCTCGTTCTAACTGTACAGTTATCTTCATTAACCAACTTCGTATGAAGATCGGTGTAATGTTCGGTAACCCAGAAACGACAACGGGTGGTAACGCGCTTAAATTTTATGCTTCAGTACGTATGGATATCCGTCGTATCGGCGCTCTTAAAGATGGCGAAGAAGTTATCGGTAACCGTACGAAAGTTAAAATTGTAAAAAATAAAGTAGCCCCTCCTTTCCGTGAAGTTGAATTCGATATCATGTACGGACAAGGGATTTCTAAAGAAGGTGATCTTCTAGATGTTGCTGCTAACGAAGGCATCATTGAGAAGGCTGGTTCTTGGTATTCTTATAACAACGCTAAACTCGGTCAAGGCCGTGAAGCTTCAAAAGAGTTCTTAAAAACTAATCCTGAACTTATGACTGAAATTCGTCAGAAAGTTCTCGTGAAACACGGAATTACAAAATCAACTGAGATCGCTTCTGTGGATATGACCACAGGAGAGATCAACGAAGACGTAAAACCTTCGAAGAAAGACAAAAAAGTTCAGTAAGATTCCCAGGGCCACGAAAGTGGCCCTTTTTGTATACCTAGGAAGTTATGAACACCCGCATTTACAACTACTCTATCCATCTGCTTGCTCGTCAGGATTATTCTGAATTTAAACTCAGACGTAAGCTGCGTTCAAAGAAAGATAATCTTCCTCATGAAGTTGAGGAAGTGCTGGAAGCGTTGAAGGGCAAAGGTCTACTCCGTGAAGAAGGTTACCGTCGTCTTTTTATTCGTAAATGGATGATGAAGGGTGAATCTGAACAAAAGATTCGTCAGCGTGGGACGATGGAGAAGCTGGAATTTGGTCCAGATGAGTTTCAAGCAATTGAACTAGAATTAGGATTTAGTGATACTGAAAGTCTTGAAAAGTTGATTCATAAAAAACTTCGTATGAAAGAGATTCCTACCGACTTTAAAGAAAAGTCTAAACTCCGAGACAAAGTTCTGCGTTTTCTTATTTCTAAAGGTCATTCTTTTGAAAATGCAAAAAACGGTTTAAAAAAATTCAGTCTTTAGATTTCTGACAGGTCGTCATGGTCATGTCGCTATTGAGTGAAGCAATCTCACCTTTTTCAGAGCAGTACATCTGAATCTTACGCCACTGCGGTAAGGGCCCATTCAAGTCATTGCCATCCATCTTAAACTTTTCAAGTTGTTTTGATTCAAATACTGAATGCATGATGGTTGGAAAAAGATCTAAGTTTTGAGCTAATTCTGTTCTCAGGCCAATTTTCTTGCTTTTTGGCCACTTGATCGCCAAAGGAACTTTAAAAGTTATGTCGTTGTGTTTAGTCAGAGGACCATACTTATATCCATCCTGAGTAAAATCAACTCCATGGTCAGAAATGATGAGGATCAGAGAGTCATCATACCAACCCTTTTCTTTTATTAGTTTTATAAATCCGTGAAGCTGGTACTCAAATGTAAACTGTTGCTCATAAGTCCGGTTGAATCCATGAAAATATAAAAAATTTCTAGTTTCATTCGCTATTTCCTTAATATCGTCACTGACCTGCCACAAACGCAAGAAAGTAAGGTCTTCCGGTTTAAAATCAGGTCCTGTTTGAAAACTAAGCATGGAACTATAAAGACTAAGGCGATGAAAATAGAGTTCAAATAAAACTGAAAGACCTTTAAATTTTGGGGCGATTGTTTCTCCGGTAAAAGGATAACAACCATCAGGGCGTTCATCACAAAAATTTTTATAATAATTTTTAAATTGATAAATGTAAGGTTTATAATGACGAGACAAGGCTGAAAACAATGGATTCAAATTTTTGTAAACCTTATTGGCCTGTTTCAGATCAGAGATTCCTGTAAACATAAGTTTAAGAGAGATGTCTGTATAACTTCCATTGCTATATGTATTGGGAAACCATTCGAAATCTTTTACTAATAAACGGTTTAGAACTGGAAATAAATCACGGCGAGGATAGAGATCAGATCCTAGTCCAAATGAAGTTATATCTGAACCATCCAGCATTAAGATAATAACATTTTTTGGAGCGTCAGACCTAAGAACGAGATTTGAAGTATTCATTTGATGATCAGGTCTGGTAATAAACTTCGGTAGATATTTTATGACTGCGATCATGATGAAAGGAAGCAACATAAATGACGTCAATCTTTTCAAAAAAGAGTAACGATACTTAATCAAAAAAAAAGTAAAAACAAGAAGTGGTAGTGAGAGATACCTGAATCCCTCTGGAAGAAAAGAGCATAGATACAAAACTGACATTGATAGAAGGATAGAAAGTAAAACCTTACTAAGAATTTCTTTAATCATAATCAGTCGTGAAACAATCACGGTCAGGGCCAGTGAAATAAGAGAAAAAATGATAAGATCTCTATTTTGTAGACCATACAGACATTCCTCAAATTCTTTCACTCGTGGCAGAGAATTTGGTACACGAAGATAAAAGC
>JBBARF010000131.1:0-9508 GCA_040399925.1 Bacteriovoracaceae bacterium
CTCGGCTCATGTTTTTCGGTTTAAAAATAGATACAGGGGATAACCTGTAAGGGCAATCCCAACGGACACCAGAGCATCCATCGGACTTTGTTGAATCATCCCGTAACAAATAAATCCACATCCTGCCACCGCCAAAAGAGGGATCACCGGATAGAAAGGAATCTTGTAATGACCATGAGAAGGAATCCCGTACTTCTTTCTAACTTTGAAAATTCCGATAAAACACATGCCGTAAAAGAGATACATGCTAAAAATCGCGATATCCGTAATCCGGTCTGGATTAAGAAGCAAGATCATCACAACAGCACAGAACACTTTTAAAACAATAGAATGAATCGGAGTATTAAATTTTGGATGAAGAGTAGCGAACCTCGCTCTGAAGGGAAAAACTCCATTTGAGGCAATGGCATAAGGAATGCGAGTCATCGTTAGAATGTTTCCGTTTAGGCAGCCAAAGATTGAGACCAAAATGCCCAGACTCAAGAGCTGACCCCCGACAGTTCCAAACAAAAGGTTGGCGGCGACTGCTGCAGCTTTTTCATTCAGCACTGCGATCTGATTAATGTCTAGCGTATGGAAGAGGGCGAGGTTCACGAGGATATAGACAAAAATAACAGAACTAAGTCCAATGATAATGGCCTTAGGGAGATTCTTCGACGGGGATTCAATTTCACCGGCGATATTTGATACCTGCATCCAACCATCGTAGGCCCAAAGTGTCGAGAGGACCGCTGCACTCATCCCAATCGCCTGGGTTGAATCCGCTAAGGCGAGTCCAAAAACATTCTGAGTGCCGAATAAGAGTCCAAAAATTCCAATCGCAAAGATCGGCAGAAGTTTTACTAGTGTCGTCGCATTTTGAATCCACGCCGAATAACTTGTACCAAAAGTCGTCACCGACGAGAGGATGAAAAGTGTAATGAGGGCAATCATCTTATTGTGAATTTCGTTAATCTGGAAAAATTGAGTGTAAAGAGAAGCAAAGTAGAGGCTCAAAGCCGCCATGAGACCCGGGCCATAAATCAGGGTCTGAACCCAACCGCAAATAAATCCAATTTCTTTCCCATAGAGTTCTTCAATATAAGCATAGATGCCTCCGTTCTTCGGAATCCGCGAGGCAATTTCTGAAACCGTGAGGCCACCGGCCAGAGAAATAAGTCCTCCTAAGACCCACGCGAGGATGGCGTAATTAGAATTACCCGCAGCTAACAGGACCCGGCCAGGTTTAACAAAGACTCCAGAGCCGATGACACAGCCGATAACGATAGAGATAGCAGACCAGATCTTTAATTTTGAATTTTTATTCATAGACTTAACTATAGTCGATTTTGTAAAAATTCCAATTCAGAAAAATTGATAAGTATAATGGCCGTCACTAGGGATATAGGAGATGAAATTTAGATATTTGAATAAACTCCAGGAACAAACCATGAAAAATCTACTCTTGTTATCCGTCCTCTTCTTTACATTCAGTGTAAAGGCCCAGATCCGTAAACCTTTGGACAACCTCTTCAATGCTTACCAGTCAGACATTGCTGGTAAAACTAAAGAGTCGATTCAGAAAAAAAGCTGGGAGAACTACGACCGTTTTGTTGCTTTAGATGTAAATTCTGAAAAACTTACTAATTTTTACTTCCTTGATCAGAATAAGAAAAAGACTCTGACTAAACTTAAGGCCGAAAAAGTGTTAGCTGCTGCCAATGAAAATAACGTTGTGGCCATGCACAAGTCCCACAAGTATGACCCTGACAATAAAGGGATCGGTTTTTGTTTTGGTCGCGCTATGTTTGTTAACCTTTATCTAGCGATCAATGGTTTCCATAGAGCAAATATCAAAAAGGCACTTGTTGTTGGCCCTATGAGTGGTGGAGCTTGGGGATGGCATATTACAACGATCGTTGAGAGTCGTAATACAAACGGAAAAGAAGTTTGGCTGGCGATTGATCCAGTTGCTGGGAAAGTTATTGATGTTAAAGATTGGTACAAACTCATGCTTAACGATTTTTCAGACAATGGAAAGCTAGTTCTTTATATCGCTGAGGCCGGTAAGTTTGGCGCTGGATCTTCCCGTTACGACGAGCAAGGTCTTTCAGATCCTTTCTACAATAACTACTTCATCGATATGAGAAACTGGTTCCATGACAATGATGTTTCAAGAGCTCTTAAACTCTAGTTCTCAGAGACACCTTGCGAACAACTAGCCTCGAGGGCGCGGTTTCCAGTTTTTTAGAAGTAAAGAATTTGAGACCACGCTGACTGAACTTAGCGCCATTGCCAGACCTGCCAGCATCGGATTGAGATACCCCAAAGCCGCCAAGGGAATCCCGATCACATTATAAACAAAGGCCCAGAAAAGATTCTGTTTGATCTTGTTATAAGTTTTTCTCGAAAGAGAAATGGCATCAGGAATGAGTAGGGGATTTCCATTCATGAGAGTTATGCCTGCTGTATGCATGGCTACATCTGTGCCGGTCGACATCGCCATTCCTACGTTGGCGAGGGCCAGTGCGGGAGCATCGTTAATCCCATCTCCCACCATGCCGATGAGCTCACCTTGCTCTTTATACTTTTGAATCTCTTGAGATTTTTCAGCAGGAAGAATTTCTGCCTTAAAATAATCGATGCCTAAAGCTTGAGCGACAACGCTGGCGCTTCCATGATTATCCCCCGTGAGCATCAGAGTTTTAATGCCGAGTCTTTTTAACTCTTCAATAGTGGCCAAGGCTTCTGGTTTTAATTTATCGGCGAATGTCACAACCGCGAGAATTTTTTTAGAATCTCTTTCCAATAAGTAAGAAACTGATTCACCTAAGGCTTCGCGTTCTGAACCTTCCTTGGGAATAGTGCCTGTAAGAATTTTTTTGCTTCCTAACCAATAGGTCACTCCGGCGATTTCGGCTTCTACACCAAGGCCAGGTAAGGCTTTTTGGGATGAGACTTGAAGGACGGGTTTATTTAATTTCTGAATCGCTTGGGCCAATGGATGATTACTGCCTGATTGAATACTGGCGAGTATAGAATAAATTGTGGATTCATCATTCTCAAAAACATAGAGCTGGCTTAAAGAAGGTTTACCTTCAGTCAGGGTTCCAGTTTTATCAAAAGCAATCATCGTTAATGAATGAGTTAGTTCTAAAGCTTCCGCATCTTTAATCAGAATGCCAGCTTTCGCTGCGACACCAGTTCCCACCATAATTGAAGTGGGTGTGGCGAGTCCCAGAGCACAGGGACAAGCAATAACTAAGACAGCGACGGCATGAATGAGAGCTGTTTCCCATTCGTGAGTCATTAAACCCGTAGCAACTAAAGTGATAAGGGACAGGATCAGGACAACGGGAACAAAAACGGAACTCACCTTATCAACTAAGCGCTGAATCGGGGCCTTAACTCCTTGAGCATCTTCAACTAAACGAATGATACGAGCGAGCATGGTTTCAGATCCAATCGCCGTAACCACAACAGTAATAAGTCCATTACCGTTGATGGATGCTCCAATCACCTGGTCTCCCGGATTTTTATCTACCGGCAAACTTTCTCCGGTTATGAGGGATTCATCGACCTGAGTGGAACCTTCTTTAATTTTTCCATCAACCGGAATTCTTTCTCCTGGTTTTACCTTAACAAGATCACCAACTTTAATCGATTTATCGATTACGGGAGTGAGTTTCTGCAGTGCTCGAATCGCTGCAGTCGTTTGCAGTTTTGATTGGGACTCAAGATATTTTCCGAGGAGAACTAAGGTAATGATAACGGCTGAGCTTTCAAAATAAAGATGGTGGTGACCTTTTAAAAGCAAAAACCAACTTAGGAAATAAGCAGCACTGGTTCCCACCGCCACCAGCAGTTCCATATTGCCCGTCAGAGATTTAACGGCACTCCATGCGCCTTTATAAAAGCGCGCACCCACATAAAATTGAATTGGAGTTGCCAGGATCGCCTGAAGCATAGGGGAGAGATCAACATTCATCATGGGCAAAAGCAGGGGGAGAGTGAGTAAGCTCGAAAAGATAATTAAATATTTATCTTTTTTGAGTTCTTTACTCTTATCTACTTTCTGAGTTGTGGCCTCGTAGCCAGCCTTAGTCACGATCTCGAGAATCGTTGGAAGATTTATTTTAGAACTTTCAAACTGAATCGTCGCTTTTTCGGTCGCAAGATTTACTGAAGCAGAAAGAATGGCCTCGTTTTTTTTCAGGGCCTTCTCGACTCGCCCCACGCAAGATGCGCAAGTCATGCCTTTAATGTTAAGAGTTAGATCCTGCTTCATACCCATCCTTTAGGATACTACTAAACCTTCCGCGATTGAGTTGGTCAACATGATCTTTATGACTCTAAACTCCCGAAACGATTTCTTATCGGCCCAGGACTAAAAATCCTTGGCCTCGTACTTGCTACTTCCTTAGTTACTAAGGGGGCCTTATGCAAGCGGACCACGATATCCTTCCTCACGGAGATTTTAAGCAAGTTGATGAGCGTCTTTGGACACTCGACGGAGAATTGCCCCATCACAGTCCCCTCACTAGATCCATGACTGTTTACAAGATGAAAGACGGCGGTCTTTGGATCCACAGTGCGATTGCGCTCAATGATGAAACTCAGAAAAAACTAGAGTCTCTTGGTCATCCAACATATTTAGTTGTTCCCAATACTATGCACCGAATGGATGCAGCTGTTTACAAAAAATCTTATCCAGATCTTAAAGTTTTTTGTCCCCGTGCTGCCATTTCTAAAGTTGAAGAGGTGGTGAAAGTGGATGATGCTTGTGAAAATTTTTTTATTACCGGTGAGATTGAAGCTCTGTCAATTGATGGGGCCAAGCCGATTGAACTTGCCTATGAGTTGGATCTAGGAAAAGGCAAGGGCAAGGCGTTAGTGATGTGCGATCTGTTGGTCAACGTGACGGATGTCAGAGGTGTCGGAGGATTGTTATTAAAACTCACAGGAAGAGTGGGCTTTTTCAGAACACCACCCCTCACAAAACTTATTTTGCTTAAACAACGTAAGGCCTTTAAAAATTGGTTGTGGAAACAATCGAACAAACTGGATTTGAAAGTGATTACAGTCTCACACGGTAAAGCGATTCGAGGCAATATCAGGGGACTCCTCAGACAGGCGGCGAGTGAAGTTTAAAGGCGTTTGATTATGTGATAACCGAATTGGGTTTTTACTGCTCCTGAGACTTCGCCTGGTTTGAGCGTCAGCAAGGCCTTCTCAAAGCTTGTAACCATCTTACCCTTGGGAAATTCTCCTAAATGACCTGAAGCCTTGCCAGAGGGGCAATTCGAGAAGTCCTGGGCCAGCTTGTCAAAGCTCTCTCCTTGTTCAAGTTTTCGTAAGATATCCTTAGCTTCATATTCGTGGGTCACGAGGATATGCTGGGCCTTCAATAAACTATTTTTAGTCATACCTGTCGTATTTTGACGCCTAGCTTCGACCTTGTCAAATCTACCAATCCCGCCGATGATAACTCGAAGATCATTATTACCTCTGGAGATCCAATGAAAGCCTTCTTCTCGCTGGTGTTATTATTTGCTGTAACTGCATGTGCGACCAAAAAAGATGATTTAGAAGTAGAGAAAAAAGCCCAGGAAACGAAAGTTACTGATAGCAAAGGCTTGGGAACGACCATTCACGCCACTATCGCAAATTCGACAACACTGACGGATAAACAAAAACAAGATCTGACTGATCTTTTTGCTGCTAATAAAGCTAAAGCTGAAGAGCTTTCAGCTGAATCATACAAGTATCGTTCACTTTTGATTACGGAACTTCTTTCAGGCGAAAAGATTAATGCCAAAGAAATTAAAATCATTAAGAAAGAAATTAAAAGAATTGAAGCAGCTCGTTTGAAAAATACTTTCGATACAGTTGGAAAAGTTTCACAAATTGTTCAGCATCAGTCTGATAAAAAAACATTTCGCGAGCAAATGATTATTATGGAAAGATCGATCCGTAATTGATATTTAACTTCTTAGTAACCTCTTAGAGGTTACTAAGATTTGAAAAGTCTTCTTGAGATAATATAGAGCAGCTCAATTCATCCAGTACGTCTCCGTTAATATCCATTCCGCCTTTGACGAGTTTCCCGCTAACCAGGACTTCACCTTCAAAAATAATAGAGTTTGAAATGCGGACTTTCTTTTCTGCAGGCCTGAATTTCTTAGGACCAGTCTGAGGGACAACGCCTCTTGAGTAAAGAAGCAGCGAAGATGGACGGATTCAGCATCGAGGAGCTCTTAAGTTATGGGATAGACAGGGCTGAATTTTAGACAGGAAGCTTTTTTCGAGGGAATCTTGGGACGGAGCCCCACCCAAAAAGCACACGAGTTCTTTTGTCAGTAACAGAAAGGTATGCGAACCTAATGAGACTTAAAACCAGAGGACTATTTATGACAACAACTCTTCGTGCAAATTCTGATCGTCTTTGGAAAAGCTTGATGGACATGGCCAAAATCGGCGCCACTGAAAAAGGTGGAGTTTGTCGCCTGGCACTGACTGATTTAGATAAAGAAGCACGCGACCTTTTTGTAAAATGGTGTAAAGAAGCCGGTTGCACCATTAAGATCGATATGATGGGAAATGTTTTTGCTCGCAGAGCAGGTAAGGATAATACTCTGGCACCAGTTGTTACTGGAAGTCACATCGACAGTCAGCCGACGGGTGGAAAGTTTGATGGTGTTTATGGAGTTCTGGCAGGCCTGGAAGTAATTCGTTCACTTAATGATGCCAAAGTAGAAACACTTAGACCCATTGAAGCTTCTATCTGGACCAATGAAGAAGGTTCTCGTTTTGCACCCGCGATGGTGTCATCGGGAATTTTTGGAGGCGTGTTTGAACTTGAGTATGGTTTGAGCCGTCCGGATCTTGATGGAAAAACCATGGGTGAAGAATTAAAGCGCATCGGTTACGCCGGTCCTGAGCCAGTTGGTGGCAGACCCATTCATGCATTCTTTGAAACACATATTGAGCAAGGTCCAATCCTTGAACACGATAAAAAAGAAATCGGTATCGTTCAGGGTGGTCTTGGCCAGCGCTGGATGGAAGTGACGATGGTGGGAGTTGAATCTCATGCTGGTCCCACTCCTATGAGAATCAGAAAAGATGCTATGGTTGGAGCCGCTGCCGTTATTTCAGCTGTCAATAAAATTGGAAAATCTTATGAACACGCTTGTGCCACCGTGGGACTTGTTCAATGTTCACCAAATTCTCGCAACACCATTCCAGGGAAAGTTTTTTTCACGATTGATCTTCGTCACCCTTTGGATCCAACTCTTTCTAAAATGGCCGCTGAAGCTAAAGATGCTTGTGAAGTTGCTGCTAAAGAAAATGGTTTGAAACTTGATTTCAAAGAAATCTGGTACCTTCCTCCCACTCACTTTGATAAAGATTGCGTGAAGGCCGTTGAAAAAGCTGCTAATGCTCTCGGATTTTCAAATATGCCAATCATCAGTGGTGCAGGACACGATTCTTTCTATTTAAGTCGTGTATGTCCAGCTGCGATGGTTTTCATTCCTTGCGAAGGTGGGATAAGTCATAACGAAATTGAAAACGCAACACCAGAGCACATCGCCGCTGGTTGCTCTGTTCTTATGAACGCGATGGTTGAGAGGGCCAACTCATGATTAAATTTTTATTATTCCTGTGTCTCTTTGCTGTCGTTAGTTGTTCATCTCTTGGTGGCAAAGAACCAACTGATGATCAAATCAATGCCGAAGCTTCAAAGGCCTACCAGGAAGTGAGAAGTAAAGCGAAGATCTCAAACAATGCTCATTGGACGGCGATGCTTAATCGCGTGGCCACGAGGATTGCCGATTCTTCAGGTGAAAATTTTAAATGGGAATGGATGCTCATTGATAGTCCAGAGGTCAACGCTTGGTGTATGCCTGGTGGTAAGATGGCGGTTTATACCGGCATCATGCCTGTTCTAAAAACTGAAGCTGCACTCGCTGCTGTTCTTGGTCACGAAGTGGCCCATGCTACCAGACGACATGGTAAAAAGCAGTACGCTCGTGCCATTAAAACAAACGTTGTGGGCCTGGTGATTGGCGGCGCTAGTGTTGTTGCGGGCCAGCTCTTATGTAAAACCGAAACCTGTAAATTGCTTTCTGGTCTGGGTGGAGCAGCGGCGGGATTTGCTCTGCAATTTTTTGATATGAAATTCTCACGTGCCGATGAAACAGATGCTGATCAGGTTGGTCAACGTTATATGGCCCAGGCCGGCTACGAGCCCTCAGAAGCGATTCGTCTTTGGGAGAGAATGGGAGCGGCCAACCAAGGCAAGGCCCCTCCAGAATTTATGTCGACCCATCCATCGGATACAAAACGTAAAGCGGCCCTTCAAGGATGGTTACCAGAAACTGAAGCTCTTTATAGTCAGGCACCACAGAAGTTTGGTCTTGGCGAAAATATTCGTTAATTTTTTAGGAGTTCATTTTGCTAAACAATAATCAGTCGCCATCAATGATTTTAAAAATTCTTTGGGGAGCGTTACTGGCTTCTCATTTCATGTACCTCTTTGTTCTTTATACTGTTAATCAAAGTTATGAGGGAGAAAAAGGATTAGAAGAGCCGATGTTGTTGCCTGTAATGGCATCAGGTGCACTTTGTGCTTGGGCAGCCGGATTTTTTCTCTATAAACATTTTCTTGCCACTGAAAAGAAAAAAGTGCGAAACCCGTCTCAAGATGAAATGGCCTCGATCTATCTCACCCCAATGATTGTTCGCCTCGCTTTGTTTGAAGCAGCGGCGATCATGGGCTTTGTTCCCGCGTTTTTAAGCCATGACATCAATTATTTTCTCCCTCCTCTTCTTATCAACATTGGATTATTTGCTATGAACTTCCCTTCAGAGCAAAGAATCAAGGATGCCTTCCTCTCATGAGCACCAATGAATTAAAAATCATCGATACAGTTGTTGGGTCAGGAAAAGAAACCGCCCGTGGTGCCTTGGTCTTTGTTCAGTACGAAGGATTACTCGAGGATGGAACTAAATTTGATTCATCTTATGATCGAGGTAAACCTTTTCAATTCGTCTTCGGCACGGGTCGCGTGATCAAGGGTTGGGATCAGGGTTTAATTGGAATGAAGGTGGGAGGGAAAAGAAGTCTGCACGTTCCCTCTGAGCTTGCTTACGGAGATCGTCAGGTGGGAGAGATCATCATGCCTTATTCAAATCTTGTTTTTCACGTCGAGCTCTTGGATGTTCTCACACGCGACTAAAATCGGTTAGAGAGGACTGACTTCACACTCGGCCATCATGGTTTTGTCATTTCCCTTAATGCCGACTCTTACTACATTAGCTGATGACGTTGAGAAATCCACGCTCTTGGATGAAATAACGGCTGCACGATAGGAAAGCTGGGTGAGTGTCATATGAAATTTTTCAGGAGTTTCACTCATCGGTTTAATCACTATTTCTAGTTTCTCTGAGGCCGAAGCGGATTTGAAAATGAAAATTGTTTCTGATTTAGAAGCAGAAATTTTACTTAGATCAATCTTTACGTTGTGAC
>JBBARF010000132.1:0-6783 GCA_040399925.1 Bacteriovoracaceae bacterium
ACAAGATCACGATCGCCTTAAAAACTTTCTGCTGCTCTTCTTCCAAACTATTATAAAAATCCTGAATCAGGTTATAGTTCGGAGTCGATTTGAATTTATCAATCTGGGCGAAGAGGGCCTTATCGAGTTTTTTAAAAAGTGGGACTTTGGCGTTGATGTCTTCCATCTTAATTCTCCGAAGCCGTGAATTTTAAAACTAGTTTCGCCTGATCAATCTCAACCACCACATCTGACATGTTAGATCGTTCAAGACCAATTTTGAGTCCCTCGAGGTCTTCCATCTTTTCAGAAGTAAAAGCACCTGATATAGCTCCGATATCGTCTGATTTAAATTCAATCATCGTCGCAGGACTGGATGAAGCAATCTGGCTGACAGTCACTAGAGGTGAAAGAGCATGAATATCAACTGCTGCCTGAAGAGTCGATATTTCCTGACGAACAGCTCGTTGTTTTTTAACTAAGCTATCAAGGATTGGTTTCGGATTAGTGGCAGCTGCACGACGAAGTCTTATCGGAATGGCGAGCTCGTCGTTTTTCATAAGAACAGCAAGACGCTTATTTACTTCAGTGATATCGCGACCGATGAAAAATCGTTCAACCATTAATGAAACAGCAAAAACCAGACAAACAGCAGCTATACGGGCACCGATAAAGGCAATTGCGTGGAGCGGGAGTTCAGCACTTGAAGTTTGAGCAAATTTTCCATTAAGTAAGTTGATGAAACGGTTTTTACGACGGAATCCGATGGCCATCATGTTCACAAGTGAGAACTTTGATTTATTTTTTGAATTGATATCTATTTTTTCAGTTTCAACTTTATCGAAAGTTTCAAGAAGCGAAACTTTTACATCCCATTTTTCTGTCAGGTAGTTGGCAATATTTTTAATATTCGATGTGCCACCGCAAATGAAGACATGTCCTAGAGAAAGACCATAATTAACTTTGAAACCAATTTTCCAACGAGTAAAATCAGAAATGAGTGGTCCAAAAACCTTGTCCATGGCCTCAGCAAAGTCTCTTTGCGAATCTTCAACTTCTTTATATTGAGACTGAGTCAAAAGGAATGCATTCTGATGTTTGTAGACGATAGCTTCATCATTATCGATTTTATAAGTCTCAGAGATCATCTGATTGACGTCATGTCCGCCCGTATAGTTCACGTGAGTGACAAGAAGGCGCGAGTTATAGAAGAAATAGGCCTTGGTTGTTTTATGACCGATGTTCAAAACGGCGAAGGGACCTGCGATAGTGTTTTGGTTGAAAAAGTTTTCAACAGCAGATGCTTCAGAAGTTAGTACATGAGGAACAGCATGTTTTTCTTTGAGCATGTTGAAGTAAGGTTCAAACGTCGCCTCACGAACAAGTTCAACCAACGCCACATGCTGAGTTTTTTGTCCTTCCATCCTGTACGCGTAGTGAATTTCACTTAAAGCATAAGGAATATCTTCTTCAAGTTGGAAGGGAAGCATCATCTCCGCTTTCTTTTTACTCTTAACAGGAAGAGTAAGAAAACGTGTCGTCATCATTTCGTTCTCGGCTTGAAAGATAATCCGAGTGTCAGGTCGAGCGGTGTTATCGATAATTTCTTGGACTATAGAGATCTGCGTTTCCGCTAAGGAAGCATCAGAGTGATCTGCCAGATAATCGTGAATAATAACTTCGCTCATTTCACCGTGAGTGATTTTGCGTTTATCCACGAAAGAGGAGATATACTTTACACTATAAGAACCGACATCTATGGCTAATACATGCATAGTATTATGTTAACGAAAAGAAAGAGTTACGCCTAGAGAATACTCAATTGATTTGGATTTCTATGATTCGTGGTTCGAGTAGTTGACTGGATTGCCCGCCTGTCTGTCCGCCACCGGTTGACCCACCTGATGTAGAACCACCGCCAGAACCATTGGTTGAAGAGCCCGTCGTTGATCCGCCGGAAGTTCCCCCACTAGTAGAACCATTGGTCGTTGAGCCAGCAGTTTCTTGTTTAGGTAAAAGAACAAAAGCAATGAGTGTGTAAACAGAACGATTGTATGTTCCTTCCGAAACAACTTTAAAAAAATTAGGGCTCGAACCAAAAGTGAACCCTCTTTTCTGAAAGAGTTCCATTCTGGTATCAAAGTCTGCGCTGCTCATGAGGGATTCGCGGTTCACAACATAGGCCTTAAAGTCTTCAAGTTTATTGATGAATTTGGGAGCCTCAGGATCATCTCGGTAAGTGAAAAATTCCTTAACCTCATCTTCATTGATATTCGGAACAAGAATTTTAAGCATGTTTGCCGTGATCTTGTTGAAATCTATTTGAGTGTTAGGGTAGGCACTAAACTCATTTTGAATCAGTTCAATCAACTCATCCGTCCAACCGGGAATAATATAGAGCTCCGAGGCCGATCCCATGGGGCCATACTTAGGAGCAAGAGGTATTTTTTGAAAAGTGCCCTCAGCTTCTCCAGCAAGAGGATCGGTATTTAAACTTTGATAATCTGAAACAAAGTATTTCAGATTCGTCACGAGCTCCTGATAATTCAGAGCACTGTAGCGGTCTTCAAAGCCTTCGTCTTTCTCTTTTTTCTCTTCCACCAGACGCTTCAGGAGAAAAAATAAGGTCTGATCAATGGCCACATCTGTCTTGATCGCATTATCACTCATATCAAGTTGAGAGCTGCTGGCATTTTGCAGATACTCTTGCTTGGCCGTTGGATCGGCCGGGATTTTAGACATATCCATACGAAGAAGATTTAAGTTCAAACGGTTGGCGAGGTTATTGATTGTCACTTTCATTTCACCCTGAAGAAGACTCTCTTCAGTGAATTTATCAACTGTATCAATAAAGGCGCGGTTGGCCCCTTTCCCTATAGGAATTGGGAACATGAAGGGAACTTCCCAAAGTTGGTTGAGCATCTGCGCGGGAACAGCATTCTTGGCGTTGGCATTATTTTCAACCGTATTATGAGCTTCTTTGTAGAGACGAAGACGCGCCATCGCTAGCTGAAGTCCGGATTCGGCGAGAAGTTTTGCTTGAGAGCGGTCCATAATATTGGTGGCTTTAATTCGGCTGATTTTACTTTCAAAAGTAAATTCTCCGTAGACGGCCATCAAAATAATAATCGCTGTCATGATCATCATGAGCGCAACACCACGTTGATTACTCAGAAGCATCTTAATCTGGGTCATTGTCACCCCCAGAAGTAGTACCAGTTGATCCACCAGCTCCTGCCGCTGATGCAGCTTTAGGCGTATCTGTAGGAGCTACCATCGGCCAGTGATTTCGAAATGTTCTTTCAGAAGTTCTTTTCTCACCATAGGCATCGTAGTGAACGATGACAATCTTTACACCACGACTGATTCGTTCACCTTGTTGGATATTTTTTAGACTTGTATCCCACTTACGGCGGGCGTAATCCCAATGAAAAAATTCTAAGGACTCAACGTTTTTCATAAGAACGGCAGCTTTGATTTTCGTCGCACCGAAACCATTGATCGGATCCATGCGTTTATCATCGTAGGGATCGTTTGGATTAAAGTAACGGGCAAAACTTTTTAAGTTTTTAGGGATTTTATCACTCTGTTCTTCATCCACATCATCGGGATCAGAGTCAAGTAACTGATATCGAACCCAACCAAAATGAGACTGCTTGGTATTTTCGATCTTGCGGCGATTAGAACTGGTGAAGAATTGAAAAATATTTTTCTCAGGAGAATAAATACGTGGGATGGGCATGCCATCAACATTGATGCCGGAGAAGTTTTCATTTTGTTGAAAGCGAGTTTGCATCATCTGCAGGTAGTTCTGAAGTTCTGGATTGTTCGCCAGTGCAGTGGCATTGGCCTGAGCATCGGCTTGGGCCTTAGCGATTTCAACACCTGAAAAGTCATCGCGACCATCAAGGTTTTCATCCACTGGCTGTGAGGCATAGGGATCGGCACCATTGAGTGGCATTTCTTTTGAAAAATACAGAGGAGAGTAAATTTGAGAATAGTCCCACTCAAAACGACTCATGGCCGTTTCAATTTGCAGGTTACTTTTATTGAGCATGGTTGTGCGGTCTTTCGTATCGAAAGCATTCTGGGTCACACTGACCACCATCATAGTAATGAACGCGAGCAAAGTGATCGCGATCAAAATCTCAATTAATGTAAATCCCCCGTTGGGGATCCATCGGCCTTTAGAAACCGATGTTGAGTTGTACTCGTTCATTATAGTTTGTTAAATAAGTTGCAAGGGTAAAGCTGTACTTGGTTTCTTTATTGGTAACCGTAATACGTGCCTGCCAGATAATCTTTTCAATATTTTTTTTGAGTTCTTCAAAAATCATTTTTTCCAGACCAGAGTTACGCTGGGATTTATTATTGTCATTGTAGTAATCGTTATCCGCAGCTTCGGTCGCCTCTTCTGTGGCCCCATCTTTTTGGGCAAAAAGTTGAGCGAAGTCGGGGATGGTGAGTTTTTTTAGTTCAACGGTGTACTCATAACCCGCGTAGTTTTTATCTTCGAAAGCTTTGGTTTCTTTTAAGGCCGCATCTGCATTGGTAAATTTTGGAGGATTTACGATCAGTTCGTTGATTTGCATTTCTGCGAGAGACTGAAGTTTCAGTTGTTCTTCCGAAAGGGCAGAGTCGGCAACGTTGTAACCCTGAGATGTTAGGAAAGCCACGACAAAAAACGAGAAGAGAGTCATGGCAATCATGACTTCTAATAGGGAGAAGCCTTTTTGAGACTTTATTTGGTCATCCACTCTTTATATACCTCGTCCACTCTAGTTTGAACGATATCTTCCAGTTTGGCCACGCGCTCCTTCTTCAAGGGCTCATATTCTAGTTTGGTATCGGACATAAAAGCTTCGACTTCGATAAAAGCGAACTCTTCGGAGGTATTAAAGAAAACAAGGGCACCATCCTTCTCTCCAGTTGGATAGAAATAAATGCTGGCTTCGCCTTCATTGATGAAGTTTTTCTGAGACGAGCTGGCAATGCCTATAACGGTCACATCCGGATGGATTTCTCGTTTAATTTCTTCGAATTCCTCAACTTTAGTGAACTGACGGTCAAGTGCCGCTGATTTTTCAGAGCGGGACTTCTCCTCCTCTAGAGAAAGGTTGGTCTTCTCCGTTTCCATTTCTGGAAGTGGGAGATTTCCTGGAGGACCGTACTCAACTGTGTAAACCACTGGAGTTTTATCCAGTGAAATGCGCAAACGAACAACAGTATTTCGAAGAATAGCTTCATTTGAAGCAAAACGAACTGAACGATCGAGATCTTCAACAGCAGTTTGTAAATCACGGTGTTTTTGAACGTTATCGCTGGAGGGCATAGCGAGGAAGATCAGCGCGCCTAAAGTCAGTGCCACCAGGATTTCAATGAGTGAAAATCCGTCCTGGCGGCCTTTATATTTGTTAAAGATCTGAAGATTTGATGTCGGCATCAGCACCTTCGCCACCTTCGGCGTTGTCGGCACCTAAAGACGTGATGGTAAATGTTTTACCGTCAGCTGATTCATAGATGTATTCGCCATCCCAAGGATCAACCGGAACTTTTCCGCCTTCAATGTAACCAGTAGGAGCATATCTCTTACATTCACGACCACCCGTTGGTTTTTCAATCAAGGCTTCGAGACCCTGATCAGTGAGAGGAAGGAAGTTACAATCACGACGGAATTCTTTCAATCGATCAGAGAGAGATTTGATTTGAATCTTAGCGGCCTGAACTTGACCATCTTGTAAGTTTTCATAAACCTTACCTGCCACGAACGTACCAGCAATACCCATGAGTGTGAGAGCAATCAAGATCTCGATCAAACTCATACCGGCTTGAGACCTTAAAATTTTAGCGATATCTTTCATATGACTCCTGTTAATTAACTTTATTCAGATCCATCATTGGAATAACGACGGCGAAAACAATAAACCCTACAGCGCCACCCAGGAAAATCATCATCACGGGTTCGAGAATAGAGGTCAGTCCACCGATTTTAGATTCTACTTGATCCTCATAGTTTTCTGAAATAATTTTTAACATCGGTTCAAGTTCTCCCGATTTTTCTCCCAGACGGATCATGTGCGTTACCAGAGGAGGGAAGTAGCCGCTTTGCATAAGTGGTTGAGTTAGAGAAGCACCCTCAGATACACTCACTCTCGCTTTTTCAATTGCATCTCTCATGTGAGAGTTCGAAATAAGGTTCTTAACGATCGAAAGCGCGGTCAAAATCGGCACACCTGAATTCATCAGCGTTCCCAAAGTTGAGCAAAAACGGCTGACGTTAATCATCTTAACTAGCATCCCAATCACGGGAAGTTTGAGCACAATAGTATCCCACTTGGAGCGACCGCCGGGCGAGTTGATGTACTTCGTGAAAAGGAAAAAACCTCCTACGATGACGGCAATCACGAGCCACCAGTAGTTGGTCATAAAATCAGAAATCCAGATACAAATTTTGGTAATGAGGGGAAGTTCACGTTTGGTCGAGGTAAAAATCTTCGCCATTTTAGGAATAACGAAAATAAAAATCACGTTCATCATTCCAAAGCCGAAGATTCCCATGATCACGGGATATGTCATCGCTCCACGGATCTTATTCTTAAGTTTCACCTGAGCTTCAGTAAAGTCAGCGAGTCGAAGAAGTACCAACTCGAGAGTACCCGAGGCTTCTCCGGCCTCAACCATGTTCGCAAAAATATTGTTAAAAACTTTCGGGTGATCCTGAAGGGCCTTGGCCAAACTCGCCCCTTCATTTACTTTCTGACGAAGATCCGCCAAAACCAGACGAAGATTTGGATTTTCAACCTG
>JBBARF010000132.1:6793-9425 GCA_040399925.1 Bacteriovoracaceae bacterium
AGGGCCGCAAGGGCCTCAACGATTTGAATTTTTGCTTTAATCAGAGTCGCAAGCTGTCTGGTCATCATCGCGAGATCATCTACCGGAACAGATCCACCACGAAGTTTACTGAGAGTTCCGCCGCCAGCACCTGTATTTTGAGCTTTTTGCTCCTTAATATCGATGAGCATGATACCCATCGCTTTAATTCGCTGCTTGGCCGCGACAACACTTTCCACGTTTATGGAGTTTTTGATTTCTTTGCCAGTACGATCCATGCCCTTGTAAGAAAAAATCGGCATAAATTAATGACTCTCTTCAGAGTTAATAGCTCGAAGGATTTCTTCTACAGAAGTGATGCCTTCAAAGATTTTATCCAAGGCATCTCCACGGAGAGTTCTCATTCCAGAGCGGATAGCGGCTTTTTTAATCGTCGCTGAATCGGTTTTCTGAATTATTAGGGCACGAATTTCATCATTTATAAGAAGAAGCTCGGAGACGACAGTTCGTCCTGAGTAACCGGTTTGATTACATTTTGGACATCCTACTGGTTTAAAGACCGTAGCACCTTCGGGAAGCTCTTCCACATCCAGAACAACTTTTTCAAAATCTGAAAGATTGGTTCTTTGCTTACAGGCCGAACAAAGAGTTCGAACAAGTCGTTGCGCCAGAACTCCCACCAGTGATGATGAGATCAAGAAGGGTTGCACACCCATATCAATTAATCGAGTCGGAGCAGAAGATGAGTCGTTAGTATGCAGAGTAGATAATACAAAGTGACCGGTAAGAGAGGCGTTAATTGCAATCTCTGCCGTCTCTCTATCACGGGTTTCTCCCACCATCACCACATCTGGGTTTTGACGAAGAATCGAACGAAGAGCAATCGCAAACGAGAGATCAATTTTATGGTTCACTTGAATCTGAGAAATTCCCGGTACCTCATACTCCACAGGATCTTCTACTGTAATAATCATTTTATCAGGAGAGTTGATCCGATCGAGAATCGCCATGAGTGTCGTCGTTTTACCGTGACCCGTTGGACCTGTAACATAAAGAACTCCGTGCTTACGAGAGCCCAGTTCTTCCAGACCTTCCAGAACTTTTCCGCGGAAACCAAGCGATTCCAAACGAAGAACAGTGTTGTTCTTCTCGAGAATACGCATAACGATACGTTCCCCTGCTTGAATCGGAATAGTCGAAAGACGAATATCAATATCTTTACCGGCAATTTTAATTTTTATACGACCATCTTGCGGGAGTCGTTTCTCAGCGATATCGAGCTTTGCCATTACTTTAATACGTGAAGAAACGGCTGCGTGAGTTTTTTTCGGCTGGCGAAGAATCTCTGTCATCACCCCGTTAATCCGGAAGCGATAAACCGTTTCACGATCGTAGGGCTCAATATGAATATCTGAGGCGCGCTCTTTTACGGCTCGAAAGATCACTGAGTTCACAAAACGAATTACCGGAGCCTCATCGGCCGTGGCATCTAAGATATCAATCGGGCCATCAAGATCTAGATTCTCTTCAAAAGTTTCATCTTCAATTGAATCCACGATATTTCTATTCGCTTTCTCATAAACGCGGTTGATTGCATCTTGAATGCGAGCTGGAGTCGTACAAACTATCTTGATCTCTTTTTTAAAGATCATGTGCAGATCGTTAACGACATTGAAGTTGAAAGGATTTGAAACCAACACGGTCACTGAAAAATCTGTTTCCAGAAAAGGCAGGACTTCGTGGTGCTTGGCATAGGTGATCGAAAGTTCTGTTACAAGCTTTGGATCAATTTCTTCAATTTTAATTTCTGAAATGTAGGGGATACCGATCTGGTGACAAACGACTTTGATGAGATCATGAGGATGAATATAGTTCTTCTGGAGGAGAATATCTCCCAGAAGTCCACCTTCGACCCGTTGAATTTCGAGGGACTCTTCAAGCTGCGCGCGAGTAAGTGAGGTGTGCTTAACTAGAAGCTCACCGATCTTCTCTTTTGACTGCTCGACGTTGTCCAAAACCTCATCAGATAGTTTCATTATTTATTGCACCGTATTTCTAATGGCCTGGTAGTCAGGAGTTTCGAGTTCTTCATCAATCGCGTTGACGTCTTTGCCAACGTCCTCGTCATTGAGGTTCTTATAGTGATCCCCATCTTCCTTATCGTAAAGAGGAGCCTGTGCCTGAAGATCTAATTTCTTCACAAGATCTTCTGAAACTTTTTTATTCGGATCAGTTTCATCATCATCAAACATGCCCTTCATCCCTCTACTTCTTTTCTCAAGAACTTCTTTGGTGTTGGCCGCAGCAGTTTTTGCATAAGGAGCGAGAATTCTTGGAGTCATGAAAAATAACAGATTCACTTTAGTAATCTGACGAGATTTATTTTTAAATAACCAACCTAGTACAGGAATATCTCCCAGAATAGGAACCTTAGTATTTGAAACGGTTTCTTTGTCACGAAGGAGACCACCCATGGCGATGGTATCTCTGTCTCTCACCATAACTTCGTTGATGGCCGAACGAACAGTCGTCGGACGAGCACCCGTGGCAACCTGACCTGAGTCTTTAAAGTCATCCAGTTTCTGGTTGATTTTAAGTTTCACAAAACGAGTCACTTTGTTGATCTGAGGAGTGATCTTGAGTGATAGTTTCG
>JBBARF010000133.1:0-9393 GCA_040399925.1 Bacteriovoracaceae bacterium
AGAACATCCCTACCGGGGTTGTTAGCGATGGCAACCGCGTATTTGTGCACACAGTCATTGATTCAGACATCCGTGCTCGAACACTGCTTGGTTTCTACCAATTCAGTGGCGATACCTTCACAGGACTTTATGTAGTCAACGCAGAAGGTTTTAGTGACGCGCAGGTTGCTAAGTGGCTAAAGGTCGCAGTGACCATGGCCCAGCGCCTACAAGCAAAATCCTAATTTTCCTCTTACTCTTGGGGATATCACCCCATCATGACCCAGAATGACCGTCAAACGAGGGGCATCACAGCAAATTCCCATTTACCATTTACCTATGAGAAAAGTTACTCGCGTCCTGATCATTGCCCTGTTGATCCAATTCTTCCCTGCCGTCACGTCTGCAGGTGCTGCACCTAAAACTGTTCCACTGCGCATCACCAGTGCCACAGTTAAGGGAATGATTGCGTCAGTAACTTGGAGCGCACAGAAGCTTGCGACCACAGAGTTCTATGAAGTTGAAGTAACAAAGAAAGCATCAACAGAACTTAAGGCTTCAGTTTTGAAGACCATTAAAACTAAATCTGTTGCGATTGCAATTAAACTTGAACCGTTTACTAGTTACACGGTCCGCGTCCGAAAGAGCCTAACTCCAAAAAATTGGACGGCAGTTCGAAATTTTGTGTCAACGAGCAACCCACTTACTGGATTAACTGTGGTTTCTAGTACCTATACTTCTTCAGAATTGACGTGGGATGCGACTCCAGGTGCAACTGGCTATGACGTAGTTGTTGATGGTGCTGTTCCTATTTCGGTCACAACAAATAAAATCACTCTTAATAATTTGAAACCTGGATATAAGGGATCAGTAGCTGTTCGTCCAAAAGCAGGCAATTTGTTGTCTGCTTACTCTCAAGCTGTGACAGTTGCTACTGCAAGCGATGCACCTGCAAAATTAGTTGCTGGGACAATTACCACTTCAGGTTTCACGCTGACCTGGAATTCCATTGTTGGTGCTGAAAGTTACAATGTTTATAACGATTCAAAGCTCGTAACAAATGTCAAAACTGCAACGTATTCAGTTGTTGGCTTGCTACCTGGAACAACTGCAAATTACAAAGTAACAGCTGTTTTTGGAACAAATGAAACTGTAGCCTCTGATGTAGCCTCTGTTACAACATTGATTGATACACCAGCTGCGCCAGTTCTTTCAGATGCAGGGGCAAGTACAGTCACTGCAACATGGACTGTAGACAAGAATGCAACTAGCTATGACATAAGTGTCTATGACTCAACGGGTACTGGTTTTATCAAAACAAACACTATTGATGGAAGCCTAGGGACCTTTGTAATCAGTGGTTTGAATGTCCAAACCAGCTATACAGTGGGCTTGAAGATCAACTATCTAAAGAGCTCTTCAAAGCAATCCGCCTTAGCGACTTTCACTACAACTAAGCCAAAAATTACAGGTGTTGCCACATCAGGTGTTACCACTACAGCGACAGTTCTGAATTGGTACCCAATGGCAGGTGCGGTGACATATGAGGTTTACCGTGATGGAGTAATGATTCCTCAGACGACTTCACTGCTGACGGCGGCTTCGGTTTCTTATTCATTTACTGGTCTGGCACCTGGTGCGACATACAAGTTCAGCGTACGTGCCTCTTACTTAGACGGAAATAAGGTAACCACTTTTACAGATTATGCAGACGTGACACAAACGACTGTCATTGATCCTGCATTTGCTCCAGTTTCTACTTCAGTTCCTGTGATCACGTTGCCATATGCAACCGTGCCAATTGTTGGAGCTACCTTAACTACTTCTAATGGATTGTGGACTTCAGTTCCTGCAATATCTTCATACACGTATCAATGGCAACGTTCTCTAGACGCCGGATCAACTTGGGCTAACTTAGCTGGAGAAACCAAGTCGACTTATAAAGTCACTGCAAATGATTACGCATTTAGGTTGCGCGTTCGAGTCACTGCAATTAATGCGAATGGTTCGACAACAGCTAGCTCGGCGACATCTAGTGCGGTTGCTGAAACATACAATGTTCAAATTCCAGTGGTCCGAGGAATTTTAGTTTCTGGACAGCTGCTGGAAGTAACAGATGGCGTGTGGTCATCTGATTACCCACTGACCTACAGATATCAGTGGAAGAAAGACGGAGTTGCCATTTCAGGTGAGATTTCTCCTTCTTACACTCTTGTAGACGGAGATATTGGATCTGCTATTTCTGTTTCAGTAATAGCTAATTCAACCCTAGGTTCTGTCTCTGCAGATAGCACAGTGAGAACTGCGGTTGCAGCAGCTGGAAATACGGTTTCGCCAGTAATTTCTGGAACGGTGAAGGTCTATAACACTCTGACTACCACCTCCGGAACATGGTTAAAATCGCCAACAATTACGTATCAGTGGCAGCGAAGCACCGATGGAATCCTGTGGAATAACATCGCTTCGGCCACAAACTCAACTTATGTATTAACTGTGGATGACATTGGTTTCTACATCAGATCCCAAGTATTTGGAGCTCGTACTGTTTCAACAATTGCCTACAAATACACAGCTCCATCTGCAGCGACGATATTGGTGCCAGCGTTAACGGCAATTAGTTCTTCTGCACCGATTGTCACTGGTTCTTGGACAACAGGTTCTACTCTGTCAACAACAAATGGCTCTTGGTCATCTTCCGGAACATTTACCTATCAGTGGCAACGTTCCACAGATAATTCAACGTGGACGTCAATCACCGGTGCAACAGCAAGCACATATGTTCTAACTAGCGATGATGCTTCCAAGTACGTTCGAGTTCAGGTTTACTTAACTGGTGCTGCAGGATCAGACGGAGTTGCATATTCAGTACCAACAGCAAAAGTTGGTGCGCCATACAACACCCTTGCTCCTGCAATTTCTGGCACGCTTCGTGTCGGTCTAGCTCAATCTGTAACAACAGGAACTTGGAGTGGATCACCTACCTATAGCTACCAGTGGCAGACATCTTCGGATGGAATTGCTTGGGCGAATATTTCAGGTGCAACAAGTAGTTCTTACACAGCTACTTACGCAGTTGCTAACTTGAGACTTCGTGCTGTTGTTAGTGCATTGAATGCCGTAGATACAGCTACCGCTGTTTCACAAGTGGTTCAAGGATTCCTAGCTCCAACTGCTTCAGCGGTCCCTGCGATTTCTGGAACAGTTCAATCAGGTCAAACACTCACAACAGGTAACGGAACATGGCCTGGGTCTCCAGATGCCTTCACTTACGCCTGGCACCGTTCATCTGATGGTGGCACTACTTGGACAAATATTGGTGGTGCTACTGCGTCCACCTATGTACTTGTTGCAGGTGACGTTGGGTACCAAATTAGGTCTCAAGTAACAGTGACTACAAACGCTGGAAGCAGTACGGCATATAGCTTGCCAACTGTGGCCGTAGCACCGTAGACAGCTTAAATTGGTAAAGCCTTTTCCCAAGAATTTTGGGGAAAGGCTTTACCCTTTTGCAGATAACTAGGAGTATTGGCCTATGAAATTACTTATCGACTGGGATGGCGGGTCTACCGTAATCAATCCCGGAAAGCCTTTTGTGATCGGTAGAGATAAGTCAGCTGACATTCAAGTTTTAGGATCAAAGGTTTCTCGAACCCATCTTCGCCTGGAATTTAATGGCGAAAACTGGAAAGCAATCGATCTGGATTCATCAAACGGAACTTTCTATGAGGGCAAACCATTTGGCGAACTAGAAATTTTCGATCAGATTTCAATCTTTCTGGGTGGTGACGCAGGTCAAGAAATACGAGTCCATCCGCTGCAATTAGGGAAGAAGAAAAACAAAGAGACCCCTCGTAAGCAACAAATACCAAAGGGCGATCAGACGCTCATGGCATCGTCACTTGAAGGTCATTTTGAAAAACATGAAGAACTAACTACACGAATACGCCTTCAACAGAGAATTCGAATTGGTCGCGACGCATCTAACGACTGGCACATCGATGACTTAACGGTTTCACGATTTCACTCGGAGATAGTTCAAAATGACAACGGTGGCTTTGATCTTGTTGATCTACGTTCTGCAAACGGTACTTTTATAAACGGAATTTCGGTTAAGCGCCGAGAAATAGAAGTTGGAGATTTGATCTCAATTGGAGGCGTGACTCGTAGATTCACATCTGATGGTTTGGAAAGTTCAATTGGTGTTGAGGGAATAGATATTGTTGCAAAGGAACTACATTTTTCTGTTGGAGATAGAGAACTGCTGCACGACATTAACTTCCACTTAGGACCTCGATCATTAACGGCGATAGTTGGCCCTTCAGGTGCTGGTAAATCAACACTTCTTAATGCAATTACTGGGCGCACTACTCCGACTCAAGGTCAAATTTTGATTGGTGGACGAGATCTTCATAAAGAGTATGGAGATTTGAGTCAGCGAATTGGGCTTGTTCCTCAAGCAGATATTTTGCACACTCGATTAACGGTCCGCCAGGCTTTGAATTATGGCGCTGCGCTTAGATTCCCGAGCGAGACCTCACGTGCCGAACGTGAAGCGCGCGTGGAAGAGGTTATGGAGAAGCTTGAACTCATGCCTCGCGCAGACTTAAGGATCGACAAGCTATCTGGTGGTCAACGTAAGCGTGCAAGTATTGGTTTAGAACTCCTTACTAAGCCATCAATTTTAGTATTGGATGAACCAACTTCAGGTTTGGATCCAGGTCTTGATGCACATGTGATGGAAACACTTCGTAAACTTGCAGATGACGGTCAAACTGTGGTTTTAGTGACTCACTCAGTAGATAACTTGAACTTCTGCGACAACGTGGTTCTCATGGCATCTGGTGGTCGTATTGCATATGCAGGGCCATCCTCAACAGTTTTCACCGCGCTAGGTAAGAATAATTGGGCAGAGGTATTTAGAATGCTCTCAAGTCCAGAAGCACTCCTCTTATCTAACAAAAAACGCTCGGGTGCAATTTCTCCAACGACAGAGTTGCCACAGGAAAAGATCAAAAAGCAATCGTGGGGTCGACAGTTAATCACCCTTAGCTCTCGGTATCTGCGAGTGATTTCATCTGATCGGTATTACCTTGGATTGCTCGCTGCAATTCCCATTTTGATTGGATTAATCTGTTATGCCACAGCCGGTGAACTTGGACTTGGTCCAGGAGAATCAAACAGGACTGGATTTGGCTTTAATCCAATCGCACGATCCAACTTGATGGTGCTGATTCTAGGAACAGTCTTTATTGGGTTATCTACTTCTATCCAAGAGATCATTAAAGAGGATCCGATTCGTCTGCGAGAAAAGAGTGTTGGAATCCGATCTGGCACATATTTGATGTCGAAAGTTTTAGTGCTAGGTGTTGTGACATCAATTCAATCAGTGATTTTTGTTTCGATTGTGTTGTTTAATCGCCCGGTTCCCGAAAAAGGCTTGTTAATGGGTAACGGGTATTTTGAAATACTGCTTTTGACGGTTTTGCTCGGCTTTACTTCTATGTGTTTGGGATTATTGGTTTCAAGCATTTTGAGTTCACCAGAGCAAGCAATGCCAATTCTTGTGGGCCTGACGATGACTCAAGTTGTCTTATCCGGTGCTTTGCCTGGCAAGAACGAAGGATTGATTGCTCTTATCTCTCCCCTTGTTCCAAGCTATTGGTCGATGAGCTCACTTTCAGCTTCAGTAGATTTGGTTGAGATATCAAATATTGCTGATAAGGATTTGGAGATTCGATGGGAAGCAGTTCTTGGAACTTTGACCCAAGGCTCTTTCACTGTGCTGGGCATGTCTACGGCCTTCTTGCTTCTGTGTTTCGTAGTACTTGTTAAAAAACGCTAACCCTTGGTGTAACCCGGTGGGCATTCTATTGCTTGAAAAGTACGCTTCGTTGCACCCTTGAGACAAGTTATCTCTTGAGCTCGCGTATCTGGTTTTGGAGCTAAGGTCTTGACCGCAACAGGTTTTGATTTAACTTTTGGACCAGTAATCGGAAGATTCAATGGATTAGATTCTCCAACCTCATTCTTGCCCACAATTTGTAATGTTCCTTTTTTACCTGCATATTTGTCATTTATGGAAATCTCAAAATTCGCCTTACTTTCTGAGATTTGTCCCGCGATTGCCTTTGACTTTGGAACTCCAAATTCAGGTGCGAAGAGTAGAGCCGATTTTGTCCCTAATGGGACTGAGACAGTTAAGTTTATAAAGTTAAGGTTGACTGAAACTTTTGGAGCAAACGGCATAGCCGGTTTAGTAACTATTGGCTTGATTTGATTTGTAGTTAGTAATTTGGGAGAAAAAACCTCAGGCTCAACTAGTCGGGTGTCATCTCGTTGAGTTGCCGAAATTGGTGACCAGTACAACTTGAAATTGCTTGGTGGCGTCCACGCGTAGTACCAAATCTCTATTGGGTATTGCTTTCCACCTTCCAGTGTTGCAATAGCTGACTTGTTGAATGGATAGCTTGAATTTGCACCGCCATCGGACCACTTATCGATAACAGTCTCATTATTGATCTTAAGATGCATTCCATCATCAACTGAGGCGTATAAGACTCTGGGCTGAAGTCCCTTACCCGGCCATGTTATAAACCCCTTGTAGGTGATTATGTAATCTCTGTTTCCGCAACCATTTGCCGTCGAAAGCGCTGTGTAAGCCCAATCGAAAGATATCTGCTTTTCAATTTTCACATCGCACAAAGGTAGGCCCGCCGTAGTTCTAACTGGGATTGCAATATCTTTACTTTGATAGATCTTTGCAATCAAGCCCGAGTTGTTATCCTTTACTAGACTATTTTCAAGAGCTATCTCCTGTGATTTACTCAAACCTTGTATGGCAGGTTGATTGACCTCGGGTTGCTTCATGTAAGTACCAAGTGTTGACGCGTTCAAAATATTTAAGCCCGGGGTAGTGCCGAGAGATACCCTTCTTATTTTCTGATTATCTCGATCTGCAACTAGCAAATTACCCTTTGCGTCTATCGAAAGTCCAGTTGGACGGTTGAAAGAGGCTTTCTCAAAGGAGCCATCTTGATTTCCATATCCCTGAATTCCACCAATTTTGGACATCACATTATTGGTAATTCTAAAGAATGTTCCCCCGTAAGTTGAGACATAAACTCGATTTTGCTTATCTACAGTTATCGCAGAGGGCCAATCTTTTAGCCCGATTGCGATTCTTGTTACATCATTTTCTTGTACCAGTGAAGTCTTAAAAACACTATCCACACCACCATCGACAATATAAAGATTTCCTAATCCATCGATTGCAATTTTAGTTGGACCAGCAAATGTCGCCTTTGAACGCGGTTGTATATCTGGCGCACCAGTCCAAACACCAGTTCCCAAAACGGTGGACACTTGGAACTCTCTCGTGCCAGTAATCCGTGACAATTTTCTTATTTGTCGGTTCCCATTGTCAGCCACATAGATTTCATTGTTATAAATCGCTAATCCTTCAGGCCTAAAAAATTGTACAGAAGTTGAGTTGCCATCTCTTTTTCCCGCGACGTCGCTTCCTATTGTGCTCCATGTGCCATCTGTATGACGTACATAAATTTTATTGCCAGTTGTACAGAAGAAAGTTCCATCTGCGGTAAAGGCAATTCCTGCTGAAAACCAACACGAGTTTGGTGTGGGGGTTACCTTAAGAACGGCCCCATCGCTACTTAAATGTCGAATCGTATGATTATCGGCCATTATGTATGAACCGTCATCTACTGGAAACACTTGGAGCGGGGAATCAAAAACAGGTGTTAATTGTTCGGAATTGTTGACACCGTAGCTATCTTCAGAGCCGATAGTTCTCAGTAATTGCCCACTCTTTGAGAAAATTTTGATTGAATGATTGGTCCAATCAGCAATATAAATGTTGTTAGTTGGATTTGATCCAAATCTTTCTATGGCAATACCCGAACTCCCGCTAAACAATGGTTTACCCACAAAACCCGGGGTACCAGCTTTAATTGCCTTGGTATCTTCCACTATTTTTCCGGTTCCCACCTTAAAAATAGTGGGGGCACAGTATCTCTCGTTCACTGTGAAGATGTCGTCGTTAGAGTCCACGGCGACACCCATTAAACATGTCAAACCTCGTTCAATAGTAGAAGTTATTTTAGCTGGGTCGACCTTGCGCACAGAATTAGACGAAGTATCGGCGACGTATAAATTGTTCTTCGAGTCAACTATTAGACCTCGAGGCAAATTAAATGTAGCATTATTTGGATTTCCATCAACAGAAGAATTCTTTCCAACTTGGCCTACATAAACACTTGAATCACCACTGCTTTCGTCAATCCGAATTATTACATGATTGTATTCATCTGAAAGAAAAATTCCTCCAAGTTTGTCGACAGCTAAACCGCCACCCCAATCAAAACAATTCTTACAGTTAGGTAGATCGAGATTATTTGTGTATGTGCGGAGCAAGGCACCTGATTTATTGTATTTATAAACCTTGAAATTTCGGCAGTCGCTGGCAAAGATCTCATCTGCGTTTTTAACAAAAACACTACAGAAAGAGTTATCTGTGTAAATCTTGCTTGTTGCTGGAGATACAGCGAAATCTGAGACAGTTTGTCCGATAATCTTTTTGATCTTGAAATTATCTTGGTCGGCAACATAAACAGTGCCATCAGGAGAAATCGCAACACCTGAAGGTCTTGCAAATTCTCCAATTCCACCTTTTCCGCTAAAGGTGCTTACAGTGAAAGTTTCCCCAGTAGCGGGCATTGCTTGAATAGCCGGAAGTACAGCGATAATCAGCAACAAGGCCAGCTGTTTGCCTATTCTTTTGTGCCGATTCACGTTAATAAGTCTAGGCAATTCAAAGGTATATGTCAGCAGATTTAGACCACTTAGGGCAATGCTGACCAGGTAGGAATGGGTGATTTTGCTAGAGGCCTTTCCGACTCATGGCAGACTTAGCCCATGGAACGGTTACGAAGTGGCGACCCTGAGCAAATCGGGCCTTGGCAAATCGTTAATCGCCTGGGATCAGGCGGCATGGGTATTGTCTATATGGGCACAAATGGAACTCGTGCTGCAGCGATCAAAGTAGTTAGGGAATTTCTACTTGAAGATCCTGCCAGTCGAACTCGCCTGACACGTGAAGTTGAAACTTTGCTGAGAGTTAAGAGTGACTTTGTTGCCGAAATTGTTGGTTCTGACATTGATGGCACTCCTGCTTGGATTGCAACAAATTATGTAGATGGACCTAGCTTGAAGATCTTGATTGAAAAAGAGGGTCCACTAACTGAAGAAAAGTGGATTGAATTTGCAAGAGGATTTTTATCAGCCTTGTCTTCAGTTCATGCAGTAGGTGTTGTTCACCGTGACAGTAAACCTTCAAATATATTGTTGGCAAAAACCGGGCCCAAGTTAATTGACGTCGGAATCTCATTTGTTAACGAT
>JBBARF010000134.1:0-9360 GCA_040399925.1 Bacteriovoracaceae bacterium
GAGGTGGTAGCACTGTAAAAAGTATGCTGGTTCAAGTCCAGTCCTGGGCACCATTAAAAAGCCATCTCTTTGCGGATGGCTTTTTTATTTCTACCAAATTCTTTGAAAGCAACTACTTAAAAACACAATCAGGCCAAGCAATATTTTTCTGCTTTATTTCGTGAAATGTCGGGAAATTTCGTGAGTTTGCTTCCAAATTGCTACCAGTTTGCTACCAATTTGAAGTCCAGTATTTGGCCATAATCATTCTCTTTTATGAGTTGTCATCGAACCAAACGAACACAAAAGTGAGGTTTTCGATGAAAGCATTATTTTCTTGGATTTCGGGCTTAATTCAGACTGCCATAACCGCCAGCTTAATCGGTTCGGGAGTCCTTCTATTGGCCGGAGAAATCCGATTAGCCGCCCTAAAGAAGGCTTCCCAAGGCTCTACCAAACTTACTAGTTTTACCGAACGCATGACGGGCACAACCTTATTCAAGGGAGGCCATCATGGAACTGGCAAAAAATCTCACTAGGCTTTCTCAGGAAAGAGGATTGCCTATTGCGACCCTGGCCCGACTTAGTGGGGTAAAACAGCCAACACTTTTCGGATGGACTACAGGAAGAGCTGTCCATAATCTGGATGATCTTAGGAAGGTCTGCGGTGTTTTAAAAGTTGGTCTCCATGAAATTCTTTTTGGAGTTCCTGACCCATGTGCAGGGGAAGGATTTATTGAGGAACTTCAGTGGGGAAATTTAAAGATTCGGCTTTATCGTACTATACCCTGATTAATTTTTTTTGGTGGATGGATTACTTCCATCCACCTTTTATAGACCCTTAGTACTTCTGAAAAAAGATCATATTTAATCACTGCAAAGATAATGCTTTCATTGTCTCTGCAAAATTCCCTTTAGTTAAAATGCCTTTAAGAAATGGATAGTCCATTTCATCAGTCATCGGGTTACCTGTATGTAGATAAAGATTTTTCATACCCATTTTACTGAGTTTTTGTGCTACGTCGGTTCCCACTTCATTATTGCCAAGATCGTAGTCTAAAAGAAAAATACTTTCTGGGTTTATACTTTTGGCATTATCTAAAAGTTCTTTCCCCGTTCTGAAAGTCCGTGCCTCGTTACCGAAACGCTGTAACATTTTTTGATAACGGTCTAAAAGATATTTATCATCATCAAGAATAATAAACTTAGGCTTTTCTGCTAGTGGGAGGCTTAGAGTTACAGTAGTTCCAGCTCTCAATGTGCTATTGATACTTATTTCGCCTTTCCATGACTCAACTTGAGCTTTTACAAAAGAAAGCCCTTGCCCCGTCCCGTTGGATTTAGTTGTAAATCCTTTCTCAAAAACTTTCTTCAAATTCTCTTCTGAAATTCCCTCGCCGTTATCAATTAGCTGAATAATGATTCCATCATTGCTTGGCTCTGCGGTCAGTTTTACAATGAGGTTTTCTTTCTTACATGGGGCCGTTACTGAGTTTTCTACAAGATTAAAAATAACTCTTTCAAAAAGTGCTGAATCTAATTTTATTCGTTCAGATTTTATCTTGCTTATGTCTAAGATCAGTTTAAAATTGTTAAGGTGTTTATACTTAACCTTTAAATGAGACTCAATCCCTGCCAGCATATCATGCACATTATGTAAGGACTCAATCTTAATAGGAATGATTGACTCCTTCACCTGATGAAGATTATCAAAGGCTTTTCTTATCTTATCCAGTGTTGACCGCATTTCCCGGGCCTTCTCCGTGTCTTCGATCTCGTAGCTTAAAAGATCAAGGGATGCGATCTCTCCTTTTGTGTCGTGGATGATCTGACGGATAGTATCGAATGAAGCTTTATCTTTTTCCATCATCAACATTTTTTTATAATATGGGATAAGAATTTTATTTCGGGAATAAACAACCCAACTAATCCAAAGGATGCCCACAATAAGAAAGATAGGTGCAAAGATATTGAAAGCAAATTCGGTCAGGTTCCCAGTAAAGAACTGAAAACGATCTTCAACAACAACCCTCATCTTTCCGATGACGTTTGTGGCAAGTTTTAAATCTGCCTCATAGCTTAAAACATTTTCTTTAGCCGTTGGGGCCTTAGAGCAGTCACTCGAACCTTCTCGGTTTTTGGCATAAACACAAGTGCCATTTGTATTGAACAAATAAAGATCATAAGACGGGTTTCCAAATTTTTCGAGGGCATTACTGACTCTGATGGCAATGGAGTCATAACTACTGGTAAAAAATTCTTCAACCATATAGCGATATTCTGCATTTATACTGTCTTTAAGCTGTAACGTGCTGATCTCTGCACGATTCTTTTCATTCTGAACAAACTTATAAGAGAAGTAATAGGCTCCGATAGTAAGAGATAAAAATATTACAGCAAGAGAGCCATAATAAAATGCACTTAAGGGCCGGTGAATTGTTTTGATATTATCTTTTCCCATAAAAACCTATGCCTTTCTTATCAATCTTATAAATGATAACGTCCTTATCTGGTGTATTGTTCTGGTCAAATTTAAGAAGATCCGATGTTAAAAGATTTTTTCCTTCGTATTTCTTGAGAGCATCTTTTAACTTTTCTCCATTAAGCTCTGTTTTAACACTAAGGGCAGATTCTCCTATAATTGTTAATGAATCATAGGCAATAGCAGACCAAGCATTGGCCTCTTCACCGTAGACCTTTTTAAAATTTTCTTTAAAAAGGATATTGCTCTTAGTGCTACTTGTCCCATTCCAGTAAACATTACGGTAAGCCTCGAACGAGCTAGCAGATTTACTGTTCTGAACGGCCTTAAAAATAGCCTCACTCAGACCCCACCCATCAGAACCGATGTATTTAGGGTTAAAACCTTGAGAACTTGCCTCGGAGTAAAACCGTAATAAATCGCTATTAAAGGAAAGCACTATTTGATGAGTAACTCCCTGATCTTTGAAAAACTTTACTTCCTTTTTTAAATCCGTCTGATTCCTAACGACCTTTTGTTCTACAAGCCTAGGTCTCTCATCTCCATAACTTTGAGAAGTTTCAATCAATTCATTAAAGCGATGGATAAAGCGTTTACTAAGATAATCTGAGTAAGGATAAGAAACATTGTGAAGAACTCCAATTCTTTTTCCTTTCAATTCCTTTAAAACAAATTCAGCGATTTTTTCAGCCACTTTATCATCGGAAATGGAGGCTCTGAAATTATAGGGGCGATCTAAAGTTACTTTTGGATTTGTGCTAGTCGGAGTCATCAAGATGACTTTTTTATCCTTAATCACTTCACTGATTGCCATGGCCTCATCACTATTTTCCCCACCAATGATAATAAAATGACCATCATTGAGAGCTTTTTGCGCGGCAGAGATAACACTGGTTAATTTTTCATCATGAGGATATTTCTTAAAGTTGATCTTTACCTTATGCTTCTTCTCAAAATCTTTTCGAGCTAGTTCAAGTCCTTTATCTAATGAAAGAATCGTGCCATTAAATTTGTCAGCAAATCTAAAGATCAAAGCAATATTAAGAGTCTTGTCACTGGCAAAAGTCATAGGACTAATAAAAAGCAACGCGAGTAAGGCTACCTCTTTATTAGATTTAAGTTTGAAGACAAGATAAGTCACAAAGAAAACAAGTATGGGATAAAGTAACTTCTCCCCAGAGGTTCCAAGGGAAATAAGAAGAATGGCGAGAGTAATGAAGGCCATGATTTTTCTTGAAACTGACCATTTTCCCTTTAGGTATGAAAGCAAGGTCAAAACATAGATGGTCACAAAGTTGGAACTTACAATGACAAGTCCCGTTTCCAAGAACTCAGGAAAGATCAGAGATAGCACCAAGCTTAATGAAAATAGTGAACCTAAAAGATATGTAGGCGTATTATTATTTTTGGCTAATACCTTCGGCAAATTTCCTTCATTTGCTGCATTTGTTATCATCTGTCCAAGGCCCTTTACCCAACTATTAAAGTTTGTCTTTAAGGCCAGAAAAGCAAGTATCGCGATAACAAGACTTGATAATGCCTGAGGCTTGACCACTTTTGATAGCTGAAAAATCCCCATGACTGTCTCAATATCTTCATAAGGAATAATCGCCGCATAATTAGCTGTGAGGGCAAGATAAAGCGTCCCACAAATAATAAGGGCCAATATCATTGAGATGAGAAAATCTTTTTCTGGACGTTTAAAGTCATTGGTTAGAAAGGATAAGTTCTCAAAACCAGCGAAGGCCCAAAAGGCCATTGTGATTCCTGCGAATGTACCTTTAAAATTAAACTCTGGAATGATCTTATGATAATTTCCACTTGCTTCTGGAAGAGTAAAAAAGAAAAGTCCAATTCCTACCGCGATAAAGCTAATGGAAACGATATTTTGAATTTTCTCACCTATACTTTTTCCAAGTAGATTAGAAACGACTCCAAAGAGTAAAAGATAGAAGGCCACAGCATAATCAATGCCACCTAATCCCGAATAGTCTTTTATGAATTTCCCAACGATTAAGGCAGATGACGGCATCCCGATGCAGACAGTTGATAAAAGAAGAACTGGAAAACATGAAGCCACAGTCTTTCCTAATCCGTGCTCAATGAATCCTTTAACACCATCCCCAGGCCTGGTCACTTTTGACATATCATAGAATACTAAAAGAAGTGGAACACATAGAATCGTGGCTAAAAGCCAAGAAAGAAAAACATCAGCCCCACTAAGCTTATATGTCAGAGATGGGAGGAATAAAATCCCTGATCCGATGATTGAGCCGACTGCGTATGACGTACCGCTTAGCACACCTAGTTTTTTCTCATTCATACAATCACCTCTGAATCTATAATTGAGGCCATTGCATCCCAATAGTTTTTCCAAAATATAACTGCTTTATCAAATCCTTGATTGAATTTTTCTTTCTCATCATCTGATTTACAAAATCTCAAGAAATTGGCAACGTCTAGACGGATATGCTCATCTTCAGCAATTCGATGAATCTTAAAAAATGGTGTTTCTTTTATTTTTTGATACGCGTCTACATTAAAAGTCAGAGCGTCGAAAACAGTCTGAATGTTTTCGTTAGCGTCGATCTCTAACCCTAAGAGGATGCCTAAGATTTCACTATTTGATTTTGCCTCATTCATAATCCCAATCAAGTCAGTAAAACCAAGTTTAGATAAGTGCTTGCGAACAAGCTTTTTCCTTTTCACTGTGGTTACACCTATGGACTCAATAGCATCTAAAAATAAATCAGGGTGGATTAGACGATGATTTCTTGTGCCAAGTTCTTCAAATATAATTTGGACAATGTAATGCCTCATTAAATTATTATCTACTTTGGCAGATGCTATGCTCATAACTTGAGGAGCAAGGGCAGAAAAATGATGCCAGAAAGTTCCAACGATTTCGGCATGAAGAAATTTCTTTGTAGAGATTCTTTTACCGACTTCGCCAAATATCTCAGGGATATTGGCCCTCTTCGTAAAATACTCAGTCCATTGGATAACTTCAGGAGAATCTTTATCATAACAATTTTCAAAAACTCGATCAGATCGGACAATCATCTCAATATTTTGAATCATGTCTAAATGTTCTATTTCAGTTATTAAACTCATAATATCCTACTTGTAGGGTGTTCTCTGAGGTCTAATTATGATCTCAGTCTGACAGGCTGTGAGTGGAGTCTTTAAAAAACTATTCACGGTACTTGCTATATCCTCGGGTTGAATCATTTTAGATTCATCAAGATTTTCACCACGACCTAACTCAGTATTGACGAAACCTGGATAGATACAGGTCACTTTAATATTTTTTTCTCTCACACTTTCAAAAAGGCAATTTGAATAGGCCCTCAAGGCGAATTTAGTAGCACAGTAAATTTCTCCACCTTTATAAGTCATCTGGCCCGCTATGGAAGAAATGTTTATGATGGCCCCGCTTTCATGCTCAGGAATGAGAGCTAGGGTCTGGTTAGTTAAGTGATAAATCGCTCTAAAATTCAGATCAAGAGCATAGTCCCATTCTTTTAAATCGCTCTCAAATGGATTTCCTTTGGCATAAGTTCCAGCGTTATTAACTAAGATATGAATCGCCTGAAAATCGACTTTTACTTTTTCGATGAGTGAAGGGATTTTTTCAATCTCGGCAAGGTCAAAAGGATAAATATTTACCTTTGAACCAAGTTTTTCACATTCATGTGCCACTGCTTTTAGTTTTGTTTCATTTCTTCCAACCAAAGCAAGACTAATTTTTTCATTAGCAAAGTTTAAGGCAATCGCCCGGCCGATTCCTTGACTTGCCCCTGTAATAAGGGCCGTTTTTTTATCTAGCTTCATACATACTACCTTTAAGCTCATTAGAGAGATTATCCACCAGACGGGAAATTTCTAATGAAGCCTGTTTTAAATCATTTATGTCATCATCTTGAGGATTTTCACCCGTTCTTAAATCTTGTGAAAGGCAGGTGTAACAACAATTCATCTGATCTCTGAACTTATTCAAGTCATGAAGGATATTTTTAATTTTTGTATTCACTGGTGCAACCCTCCTGATTCTTGCTTAAAGAAAGACCAAAGCTTTTTTCTTGAAATGTTATATTGTCTTGAAATTTCAGCTTTGTTTCCCTTTAACTCTTCATGAGCATATAGAATCATCTCACGCTCTAGTTTTTCAAAGAGATCACCCAGATTCCCACTTCGCTTTACAAATTCAGCCTGCTTTTTAGTGAGAAGCCCATCGGGTAAGGCAGAATCTAAAAAACCATTACCTGATTTAATAGCAGGGTCTAAGCTTTCAAATTTTACTATTCCACCTCTCGTATCAGATAAACGGTTAATTGCTTTATCAAGCTCTCGAATATTTCCAGGCCAGTTGTAAGTCATTAGAGCCTGATAAGCCTCTGGCGTTAGATATACGCTTCTGGTCGCTAGATTTAAAAAGTGTTCAATTAGTAACTTTAAATCTTCCGATCTCTCTCGTAGGGGTTTAATGTGAATCGTTTTACCTTTGATTCTATTATAAAAATCAGGGCGAAGTTTTCCACAATTCACAAGGTCTTCAAGATTCTTCAAAGTTGCCGTAACAAGAAGAAAATTTGATTTAATTTTTTTGTTCCCACCAACTCTGGTAAATTCTTTTTCTTCAATCACTTTTAAAAGTTTTTCTTGGGTCGTTAATGGCATATCCCCAATTTCATCTAAGAAGAGGATGCCGCCATCTGCAAGTTCAATTTTTCCAACTGTTTGTTTGTCTGCCCCTGTGAAAGCTCCTTTTTCATGTCCAAATAACTCAGATTTAATAATCTCATCATTAAGTCCAGCACAATTAAGCTCAACGAGTTCACCTTTAAGATCGAGTAGAGTTTTGAGACATTTTCCTAACTGTGTTTTTCCGACTCCTGATTCACCACCAATAAAAATGGGTTCCATAGGTGCATAAGAAGTGCAGACGGACTCAAGAGCATTTATAAGGTCTTTGTCCCTAGTGATGTATGTTGTTTTTGTAAGCCTCAAAACATTTTTCTTTAAATCTTTTCCAGTAATGACTTTTTTAATAAAGAAATCAAAGTGAGATTTAAGATTACTTTTCTTAACAAAATCATCCACGCCATTTTCATAAGCCTTTCGTATAAGCTCGCTATCGTTTTCAAAACTTGTTACAGCGATTACATGACCTACACCTTTACGCTTTGCCATTAGAGCAATTTGTGGGCCAACTATTTCTTCACCAAGTTTCAAATCAACGATGGCGCAATCAAATGAATAACTTTGAAGAAGGTTCTGGGCACTAATAAGATTATCGGCCACAAATGGTTTTCCATGCTTGGCCAAGGCCTTGCTCAAAAAGTCTGAAAAGTTTTTATCATCTTCAATAATCAAAAAATTCATCTCGCATCCACTTTATTAAAAATAAAAAATCTTGAGCCACATAGCATTAAGTGTTTCATTTGGAAACATAATATGTTTCGCAGGGAAACACTTGTTGCTGTGCGTTTATATTATTTTCCGACCCGTAACCAATCTAAGTAATCGAAATTATTTTACTTGGTTGAAGTGTAAAGGACCTGGCCTTTGCTTTGTAATTAGTCGTCCTCGTTGAACGCAACTAACAAAGAAAACGGGGACGAAATGAGAAGTTTTATTAACGAAAAAAGCAGAGCAACGAATAAGCAAATCATGTTCATCACACGCGAGGTTAATTATCTGCCTGAGCATGAGCAACCAGTGATCTACCTCTTCTTTTGGGAAGATTGCTCAATAAAAGAGATCGCATCTATGTGTGGTCTCTCCCAATCTCTCACTAGAAAAATTTTTGATGAAGCTATTCACCGTTTAAGGCTGAGCTATCTCATAGAGTTTTCTGTTCCAAAAAACAATCGAGGCTTTATGTAGGGTAACTACTTTTTAGTTGTAGTCGTTTTTTAAGTAATTAATGAACAAAAAAGATCAATAACAATTTTTAGGAGATTTAAGAATGAAAACAGAAAAACAACCAAACCCCAACATGCACTACCTTTGGTGGGTTAATCAAAAATCACAAAAGCGATTTTGTGCTGGTCGGGCCTTCTACTTAGAAAAATCTGGCGATTTTTCACTTTATGTAAATTTGCTTGAAGCAAGTGCAATTGATGGAAGGCGTGATGAGATTTATCTTCGTCCAGTGAATGTTTCGGATGATTCGATTTATTACAAGGTAGATAAAGTCATCTATCGAGATGATAAAACACTACGTTTTACAATTGGTGAGGCCTATCAGAATAAACAAACTAATGGGGATATTCATATTCTCATCGAACCATTAACGAACTTTTACAAAAAATTAGTTATTAACCTTACAGAGAATAGAGAGGTGAAAAATGCTTAAGAAATACTCATTACAAGGTTTAATGTTGCTTCTCATTGGAATTATGGTTTTTAGCCCTGAACTTGTATTCGCTCAATCTGCAAGCTTTGACACTAAAGTGAACAGCATTACTAATATGATTGTAGGAAAAATCCTTCCTGCGGTTGCTGTCTTCGGTTTGGTCTATGCCGCAATCTTAGCAGCCACTGGTGATGAAAGCAGTAAACGCCGAATGGTCTTGGTTATTGTTGCTTCAATTGTCGGGATTCTCGCTAAGTTCATCATTCCGATGTTTCAAAGTGCGGTGTAAATGCAGGAGCTTGATAGCTCGGTAGTTCACCGTAACCTGGACACAAAACTTAAGATCGTAGGGCTTGAGGCCCTCGATCTTCTTCTGGTGCTTGTCCTCTCTGCGATTATGGGACTCTTCTTTGATGGTGGGAAACTTGGATTTATTTTTATCTTCCTTGTTCCTATCACGCTTCTGGTTTCTCTGTTCATTATCAAAAGGAACAAACCAGATGGCTACATTAAAGACGTCATGAAGTTCTATGTGAGC
>JBBARF010000135.1:0-9094 GCA_040399925.1 Bacteriovoracaceae bacterium
CCTGCAACTTCTCCCTTTGAGGTCCGCTATAGACTAAAACGCGCAATTGAGGCGTAAATTTCTTCGCCTCCATCTCCCAGTTATATAACAAGGAGGTAGGCATCACTAGTAAGGTAGGCAAGGTCTCCCCTTGTTCCTTCAAACTCTGTAATAAGCAAAGTGTCTGTACCGTTTTACCTAGACCCATATCATCCGCCAAACAGGCGCCTAAACCAGCCGCCTGACGCGTGCGCATCCAGCGATAACCATCTAATTGGTACGGACGTAAGGTTCCTTTAAAGTTCTTAGGAATAGGATATTCTTTTGATTCAAGCGTTAAATCACTGACCGTTTTAGAGCGTAAAGCCGTCTTCACTAGGTCTTGATTCTCCCATTCCTGCACTAGCTGATAATGCTGACGACGCAAGAAAACACCCTCTTCCCCGGGACGTGTCTCTGAGAAATAGAATAAATCTTGGTAATCATGGAACCAGTTATCCGGAATCATCGCGATAGAACCATCCGGCAGATGAAATTCTTTCTTCTTTTGGAGGATGAGCTGACGAATTTTCAAGAAAGGAATTAAGAACTCCCCAAAAGAAATCACCGCCTGAATATCAAACCAATCTAATTTTTCACCAATGCGAATATTGATTTCTGGCTTTCCGAGGAAATAACGTGGGGCTTGCCCATCTCCTTTAAACTGAACTACAAAACCTGCTTGATCGAGAGCTTCTTTACTTGAAGTTAACCATTGAACGGCCTCTCCACGTTGCATGGAAGCTCTACCATCATTTTCCATCTTTAACCCTAAGGTTTTCAAAAGCTGGAAAGCTCTTTTTTCCTTCACATGCGAACGCATAATTTTTTGGAAAGCATAGCTGTCCCCTTTCTTTTCAAAGAGTACATTCGCATCTGACGACAGACCATCCCAAGGGAATCTATTATTGCCATATTGAAAGGACAACACAAAATTCCAACGATCAGCCGCTTCTAAGGCAGCCTTCTTTTTAAAAGTCTCTTCATCCTCTAGTTTAGGCGCTGTGGGCCCATAAGAAAGCAAGAATTGAACAGGCTTTTCGGTATTTGTAATCTCAAAACCTTTCGCGTATACGGGGTAGCGAGCGACCATGGCCTTCACGAATTTTCGGAAGTAATCTTCCTCCATATTCTTGGGAATCGCCACGAACTTCTTATTCAAGAAAGGACGCAATTTTTTGCCCTCTAATTCTGGATTGAAGTGATATAACTTCTGGTTCATCAGCATCCAAGCCGGTTCATCACATAAAACAACCGCCTCCTTGTGCTGGAACTCTAATTTATTACCTAGGTATTTCAGCGTAGGGAAATAGTGCGTATTCTCCTCATTACGCATAAAATGGAATAATACATCTACGGCCTCCGCTTCGATTTGAACGGATTGGCGCATCGGATTTCCATCATTTCCCATGATAAAAAGTGTCTTTTCTGGACAAATAAGTCCAAAAACCTGACCCCTCTTCTTCTCAATTACCGACATGACGGCTTCTTGAATTTCCTTTTCTCCTTTTTCCGCGTCAAACGTCTTTAAAAAGAATTCCTCCACCGTCTTCCGCTTCGAGGTATTGAACTTCTCATAAACCGCCATTGGTTTCATGCTCTCGATCAAACCTACCGCAGTGCGATCGCGCTCATCCAGCAAATGTTCAAATTCATGGAAATTGCGAGAAGTTAAGGTTTGATACTCCCAAGTTAAAGCTCCCTTCTCATTTAATTGCACCACAAAGACTTCGAATAAGTACCCGAGGCATTCGTGAGACAATAAAGAATAAACAACCTTGAAAGGTTTATTAGGAGCGATTTTCATTTTAAAAACATCCGATTTTCCGGATTACAAGAGTCAAACCTTTAAAATTAAGGTTTTTTTCTCAATTGCAAGCAAGCCCAGTTGTTTTTTGATGATTGAGAAATTAAATTAAGTTGCTGCTTTTCAGCGGATTCCAATAAAAGTGGAATGTCTTCGGTATAGAAACCACTCAAGAAAAGTAGGCCACCTGGCTTAATACGCGTAGCATACTCTGCCATTTCTGCTAATAAGATATTTCGATTAATATTGGCTAATAATACATCATACGTGGTCTCATCCTCTTCAAGGATAGTTCCCAGTACGAAAGGAATCTCTTCACAAGCATTTAAGCCAGCATTTTCGATAGAATTCTCTACTGACCATTCGTCGATATCAAAGCCGCGCACAAATCCCGCACCACGTTTCTTTGCCACAAAAGCCAATAGACCCGTACCCGTTCCTGCATCTAAAACACTTTTATCCGTTATATCCACATCGAACAAAGCCTTCGCCATCAGCGAAGTCGTTTCGTGGTGACCAGTTCCAAAAGACATTTTAGGATTAATGACTAACTCTACCTGAAAACCAGGCTCAGACGGATGAAAACTGGCACGAATCAACACTAAGTCCTCGATTCGAATAGGATCATAATTACTTTCCCATACTTCATTCCAGTTTTGCTTCTCGATTCGATTAGTTTCGTAGGTTTCTAAACCATAGCGGGACATAATCTCCGCTAGAGCCTCCACAGAAAAATCCACTTCAGGGCAATAAGCAATTACCCCCGTATCAGCATCTTCGAAAATATCGAATTGGATTTCGCCTAGTTCAGCGACTAAAATATCAGACAGCTCAGGACTGGCTGTAATTTTCACTTGAATCGTAGACATAGATTAATTAGAAGGAGGGGTATTTTTCTTGCCAAAAACGGAAATGCCAATATACCGTTTCGGCTGTAATCTGAAGTCAAGCAATAGCTTATCTAGATCAACGAGTGTTTTATTTAAACCTACATATAGGCTATCATTCTTAATCAATTTACCCGCCGTGCCTTCGCCACGCTCTAAACCTTGCACAATCTTCTTCAGCGAAATGACCGCAGCATCGACTTCTTTCAAAGTCTTACCTAACCTTAGTGCCTGTAGCGAATCAGCCACCGAATTGAACTTCGTTAATAAGGGACGCAATTGCTTTTCCGTTTCCATTAAATCCGCTGACAAAATCTTCATGTTCGAAGAAATCTGAGCAATATTTGCCCGATTGTCAGCTACAATACCATTCACCGACCCATTAAGGTTTGAAACCGTTTCATTCGATGTTTTCAACAAGGTATTCAGGTAGGTTCCTGTTTTGTCAAACTTAGTAGAAATTTGACGAAAGGAAACTAAAAGCGAATCGGCATTAGCAATCACAGGAATCGCACGTTCTTTCAATAAGGTGGTTAAGCCTACCTCTGTTTCGCCTTTTAAAAAGGTCTCCTCTGCTAAATTTCCCTTGCCCTCTAGACGCAAGCGAATTATTTTTCCGCCTAAAAGCGCTCCATCAGATAGAACCGCAACTGTTTTATCAGGAATCACCATATCCTGGCTAAGGCGAAGGGTGACTAAAATTCTATTGGACTTAGAGGGTTGAATTTCCACTTTCTTCACCTTTCCTACTTCGATACCATTTATCATCACTTGATTAGAAACCATCAAGCCATCTACATTCTCATATTCTACATAATAGATACGAGCCGATGAGAATATATCATTCCCTTTCAGAAAATTAAATCCGAAATAAAGGATTAAAAAGGCTATTAGTGCCAAAAACCCTACTTTCAATTCATTGCTTTTAAGCATCGTATCTATTTTTCTATTTCTTCTTTATAAGCTTTAAAGGCAGTGGCAATTGCCGTCGCTACCTCTGATTGACCTGTGGAGGAAGTTAAATAATTCTCTTCCTCTGGGTTCGTTAAAAATCCCGTTTCTACGAGAACACTAGGCATCGCCGTTCGCCAGATAACTAAAAAACCGGCCTGCTTCACGCCAAAACTCTTACGTTGATAGGTCTTCGTAAACTGTTCTTCCACTTTCGAAGCGAATTTTACCGAGCTCGCCATAAAAGCACTTTGGTAATTCGCCATCATAATATGCGCTAGCGGAGAGCTCGGATCAAAACCCTCATAAGTCTTCTGGTAGTCCTTCTCTTGCAAGATAACGGAGTTCTCTCGCTTCGCTACGTTCAAATTACCATCCGTTTTATGCAAACCCATGGTATAGGTTTCCGTTCCATACGCATTTTTATTCGCCGCCGCATTGCAATGCACGGAAATAAAAAGATCCGCTTTATTACGATTAGCGATATTTGCCCGTTCGTTCAATTCAATAAACGTATCCGTATCACGCGTATAAATAATTTTCAAATCCGGATGAGCTGCTTTTAGCTTCCTCCCTAACTCTTGAATAATATGCAAGGTTACAATTCCTTCATGAGACCCTTTAGGACCCAAACATCCCGGATCTTTACCTCCATGGCCCGCATCTAAGCAAACCACTTTGATCTTATTCTTACTATCCGTTTTCTGAATGCCGCTAGGCGTCCATGCTGTCAGCAATAAACCCAGCGAGAAAAATAAACCGATAGATTTTATCTGATTAAACATTATTTTCTAATTGTTATACGTTGATAACAAGCAAAGATGTAATTTTGTAGGCTTGTATTTATAAGTACAAATATAATTTTTAAATTCCATTTGGTAAAGAAATCCACATATTACCTTTTTATTACCCTGCTACTCCTTTTTTCTTCTCTTTCAGAAGCGAAAGCACAGCGGGTAATTTCGACGGATACTTTACAAAAATCCATCCCGAAAGATACGGCCGCTAATCTGCAGACTACGGTTTACTATTCTGCCGTAGACTCTACGATCTTAGACGCAGATGCACAAGTAGTGAATCTATATGGAGGTGCCAAAGTCAAATACGGAGAAATCTCTCTCGAAGCTAATTATATACGCCTCGATTGGGCAAAAAATGAAGTCTACGCGATCGGAACTAAGGATACGCTAACTAAAAAAATGATTGGACTTCCAGTCTTTCTGCAGGGAAGTGATAAATACGATTCAGACGAAATACGCTATAATTTCAAGACAAAGCGGGCCATCATTAAAGGTATTGTCACACAGCAAGGAGAGGGATTTGTGCAGGGTAAAAATGTCAAAAAAGACGAGGAAGAGAACCTATACATTCGAAATGCCATTTATACCACCTGTAATTTAACGCATCCTCACTTCCACATAAAGGCAAGTAAGATCAAGGTGGTGGGTAAAAAAGAGATCATCTCCGGCCCCTTTCACTTTGAATTAAATGATATTCCATTGCCTATTGGCTTACCTTTTGGCTTTTTTCCCTATTCCCAGCCTAAAGAAGCCGGAAAATCAGGTATTATCATGCCTACCTATGGAGAAGAGCCAAATGGCCGTGGATTCTATTTACGCGAGGGGGGGTATTATTGGGCAGCTAGTGAAAATATTGGGGTACGATTTACGGGCCAAATATACTCCAAAGGTGGCTGGGGACTAGGCGCCAATTCGCAATATAACAAGCGTTACCGGTATACGGGAAGCTTTAATTTAGCCTTCAATCGCAATAGCAATGGAGATGAATTTGACCCGACAAAACGGACCGATTTTGCCTTACAATGGTCTCATGCGCCACGCAGCACAGGAAATTCGAGTTTCTCGGCTTCCGTTACCATCGCTTCTAATTCATACCATCAATTTAATTCCTTTAATACGCAGCAATACCTATCGAATACAATCGGTTCATCAGTACAGTATTCCCGTAATTTTGGACAGACAGTCCGCACCAGCATTAACCTCAGAATCAATCAAAATACAAGTACTCGAGTTTTCGATGCGGGAACGGATTTTAACTTTGGCCTAAACCAAATACAACCCTTCAAAAAGAAAAACTCTTTAGGGGATCGATTCATTGATCAATTTCGTGTCGGTTTAGATTTTTCTGGAGGTATTTCAATGACGAACCAAATAGGCGATCCCTACACGCGTTACGAATTTGACGTCTATCCGCGTTCTTCCAATTCACTTAGAGGAACCATTCAAAGACCCTTTATTCCCACGGGAGCTGACGATGTGCCGGCAGGGGTGATTCCGGTGGATGCGAGTACGCTTCCGATTCTGTGGGAAAAGGCCCAAACGAAATTTAATTATAGCATTCCTTTATCGTTACCTAACCTGAAATTAACGAAACATATCAACTTGACTCCAGGCGTTTCTTGGTCTGGTAATATGTATACTAGATCCTATAAATATACGTATGTCCCTGCTGATTCGACAGTCCGCATCGATACCGTGGGAGGTTTACCTAAATTCAATTCGCAGATTGCATTTTCAGCGAGCATGAATACGCGTTTATTTGGGACATTACGTTTCAAAAAGGGTCGTTTAGAAGCTATCCGACACACAGTAGTTCCGTCGGTTAGTTTAAGCTATACGCCTGATAACTCTGATCCAAGTTTAGGGTATTTCCAAGATGTGCGTATCAATAATCGGAAATTCATCAATACGGATGGCAAGGAGCAAATAGGCGATATTCGGCGAATCAGCACTTTTGATCCACGTACAATGAGTTATGGGGGTGCCTCGGGGGCGATTTCTTTTGGCATCCAAAATACGCTAGAGGCGAAGTTAAAAACTAAGTCAGACACCGCTAGTGTGCTAACAGAAAAGGTACGGATATTGGATAATTTCGGTTTGAACGGTAGTTATAATTTACTTGCCAAAGAATACGCCCTTTCCAATATCGGCTTTAACCTCGCCTCCCGTGTGAAAGATTTTGACATTAATATGGGTGGAAGTTTTGATCCCTACCTCTATGTAGCTGATCCTTTGTTTTTCGATATTGGACGCAGAACGCCTGACTATATGTTCAGCCAAGGAGCTGGATTAGCCCGTTTACAAGGTTTTAACTTATCCGTGGGCCGGCGTTTCTCAGCAGGCAAGCCTAAGCCAAAAGAAAATAAAAATGCTAGCGAGGCACAAATGAACCAAATAAACCGAAATCTAGACGACTATGTCGACTGGAATGTGCCTTGGAATTTCTCTTTCTCCTATCAATATAGCATGAACAAGACCGGTTTAGCTTCACCCCAAAACATCAGTGGACTTAGTTTCCAAGGGGACCTAAGTCTTTCCGAGAAATGGAAATTCTCGGTAACCTCCGGTTTTGACTTTAAATACAAAGGCCTGACTTATACGAATATGTCCGTGCACCGCGACCTGCATTGCTGGGAAATGAATTTCAACTGGACTCCGATAGCAAGTCCGTTCTATGGCCGTTCAAGTAATTATTCCTTCGATCTGCGGGTTAAATCAACCCTTTTGCAGGATTTAAAACTTTCCCGCAGGCGTAGTTTTTATGATAAAGGTGGATTCTAGTTTAGTTTTGACTTAAAGGCCTTTAGAAACTTGTCCATTTTAGGTTTAATGACGATCTGGCAATAAGGCTCCGTCCCATTCTCATTGAAATAATTCTGGTGGTAGTCTTCTGCCATATAGAACTCCGATGCAGCTGTAATCTCCGTCACGATTGGATTCGGGAAAACGTGTGAATCATTCAATTTTTGCTTCCAGGCATCTGCCTGCTTTTGCTGCTCAGGCGTATGGAAAAACACCGCGCTACGGTATTGCGTTCCCGCATCTGCTCCTTGTCTATTCAATGTAGTGGGATCATGTGTTTGCCAAAAAATCTCCAGCAACGTAGCCACACTCACTTCCTTCGGATCATAACTTAATTGACAAACCTCCGCATGACCCGTCAAACCAGAACAAACTTCCCGGTAGGTCGGATTCTTCATCTTTCCGCCCATATAACCTGAGTTAACTGCTTTCACCCCTTTTACGCGTTGAAAAACGGCCTCCACGCACCAGAAGCATCCCGCTCCAAAAGTTATTTTCTCTAGTTTCTGATCCATATTATTTGTCTGTTTAATCTTCTTGTTTGCATTTTCTTCTGTGGCACTGCCACAAGAAAAATGAAAAGCGCTCGTGATGATGCTCAACACAAAAACTGTAATTTTTGAGATCTTTTTCATCTTATTTTATTTTTTAGCACTAATTTCGCTTCCTAAATTACCTAATTTTCATTCAAACTTGAAACAATCCTGGAAAGCTGCCTTTAAAAATCGAACCTTCGCCCTACAATTCGTAGGAGCTTTGGCCGTATTCTCTATCTTTCCAATCAAGGCGGATAATTATTTCCAATGGATCCAACTAAGAAAAGGCGTTCAGTGGAACGATCCATTACTTAACGCAATTCCGGCGCTAAATGTTTCCTACTTGATTTTTGGGATTATCTATATTTCTGTTATTTACCTATTATATCGCTTGTTGCATGAGCCCAAAAAATTTCTTTGGTTTGCCTGGGCATTTAATCTAGAGACGGCATTTCGCTTTATATCAATCTATTTAGTCGCTTTAGAACCGCCCATTGGCCTGGTGGATTTACATGATCCCCTCGCTGAAATGTTCATCTATGGGGATAATCTAGCCATCACAAAAGACCTGTTCTTTTCGGGACATACGGCCACGATGGTATTTGTTTGCTTTTTTTTACCTACCTCAAAGGAGAGATGGGCAGCTGTCGGACTCAGTTTTGTCCTCATTAGCTTATTGTTAATCCAACACGTTCATTATAGTGTGGACGTAATCGCTGCTCCGCTATTTACCTTAGCGGCTATCTGGATCGTTAAAAAGAGTGTAATTAGTTAAGACGATTTATTATCTAAGGTCTCAAATATCGAATTATTTGATTTGTATTCCGGAATCATCTCCTTGATTTTCGCTACGATTGAATTATTGTCTCCGCTGGATAGCAAGAGGTTTAATTCGTTCGTCGCCACTTCCATATAAGCGTAAGACGGCGTATTTACTTCTGCCACTAAGATCTTAGGATGGTGCGTCGGAAGTGTATTTTCGTCGTTATTTAATAACTCTTCATATAATTTTTCGCCCGGACGTAAACCCGTATACCGAATCTCAATATCCTTATCAACTCGTAATCCACTTAGCGTAATCATCTTCTTTGCTAGGTCAATAATCTTGACCGACTCTCCCATATCAAAGACGAAAACTTCGCCGCCTTGACCCATCGTAGCCGCCTCTAAAACGAGTTCGCACGCCTCCGGTATGGTCATAAAATACCGCGTAATCTCCGGATGGGTCACTGTCACTGGTCCACCTCGCTCAATTTGCTTCTTAAATAACGGAATTACGGATCCATTAGACCC
>JBBARF010000136.1:0-2697 GCA_040399925.1 Bacteriovoracaceae bacterium
TTATGCAAAATCAAATCCCTAAACAAATGATTCTGCATAAGACAAATTGATATAAATATTTTTAGAATCAGAAATAAAATTGAATTTTGATAATAATTTAATGCTTGTCTTCCTATTTTTTAGAGTGGTTATATGTTAGATGGAAATCTTAATTTTCAATAATCAAAATAAAAAAACAGTATTCACCTAGGCACAATATCTTTAAATCACACGATTCGGTATAATTGTAAGTTTTTTCCTTTTTGGAAACAAGTCATTAAGATGTAACCGAATCGTAAGCAGGAGGATGAAGTATTTTAACTTAGATGCCATTATTTGCTACATAAAAAAAATCCCAATTCAAATGGCTAAATTCAATTATTTGTTTTAAAAAAGAACTATACATTGTTGTATAATAAAACAATTTTTACCTTTGTGCCCTTGATTAACATATCTCAGCATTGTCATGAATAGTACTTTGTCACAAACGCAAATAGGTCAGAGGGTAGCTTACCTTCGAAAGATAAAAGGGTTGTCTCAGGAAGAGTTGGCTAAAATGATCAAGATTTCCAGGCCGTCACTGGCTCAAATTGAATTAGGCAATAGAAGTGTTGATGTTCTTGAACTTCAAAAACTGTCCCAGGTTTTAGGTTTTTCTTTGGATGATTTTATGTCTACGGATTTCTCAGCAACTCAAGAACTATCTGTCGAATATGAAAAGAAGTCAGTGAAAATGATGGAACGCACGTCTGTTCCTAAGCTCCAGATCAATAAATTTAAAAATGTCTTGTTGTATATTCTTGAACGTTGTGCAGGCAAGCCTAATGTCGGTGAAACTGTTCTTTACAAACTTTTGTATTTTGCTGACTTCAATTATTACGAACTCTATGAGGAGCAGTTAACAGGGGCTAAGTACCGCAAACTCCCTTACGGTCCTGTTCCTCAGAAGTTGGATTCTATTATAAAACAAATGATTGATGACGGACAGTTGCAAAGGGTAAAAACAGTATATCAAGGATATCCTCAAACACGATACTTGCCTTTAAAAAAAGCTAATTTAACTGAATTGCTAGCAAGTGAAAAAGAAGTCATAGACATGGTTATTGAACAAATGAGTGACTGGTCTGCTACCGCAATCAGCAATTATTCTCATAAGGATATCCCTTGGATTGCATCTAAAGAAGGAGAAGGAATCAATTATGAACTAGCTTTTTACAGAGAAGCTCCTTTCTCTGTTAGAAACTATGGTGATGAAATTGAAGAACAATGATCTTTGATGAATTACCGGATTTTAAAAGGGATTTGAAATTGAAAGTTTTATCTATGAAAAATTATAATTTTCATCTCCTTTCAACAAGCAGTAATCATGCTAAAAAACTTTCATTATCGCAAAATCATTGAAAAATTTTTAGTGAAACTTCAATATTTTGGTGTTTTTTAGTTGGTAATATATTGATTGACAATTAGTTATATCGTAAAATCCAATAATGCACATTCGAATGTGCAAAAAATATTAAATTTGCATATTCAAATGTGCAAAATGGATATTTTACTTGAGCAATCATCTAGGTTATTGTCTTTTACAGATCAACGTTTCAGGAGGTTTTTATTTCAAAAAATCAATTGGAATCAGCGTTTAATTGGGATCAAAGGTGCACGTGGTGTTGGTAAAACAACGTTGGTTTTGCAATACCTAAAAGAAATGGATGCTTCAGTTTCGAAGGTTGCCTATTTCTCATTGGATGATTTGTATTTTGCTCGGCATACATTGCGTGAAACAGCAGATAAATTCTATAAGCATGGCGGTAGGGTCTTGGCATTGGATGAGGTACATAAATACCCAGGATGGTCTGCCGAACTAAAAAACCTTTATGATTTTTTCCCCGATATGCAGATCATTTTTACAGGTTCTTCAATCATCGATATTGCAAGAGAAGAAGGTGATTTAAGTCGACGTGCTCTTTTGTATGATTTACCTGGGTTGTCATTCAGGGAGTATCTTTCAATGAAAGGCATTATTCAATTGACTGAAATTAAACTTGAAAGCTTATTGAACGATTCATTTTCATATACTGATTGTTTAAAAGAGGGATTCAGGCCTTTGGAATTTTTTGGCGACTATCTCAAACATGGATATTATCCTTTTGGTGTTGCAGATTCGGTTTCCAATTATCAGCGTTTGAACCAGGTGATTCGTACGATCGTAGAAATGGACATGGCATCTCTTGCAACATTTGATATACGCAATGCACGAAAAATATTTCAACTAATCGAAGTTGTAGCAAGTCAGGTTCCGTTTAAGCCCAATATAAAGGAGTTGGCAGAAAAGACACAGATACATCGTAATTCAATTAATGCATATTTACATTACCTTGAAAAAGCTAAAATTATTTCCTTGTTATATCCAGTGGGGAATAGCATGGCAGTCCTTCAGAAGCCTGAAAAGATTTTTCTTCAGAATACCAGTTTAATGTATGCACTTAGTGGAGGAAATGTAGAATTGGGAAATGTTCGGGAGACTTTTTTTCATTCTATGTTATCGGTTGATCATAAACTAAATTCACCTCAATATGGAGATTTTGTGGTTGATGATAAATTTACATTTGAAGTGGGTGGAAAAACAAAAAAGAAAAAGCAGGTTGGAAATATACAAGATGCTTGGGTTGTAAAAGATGATATTGAAATTGGTTCTTCTGGTGTGGTTCCACTTTGGGTGAT
>JBBARF010000136.1:2797-8853 GCA_040399925.1 Bacteriovoracaceae bacterium
TTGTAAAAGATGATATTGAAATTGGTTCTTCTGGTGTGGTTCCACTTTGGGTGATAGGAATGTTATATTAAAAAATCAAGGCACAGATTTCAGGGGCTTGATTTTGAGGACAGAAAATTATTGCAGGACTTGTAAATACTTCACAATCTTATAGCCAAGTTTTATTGATAATCTTCATGCACAGTAAATAAGCTTTTAAATTCTTTCTTTTCATTGCGCTCAAAACTAATACTAGTAAGGGTTTCAAAGGATTTTAGGTCCACAAATGTCTATTAACCAAGAAATCATATTTTTTAAAACAGAACCTACATGTTGATGATGAAACTTTTTTAGTAGAACGCACTAAAAAAAATAGGGAAGGCTTTTAACCCCTCCCCATTCAATATTTAATCGGTTGAACTGCTGAAAATCATTTTAATTTCCAACCTTCTCTATACTCTCTTGTTACAAATTGGTTTGCGTCATCGAAGTTTGTAATCTTCATGTTTTCGCCATCCCAAAGGAGTTTCTTTCTTCCGTAGAAATCATCCCTGTCCTTTGCATTTTTCTTCTTCAACATATAACTTCTGATGGCAAGATTTCCCATCAATACAGTCTCAGTAAGCGGACCAGAATAATCAAATGAAGAGCTAAGGTTTTTGTGTTCCTTGCTGTTGAAACCAGCCTTACATGCTTCTGTCCACAAAACTTGGTGTCCATATTCAGGCAATGATTTCAGCTCATTCTGATTCACCTTTGGCATCTCAATTCTTTCGCCGTTGTTCAGGTAAATCTTCGGACTGTTACCATACATTCCTATGGTCATCAATCCTTTTGTTCCGTGAAGGAAAACACCATTTGCTCCGTTGCCATCATCACTCAAAGGAAGATCAGCAGGAAGTTGATCAGGGTGGAAAGGACGAATACCGCCATCCATCCAAATCATTTTCATCGGTGATTTGTTCTTCTTTGTTTGTGGGAATTTGATTTCAACATGTGAGGATGGAGGACATCCTTCTGGGATGTATTCTGGGTTCCAATCCTTGATGAATACTTGTCCAACACTGCATTCTACTTCAGTTGGGTATCCAAGTCCTAATATCCTGAAAGGAGAGTCTATTGTGTGACATCCGATATCACCTAAAGCGCCAGTTCCGAAGTTCCACCAACCTCTCCATTTGAATGGATGATAAAGTGGGTTATAATCTACGTATTGTGCTGGTCCAAGCCAGGTATTCCACTCAGCGGCAGACATAGATTCTGGCAATGCAGGCTTGTCTGTTGGTACAGGGATTCCTTGTGGCCATACTGGTCTGTTCGTCCAGATATTCACTGTATGCACAGTTCCTATCAATCCTTTGTCGAACCAATCCATGGCAACTTTCTGTGCAGGATTTGATGCACCTTGGTTTCCCATTTGGGTAACAACATTGTACTTTCTTGCCGTTTGAGTTAACAACCTTGCTTCTGCAATGTTGTGCGTCATTGGTTTTTGAACATACACGTGTTTATTCAATTGCATGCAAGCCATTGCAGCGAATGCGTGAAAATGGTCAGGTGTAGAAATGGTAACCGCATCGATGCTTTTTCCCATTTCATCAAGCATCACCCTGAAGTCACGGTATTTCTTTGCATTTGGAAACTTGGTAAAGGTTCCTTTTGCACTGTTCCAATCAACATCACTAACGGCAACAATGTTGTTTGCACCATTGTTGTAGGCGTTGTTGATGTCTGAATTTCCCTTTCCACCACCACCGATTGCTGCAATATTGAGTTTATCACTTGGGGCTGTGTACCCTTTCCCTAAAACATGACGGGGAACAATAAAAAAACCTGCGGCAGCAACAGATCCTTTTTGGAGAAAGTCCCTTCTTGAATTTTCTTTTTTTGGCATGAGTAATATTTTTATGAATTTAAAATTAAACCTTGACAATATCCATAAAAAGTTTATCAGTTTTATAGAAATGAACAATTTATTGATGCTTCAATTAGAAAAATATTAATTCATGGGATTTTTATATTGAGAAACTGGATGCTTTATGCAACGGATTTTATGTAGTTGCACAGTTTCTTCATCTAGCTTATACGATCTATCAGGCAATTCGCGATTCGCGAATTGGAAATTAATGACTAACTTTGCTAAAATTTGAAGTATGAAGCCACACCATGGAATGCGGCCACATGACATAGTCATATTATTGAAAATAGTTGCTTTGGGAAACCAACAATGGATGAATAAAGATTTGGCTGCTAGCTTGTTTATCAGTCCCTCTGAAATTAGTGAATCAATTTCTCGATCTCAATTTGCTGGTTTAATAAGTGCCGATAGAAGAAAAGTTTTTACTCAAGCCTTGGAGTCTTTTTTAATTAATGGTTTAAAATATGTTTTTCCGGTAAAACCGGGTAGTTTAGTGAAAGGCATACCTACAGCACATTCAGCCCCTATCATGTCAAATTATTTTTCTTCTGAAATATCTTATATCTGGCCTGATATTTCTGGGAAACAAAGAGGTATGATTATTGATCCATTGTATCCAGGTGCTGTAGCAGCTGCAAAGCAAGATGAAGACTTATATGAATTATTGGCAATTTGCGACGTGTTTAGGATTGGCAAAGTGAGAGAAATTAAAAAGGCTGAGGAATTGTTGAAGGAAAAATTTAAAGAGAAAAATAAGTCTTAATATCATAAAGATTTTGACTTTATAATTTCTCTTTAAATTCCCAACTTCATCTCTACCCTAAAGCACCTTTGCATTCTTCTGCGCTTTCAACGCGAGTTCAGTCGCTAAGAAGCAATGCGCTTGTGGCATAGCAGTTTCTGTGCGGTTGATGATATCATCCACCAATTGAGTTCCGAATGGCAATTGTTGATCGTTGCAATCAATATGCGTGGTTTCTTTTTGCGTAACCATATATAGATGGTTTCCATTGTCATACCTAGCTATGTCAATGTTCTTTCTGATTTCAATAAATCCATCTGTTCCGAGAATGGTCAGTCTGCCATCACCCCATGTCTTCAAACCATCGGGCGTAAACCAGTCAACCCGAACATATCCTGAACCACCATTTCCTTTCATCATCACATCCCCGAAATCCTCAAACAATGGATATTGTGGGTGATGAACATTGCCCACTTGCGATGCAACAATTTCTGCTTCTGTTGATCCTGTGAAAAATAAGAATTGATCAAACTGGTGTGAACCTATGTCGGTGATGATTCCTCCAAATCTTTTTTTATCGAAGAACCAATCTGGGCGTGATTTTGGATTCATTTTATGTGGACCTAAACCGATGGTTTGAATAACTTTTCCAATGGCGCCGGATTTGATGATTTCACCTGCTTTCACCGTTGCCTTGTTTTCGAATCGCTCGCTAAACATGATGGAGTAAATGCGCTTTGTTGATTTTTGTACACGCCTCACTTCTGCAAGCTGCTCTAGGGTTATGATACCGGGTTTGTCAACCAAATAATCCTTGCCATGCTTCATCACCTCTACACCCAACGGAGCTCGTTCGTCTGGAATACCAGAACTTAATATGAGTTGTATTGAATTGTCTTCAAGAATTTCTTTGGCACTTCCGCTTACTTTAGCCTGTGGAAATTGTTTTGTAAACGCACCTAAAAGATCAGCTTCTTTGGCATACACGGCAACAAGTTCCCCACCTCCTTTGATCACGGCATTCACCATTCCATAAATATGGCCGTGGTTGATGTTGATTACTGAAAAACGTATTCTTGTTACAACAGGTTTTTCGGCTTGCTTTTTATTGTTGAAAGATGACAGCATCATCAGTCCAGATGCCGCTGCCGTGCTTTTGAGAAAATTTCTTCTTTTGGCTGAATGGCTATTCATATTGAGTTGAGTTTCAGCTAATGAATTTAAGACTTTTTGGTTGTTTTTCAAAATCAGTTGAATTTTTGAACTGAAGTCATTCTTAAATGTTTTTGAGTTGTTAACTGTCCAAAAATTAAAAATATTTAACCTAATTTCAGCCCAATAAATAAAGAGTATGATGATTCGTTCCTCCCTTCTATTAGTCTTCTTAATGGCCACAGTCGCATCTTTCGCACAAATCGATCCGGCAAAAATCGACATCGTCCGCGATCATTACGGAGTGCCGCATATCTTCGGCAAAACCGACCCAGAAGTGGCTTACGGATTGGCTTGGGCACAGGCAGAAGATGATTTTGAAACCATCCAACAATCGATGCTTGCTGGTAAGGCGATGCTGGCTTCCTACAAAGGAAAAGAAGGTGCAACAATTGATTACATCATCCACCTGCTTCGCATTCCTGAATTGGTTGAAGAGAAATATGAAAGTGATTTGAGTCCAGATTTCAAAAGACTCATAGAAGGATATTGTGCAGGTCTAAATGCGTATGCCAAACAACATCCTGAAGAAATATTGCTTAAGAAATCATTCCCCATTACTCCGAAGGAAATGATTCAGTTCTCGATCTTGCAGATGTCCGTTTTATCTGGTGCTGACAAAGCCTTGTCAGCCATTTTCAACAACAAAGTGCCTTTGATTGAGAACTATAAAACAGCGGGCAGCAATGCGTTTGCTTTTAACAGTGCAAAGACTACTGATGGTCAGGTTTACCTAGACATCAATGCACACCAACCTTTAGAGGGACCTGTTGCATTTTATGAAGCTCACCTATCGAGTGAAGAAGGGTGGAATATCTTAGGTGCCAATTTCCCTGGAGCTCCTTGCATTCTTCATGGTTGCAACGAATACCTAGGCTGGGCGCATACTGTAAACAATCCTGATAAGTTAGACACCTATCAATTGGAAATCAATCCTGCAAATAAATTGCAGTATAAGTTTGATGGTCAATGGCTTACCCTTGAACAAAAAACAGCACATTTGAAAGTGAAAATAAAGGGAATAACTGTGTCTGTTTCTAAAAAAGCGTATTGGAGCAAATACGGTCCAACCATCATCACAGAAAGAGGAACATTTGCCATACGCATGCCTTCATTGATGGATATCAGAGGGATTGAACAGTGGTATCGATTCAACAAAGCAAAAAATTTCACCGAGTTTAAGGCAGCGCTTAACATGTTGGCAATACCTGGATACAACATTGTTTATGCTGACAGATACGATACAATTTATTATGTGAGCAATGGAAGGATTCCAGTAAGAAATACAAAGTACGACTGGAGCTCAACTGTTCCTGGAAATACAAGTGCAACATTGTGGAATGAACTGCATCCGTTGTCTGATTTACCACAAGTGCTTCAACCGAAAAGTGGATTTGTGTACAATACAAATCACTCGCCTTTTCATTCAACTGAAGGTCCTGAAAACCCAGTAATCAAGTTTCCAAACATGGGTTATGAAACCTTGGAAAACAACAGGAGCAAGCGTTTCGAAGAATTGGTTGCACAGCACGACAAGGTATCTTATGAAACTTTCAAGAAGATAAAATTTGATAGGCAGTTCCCTTCAAAGTTTGCATTTCCAATTAACATCGACAGCATGTTTTTGATGAAAGCGGAATCATATCCTGAGGTTGCAGAGTTGATTACGAGCCTGACAACATGGGATAAAAATTCAAATGCAGAAAGTGTTGGAGCAGGTACTTTTTTGAAGGTATATGAGAATATTAACAAGTCAAAAGGGTTATATGCCGCAACTGGAGTTTTAACAACTGGACAATCATTGAAAGTATTGTTGGAAGTGAAGGCAAAGATGATGGAGCAATTTGGAAGAACAAATCTGCAACTTGGCGAGTTGCAAAAACTGGTTCGCGGCGACAAAGTATTGCCACAGCCCGGATTGCCGGATGTATTGGCACCGATGTATTCAGTGGCATATAAAGATGGCCTAGTGAAGGGAAATCAAGGGGATGCATTCATTGAGCTGGTAAGGTTTACAAAAGACGGACCAATCATCGAAACATTGAATACCTATGGAGCTTCTGCGAGAAAAAATTCACCTCATTATACCGATCAGATGGAGATGTTTACAAAGCAGCAAACAAAACCGATGACGTTGAACAAAGCGGAAGTGTATAAGAATGCGGAGAAGATATATCACCCGAATTAAATGAAGAGTGAAGAATG
>JBBARF010000137.1:0-8585 GCA_040399925.1 Bacteriovoracaceae bacterium
GATCTTATCAATCTCATCGAGCATAATAACCGGATTGTTAACTTCAACACGTATAAGTGCTTGAATAATTTTTCCTGGCATCGCTCCAACATATGTACGACGGTGCCCTTTAATTTCCGCTTCATCCTTCATTCCCCCGAGGGAGAAACGATAGAATTTACGACCAAGGGCCTTAGCGATTGAATGACCAAGAGATGTTTTACCGACTCCAGGAGGACCCGAAAGACAAAGAATTGTACCATCGTATTCCGGCTTGAGTTTCCTCACAGCGAGGAATTCCATGATTCTTTCTTTAGGTTTTTCCAGACCATAGTGATCTTTTTCAAGAATTTTTTTAGCGGCAGTAATATCAACTTTATCGTCAGACTGTTTGTTCCAAGGAAGCTGAACCATCCAGTTGAGGTAAGTTCGAGTCACATTGTATTCAGGTGAAGAGTCAGGAATAGATTCCAGTCTTTCGCATTCTTCCAGAGCAGCCTTTTTAGCTTCTTCTGGCATGCCACCTTCTTCGATACCATCTTTGATTTTTTTAAGATCCTTGGCCTTATCATCTTCATCTAGTCCAAGTTCACTGCGGATAACTTTCAGTTGCTCACGAAGAAAGTATTCACGCTGATACTTGTTAACTTTATCGTTAACCTCATCAGTGATCTTCTTCTGAATATCGGCAACATCTTTTTCACGTTTTAGGTAAACCAAAAGTTTTGCAAAACGTTTCTTAACAATAAGTGTCTCAAGGAAATCCTGTGCTTCAGGAACATCCAAAGAGAGGGCGAAGGCTACCAAATCCGCTAGTGATCCCGGAGATGGAGAATTAAGCATCGCGAGCTTCATCTCTTCATTGAAATAAGGATTAATCTCTGAGAGTTTTTTAACCTGATTGATTACTGAGCGAGTATAAGCATCAAGCTCTTCATCTGGCTCAAGGATATCGTTAAAAACTTCTACGCGAGCAACCAGCAATGGAGAATCAACAGTGTATTCAACTGCGCGATAACGTCTCATCCCGTGAACGAGAAGGTTCACAGAACCATCAGGAAGTTTTAATTTTTTGATAACCTTACAAAGAACACCTACTTTATAAATGTCTTTTGGAGTGATGCCTTTAGGATTTACTTCTGTAGAAGAAGTCATTCCCTTAAAGTCTTCAGCTTCCTCTTCTTCCTCTTCATCTTCATAACTGATTTGTTCTTCATCCATCTCTTGAAGAATGCCTTCAGACACTTCTCCGAAATCTTTGAATTTAACAAGATTCAAAGCTACGTAGTTATGTTTTGCTAGGTAAGCATCTAGTTCAGGAGTGTACTTATCTTCAGAAAGAATAATCGGAGCAATCATGCCCGGAAAAATTGGACTGTTCACAATGGGAATAATCACAACTTCAGATGGAATGTCGTTTAACTTGGCTTCGCTTTTGTTCTTGGTATTTTTCTTAGTCGCCATTTTATTCCTTGTAGTGAAAATTAACGAATGTCGATAACCAGACGAGCTGGGTTCTCAAGATAGAAAACATCAAAACTAGATTTGCCCTTCATAGACATTTCCATCGTCATCGTTTTTCCATCAACACTGATAAAATCTATGTTTTTAACAAATTTTGAATTCTTAAGCTGGTTCTGACTCGTGACTGCATTGGTATCAAAGAGATCTAATGAGATCTTTTGTGAAACAGCAGAAATATGACCATAGAGTTTTGGAATTGAAGGAGTGTTGAAATCAATCACAACTCTTTCATAACCACGATCCTTAACAAAAGAGCTACGCACTCCAGTCATGCCAACACCTTTGGCGGTTGAGTTATGATGAAAAACTCCAGCATCCAGGAAAATAGATTTCTTTCTTGGTGAGATTTTCCAGATACGCTCCTCCATCAAATTCTGTGCAAGAACGGGTAAAGTGATGAAGATAGTTAAGAATAAGCAACGTAGCATTAGATACTCCCAGGAATGGAATTTTCCGTTTTGATTATTTTAGTAAAAAGGGAGGGTTAAGACAAAAACTTCTTAGCTCTTTTTCGTACTTGGGAAGTCATCAAGATCACCAAAAATCCGAGACTCATGATGAATAACTGAGAAGTGGGTCCTCCCCCTTCTGGTGGTTCAATGGTTCCACAACTGGGCGCAGCTTTAACGGCTGGGCTATCATCATCTTCAGCTGCAGTTTTTGAGACGGCAAAGGTAAAGGGGGCCTCTAAACAGGCGCTATTATCCGACAAAATGGCTTCAGTACTTACGAGCGGTCGCAAACCACTCGGTGTCATTTCCATCAAGCTCGCAACCACGAGGTAAGGCCAGTTAGAGTTGACTGAAAAGAGTTTATATTCGGGAATGGCATATTTCATTACGCTGGGTCCAAGTTTGCGTGCCTGAATTTCGAGATCAAAAATATTATTGGCCCGAGTCGAAGAAAGTACATGAGTGCTAGTCAAATCAAGAGAGTATTTCATTTCTGGAGCGATAGGAAATCTTTCCAAGGGCAAGGCCAGAATGGAATTTGTGTTCTGGAGAACATCCATTTTATATTCCAGAGCATTGGCAAGCGATTGAGAAATAATTTTAAATTGTACGTACTTAGTCGTTCCGGATAATTCGGTGAAGTCACTTAAATCTATTCGTAGTTTATCAGCTGGTGAATACGTTGAAAGATTCACTTCAAGATTTCTGAAATATCCAACAAAAGCTTTTTCATACTGATTTTCAATTCCATAATCAAAGATGGTCACCGATGAAAATGTTGGTTGAATCTTCTGAAAACTATAATCCCCGTTGGATTTAAGTGAGCAAGAAATACTTATGACTCCCGTGGATGCATGAGGTTCTGATGATGTTAAAGAAATTCCCTGAGCGATTCCTTCGCCAGGTGTCCCACAAGCACTATAAAAAGATCCGAGGTATGTTCCTGGACAAAATTCCGACTGAACATTGGAATAATATTTGGGGAGAGATGCAAGATTTTTAAGTGGCGAGGTATAAATGTAATAAGTGTCCTGAAAGTCAAGTCCACCAATCGTATATAAGCCATTCTCGTCTGAAATGGTTGAAGCGACATCACCAGTTTTGCGGGAGATGGCCTGGACATGCACACCTAAAACACCTACATGATTCCCACCCTGAATTGTTCCGGAAATTGAACCAAAATTACTGGCATTATATTTTTGTTGGATCGCTGTTCGATCATCGAAAGCAATCGTGCTCTGGCCAGCGTAAGTTGAATAAAACATAGAAGAATTTAAAACTTCAGAATGAGCTAAACCAAATAAATGTCCTAGTTCATGAGTAACCACATCACCTAGGAAAATACGGGATGTTGCTTGAAAAGTTTGTGTCGTATTAAAAACAAAATTTTGTTCGTTGAGATAAATGCCGGCCTTATAAACCGAACCAGCATCGTTGTAGCTTAACTCCGTTACTCCAACGACGGCTGATCCATATTTACTGAAATCTTGTAGAAATTTTATTTCGCTGGCGGCAGATCCCACGGCTTGAATTTTAGTCGGCGAAGAACTGTTCCATTGGGCGATGGAGCTTTGAATAATCGTTTGAATATCAGTGGCATTCATCGTCAGAGAATTTGTTCTAATGACTAAAGGGATGGAAGTTGCAGACCAACGAATTTCACGCCCGGTATTAGTACGTGCGATTTGATTAGACCAAGAATTGGTCGCAAAAATGAGTGCGATCAGAAAGACAAAATTACGCATTTCAATCCATTGAATGCTAAAAAATTATCTGGCTTTGTGTTGTCTTGAAAAGCGGACACATCCACCCAAGAAGGCCAGAACCATAACTAACCAGAAGGTTGTAATTTCTGGCTGAGTCTCATCATTTTCGCCTTTCTCTGATTTTGATGCAATGGAACGGTTTTTCCCCTCTGGAGAAGAAGCCGGCATACGTGAGGGCTGAGTACCTGGAACTATTAGAGGTTCAGGAGCCAGAACGGTTTTAAGATTCGAGCCTTTTATATTCTTCACACTTTTTTCAAAGTCTTCTAAATGAATTTGACCTACTCTTGGGTCATGCGGAACCAGTACATTTACCAGCATGATCTCTTTACCATAGTTAACTTCTCGAAAGGCACCTAAGGCCAGATTCATTCCCCAGTAACGGTTCTCTACACTGCGAATGAAAAGGGCAACTTTCTCTCCCCCGATAAAACTCGGAACACCTTCTACCACAGTGGTTATTCCGTCTAATTTTCCACCCGGATAATGAATGATCACTTCATCCATTCCAAACTGATCTGACTGCAATCCGTATTCACGATTGATCTTGAAAACCATCTGAGTTGCGAGTGAATTATCATCAAGTCTGATGGTCTTTTTTCTAAGATAGTGACCCATGAGAATACCGTCGGCTTCGTCTATCTGCTGCTCCACGGTTTGGAGCTGAAAGGAAGTGGCCATCACTGGCAACGAAACGACTAAAAGCAAAAGTTTGAAGATCACTAGTACCTCCTGGGAAGTCTAGTGATCTAGTCGGATATTTTGATATTTTACTTGAGTGCTTTACTCAACTGATAGGAAAAGACTTGATTCCCTCTGGCCGAAACTCGATTTTCCAAGTGGCCAAGTGCTTGAAACACTGAGATGAGTCGATCACGATGATGGTGTTATTGAAAGGCAGCAGGTCTTGCAGAAATCCTCCCAAAAGCTTCAATTCTTTCTCTGAAAGACCAAAGGAGATGTTCTCAAAAATGAGAAGCGAGTTTTCGATGTTCTTGATGAGTTTCGAAAGCAAATAGACTCTTTGTTTTTCTCCGCCCGACAATGAATTAAGTGATCGATCCAAGGACAGGTAATCCAGATTTAAAATTTTAAGATACTCCCAAATTCTTCTGAATTTTGGAGTGAGAGTGATTCTTTCAAGCACCTGGCTGAGAGGCATATTGTAGGCTTCAGCAACAGTCATTTTACCATCTGATATATTGGCATAGAGAGGTTTAATTTTTAAACCCTTGCAGTCTTCACACTCCAGAATAATGTCTTCTAAGTATTGCATCTCAATGGTCAGCACACCTTTACCTTCGCAACGTGGGCACATTCCTAATTCAGAGTTGGCCGAAAGATGTCCCTCTTTGAGATTCATACTTTTTGCAACGGGAAGTTTTAAAAAATGCTTTCGAATAATTGATGAAAACTCAGTTACAGTTCCCACACTTGAGCGTGAAGTAAACCGATTCAAATCAGATGAGATAACAATAACATCTTCAAACTTTCCGGGATTTTTGAGAGTTCTCACAACAAACTCATCATCTTCTAAATACTCTCCATGAATTCGTTTATAAAGCGAGTTGGCCATGACCTTGATGAGATATGATGTTTTTCCGGTGCCTGAATTTCCTGTCACCCAGGTTAATTCTTTAAGGGGAAGTTTAAGATCAGCATAGTCTTTATTATAAATTTCAACGCCATCAACTTCGATGAACTGAGGAGTTTTTGTCACGACTTGTTTGCTATTCCAGATGACGGGTTCTTTGGCCTTAAAGTATGAAACAGGAATCCCTTCATACAATAATTTCCCACCCTCTTTGCCGGAACCCGGACCCATCACGATAAGATGATCCGAATTTTTTTGTAAAAATTCGGAGTGATCAATAATGATGACGGTATTCCCCTGTCGAATGATCGCCCTAACACCTTCTAAAAGCTTTTTAAGTTCATTTTCCGCCAGACCAACACTTGGTTCATCCAGTACAAATAAACTATCTGTCCCTTTAAACGAAAGGTACTTAATTAAAAGGAGACGTTGATACTCTCCAGCTGAGAGAGTTTTCGCTCTTCGAAGGAGTGATAAGTGGTTAAGACCCATATCCAGGGCCATCTGTAGTTTTTCACAGACGTCATTATTTAGACGATCCTGATGAGTTCCAGTCTTCTTTTTGTCTTCACAGAAAAGTTTTAAAGCTTCCTCAACAGTCAGTTCCATTATCTGGGGTAGGGCCCAGTTTTTGTTCTGAATCTTTAACTTATAATGATGAATATTTTTATTTAAACGGGTCGAGCGGCAAACCAGACAAGGTTCTTCTTTTTGTAATTTCCTAATATAAATCCGAACTGAAGGTTTGTATTTTTTACTTTCTAAATACTTCTTCAAAGCTCCATAACCAGCAAAATTCCCCTCTCCCTCTTCCAATATTTTAAAAAAATCTTTCGGAAGTTTTTTAATAGGAATATCCAGCGGGACTTTTTTCTTTTTCAATAGTTTTAAAAGAGCTTCGTAACTATCCTGAAAAGGAGCGTAGTTCAGAAGTTTTAAGCCCCCTTCTTCAATCGTCATATCTCGGTCTATAACTTTCACATCATCATAAACCAGATTCGCCCCATATCCATTACACTCTGGGCACGCCCCTAAAGCACTGTAGGGTGAAAAGGCACTAACTGTGACAGCTGGTTTTGATTGAAAATCACAATGCGGACAAACCTTTTTGAAAAAGAATTTTAGAGGCTGAGGCTTTTTAAATTCTGGCCCTAAAAGTTGATATTGAAGTGGATACTGATCAAGTTTTAATTCCTGCCATTTTTTTTCTAGAGCATCCATGTTCTCCAGTTTAAAACGCATGACTTCCCAATACTCATCTTCCTGAGCAAACTCCCCGATGACTTTTTTCTTCACAGAATAAGACCGTGGGGGAAGATACTCATCGCCGAACACCCTCTGAAATTCATTAAGAGTGAGCAGGATATGATAGACCCCGTTGCTAACCGGTTTTGTTACTTGCTCTTTAATTTGCTCTTTCACAGAGCGAACAGCTAGCTCACATTCGTGAATAGGACATAACTCTTGTGAGAAGCCAAAGTAGAGATTCTGAAGTGTATCTGTCAGCCTCATGATGTCGGACACGGCGGCACGTGATCCAACCACAGGGTTAATCTGTGGAAGACCAAAAACCGGCAAGACTGGGAAGATGGAGTCTACATCCACGGCAGCAGGTCGTTCAGCAAAGAACTTCATGGAATTAGGAAAAGAGTTCACAAAACGGCGCTTAGATTCGGTAAGCAGCGTATGGAAAGCGATAGATGTTTTACCAGAACCCGAAGGACCAGCGAAACAAATCAATTTGCGTAATGGAATATCAAGATCTACGTTTTTTAGATTGTGAACTCGGGCGCCACGAATTTGGATGAATTCGACATCGTGCTTATGCATGAACTAAACATGCCAGTTTTCTAATCGATCGTAAATTTATGTATATTTGACATAAGTATTACGATCGATTTTTATTGTGACGCGAGACTAGTTTTTACAAAGATCTGGTTCATCAACCAGTTTTTGAGGGGCAGCAAGTGAGAAGCTGAGACGGAAGAACGCCTGAGTTAGATTCTTACAGTTTTTAGACCACCAGATCCACTTAGATCCAAGTTGGTAAGTCGAAGCATGAACTTGACCCCATGGTGAAGTATCAGAACATGATTCTGAATTCTTCCAAGCTGACTCATCATAATTCAACGATTGCCACTCTCCTTGTGGAGATGCCGGTCCATAGGCCTTAAGAAATTCGTTACCATCACCAGATTTCCAAACAATTTCGCCATCAATTTTCATATAGGCAAGAATACCTGAAATGACCTTGTATACGTCCACTGCGTGAATGGCCAAGGTATGACAACCACCTTTAAGTCTGATGGTTTTTTCATTGAACCTAGTCCAGTTATCACTAGAACCAATTTGCTGACCGTCCATGTATATTTTTGAAGCGTCATCGGCTGCCCATCCAAGAGTCAGATCATATTCTTTATCACTTGCCAGTGACTGACATCCAAAAACGACTTTCGAAGGATTCACCAGATCAAAAGGAGTATCATTATGCTCTTTGATACAAACTTTTTTCTCACAAAGTGCATTGTCAGGAATCAAGACAACATCGCCATCTTTTTCTCGTGCATCATAGTTTGGAGCGGTTTCAATTTTACAAACTCCACGGAATACTGATTTTAAGGGAATATCATCAGGAAGGTTAATCTCTGCCGTTGCTGCAAGTGGCTTCTCAACCACAAAGAAGTCTTCTTTGCTATTACAGCTTATGGCCATGAACAAAGTAGAAAGCAGGGCGAGAAATTTCATTTAAACTCCTGTTAAATGATAGGGGTGGTGAACTGGTACCTATTATGAAGGATAGAACTCCGTAGCTAGCAACCCAAATCGACTAATTTCGAAATTCCAAAGTGTTGCAAATGTCTTAAGCGCTATTTGTTGAGAAGAAGTGGCTGAAATACTTGGCGAAAAGGCATAAAAAAAGGGCCCCCGAAGGAACCCTTTTTTTTGGATAATTTTGAATGTGCTGCCGTAAGCAGCACCAGATGCTTATCGTTTCGAGAACTGGTAAGACTTACGAGCACCAGATTTACCTGGTTTTTTACGCTCAACTTTACGAGCATCACGAGTAAGGAACCCAGCAAGTTTAAGCTCTGGACGTGAAGTCGGAGCAAGCTTGAGAAGTGCACGAGCAATACCAAGACGGATAGCACCAGCTTGGCCAGTTACTCCGCCGCCTTTAACGTTGATTTTGAAATCGTAAGCATCATTCATCTTTAAAAGATTCAATGGTTGATAAACGATGTAACGGCTTGTTGCTTTCGGGAAATAGTT
>JBBARF010000138.1:0-8527 GCA_040399925.1 Bacteriovoracaceae bacterium
AAATCTGATGGATGACTTTTATATTGATGAAGTCGGCGGCACACCTGGAAGTTTTGGTAAAAAGCATTTCATCTATTCGTTGAAACCTCGTAACCGCGATTCATACATGGACGCTATTATTTTAGATATCAAAGAAGTCTACGAAGAAAAAAATAACAAGTTTTTCTATTCTCCTTTTGCTCATCATGGTTTGCGCATGATCGAAGCCAGTAAAATTTTTTCTGATGGTCTGGAAGAAAGATTGGGTTATTGTACTCATCAAAATCGTCAGTACTGGGGACGTCAGATTCCTACCTTTGCCATCAAAGTGAAAAATTATCTGAATCTTGAAGAGCAAATGGATTTTGCTCATTCTGTGGCCAGTGATCTGGCCAAAGGTCATCGCAAAGGACTCAAAGATCCGAAGCATCCAGAGTTAATCGAAAAAGATCTCACTCAGAACTTTGATAAGTATTATAAAATTTCTAAACTTCTGACCTACGAATTAAAACTCTCATTTGAAGCGCTGGAAAGAAAAATCAAACTCTATAAAGACTTCCGGAGCTGGTAAGTGGAAGCCTCCGCTCTTCTTTTTCTTCTCGTCTTTTTAGGTTCACTTATTTCAAGTCTGACAGGTCTTGGTGGTGGTTCCGTCATACTTGCAGGACTCATGTTGGTTTATCCTCCAGAAGTCGCGATTCCGCTTCATAGCTTCACTCAACTCATGGCCAATGTTATGCGCGCGGGTGTTTCATTCAAAGAGATAAACTGGAAAATCGTAGGTGCTTATGGAGCACTGATGCTACCAGCGGCCTGGCTTGGGGCCATGATCTTTGATTACATTAATCCGAGCTGGCTTAAGATTTTGGTTGGTTTGGTGATTCTGATTTCCGTCATTCCCATGAAGTTTAAATCTCAGGATGTTCCTAAGCTTTCTACCTTTGTAGGTATTGGTGCTCTGTCTGGCTTTTTAGGGATTTTTGTAGGGTCGGTAGGACCTATGGTGCTGCCCTTTTTTAACCGCATGAAACTAAAACGTGAAGCCATGATTGCTACTAAGAGTGCCGGTCAGATGATTCTTCAGATAACAAAGATTATTGCTTTCTCTGGAGCCGCTGGAATTAACTTTGGATTACTGCAGTCTCAGATTGTTCTGTTGATGACCGGATCATTAATCGGAGTTCTTGTTTCTTTTCCTGTGGGAAGAAAAATACCAGACGATAAATTCAATAAAATTGTAACAATTCTGTTAACGATCATTTCAATAAAAGTATTATGGGAAGGGATCAGCGAACTTTTTAGTGCATGAACAAACGGTTCTCAGGGTATTCCCAAAGATAGTGACCTTCCTCACCTGGAATACGAACCTTACAAAGTGAAACAGGGATCGCGCCCAATCTTCTCACCTTATCCGACCATGCCTGGAGCGAGAGATTGATTTTTTCTTGAATCCCCTGGGCCTTATCAGAATTAGTTTTAAAAAAAGAAAGTTGAGAGTTCAAAACATTAAGCTCGCGCTTAGTTTTTGAAGAAATATGCTGAAGCAAAGGAACAAGTTCCAAGGCTTCTTCGTGAGAGAAGTTTTTAGTCTGATTCAATGGATAAATGCTGCGGACGTTATCGAGGTTTGATTCCATTAGTCAAAATGCCCTTGTCTGAGTTTACGCTCTACGTCCTTTTTAGCAGCAGTATCACGCTTATCAAAGAGTTTTTTACCCTTGGCGAGAGCTATTTCGCACTTGACCAGAGAGTCCTTAAAGTAGAGTGTTAGTGGAATAAGCGTGTAGCCTTTCTGAGACATCTTCTTATCAATTTGGGAGATTTCTTCTCGGTTTAACAGGAGTTTACGCTTACGAGTTTCAGGATGATTGTTGATATTTCCGAAATCGTAGTGAGGAATCGTAGCGTTTTGTAACCAGACTTCACCTTGAGAATCGATAGTTACGTAGGCTTCATCAATTTTTGCTTTACCTTGACGCAGTGTCTTAACTTCTGTTCCTAGAAGTGACATACCACACTCATACTTCTCTTCTAGGAAGTAATCGTAACCGGCCCGCTGATTTTTACAGATGATTTTGACGCCCATTTTAGTACATCCAGGAAATTCCCGCACTCAGGACATGGATCATACCACCGATGCGATAACCCGGGCCACCGATCTTTGCCTGCGAGGGATCCCCATCTTCACGATTAGGAGTTTTGGTAATTTTCTGATTTCTTAGGAAGTGGGCCTGATAAGCAACATCTAGATTTATCGTTTTACCGTAGGCAAGAAAATTATATCCCGTTCCGATAGAGGTCACGTGCTTCTCCGGATCGATGGTGTTGCCAGCATGTTTAAGAGCTTTTGTTTTAAGAGGATTTTGCCTGTAAAAGTAACCGGCCTTAAGTGACCAATGCTCAGACATTCTTTTATCAAAACCAATTTTAGGAATCACAATATCTCGGAGTTTCAGCCGCTCATAATTATCTGATCCATTAATTGTTCCACCCTGCTTTTTAAGTTTGAGCTGAGAGGATTCATAGGAGGACCATTTTTGATATTCAACCGAGAGAAAATAGTTTGTTGATTCCTGATAGTATTGAGTGCCCAGACGAAAAGTCATCGGATCGTAAAAAAGGAGAGAACGGATTTTAAAATCAAAGGGGAAAGAAGCATTAGAGGCGATCTCGGTTTCTCCTGTTCCACGCATTTCCATTTTGGATTTCATCTCTTGCTGGAAGGCAAAGTAGTGAAGGGCCTTGTCTGTTTTATACGATATAGAAGCTGTTGCACCAACTGTAGGTTTAGCGTTGTAGCTGACTTTTCCTAAACTCGGATTTCCATTGGTCGTCCGAGTGACGAGATAAGTTTCTCCTCCTGACTGAAGGCCTGTAATTGCACCGAGAGAAAAGCCCCATTTATCAAACGACTGGGCCACACCAAAACTCAAATTGGGGCGAATAAATCGATTGGAGTACATGGCATAACTAGGTTGGTAGGGATCACCCGTATCGGCTTCGATCAGGCGGTCAAAGGGGGCGAAAATCGAAAGATTAAATTTGGGGCCTTCTGGCGCAAAGAGAGGAGTTGAAAGATGAGCTCCAAACATCAAAGTCGGAGTGGGGTTGACTTCTACTTTTCCACTTTCAGATTGATTCACGGAATTTGTTTCATTCTTGGTCACGACATTTTTGATTGGAGTGAACTGCGTATCAATATAAAAAGTATTAAAGCTGAACTGAGTTGATTTTGAGTAACCAAGAATGGCACCGGCGTAATAGTTATTGGCGGCGGATTCTTTTTCCGCCTGATTACCAATTGCAACACTTCCGGCAGAAGATCCAAAAAGTTCCGGTAGGGAAGCGTGAGCGCTAAAGCTTAGAAGAAAAAGAAGTATAAGCTGCATAGAGATTGAGTACCTGGTTAAAAGTTAGAGCTTCGGCACGAATTTCAAGGTTAAGGTTTGCTGCTTCCATTGATTTTTGGGCCACATCCGCTCCCCATTCTTTTTTGAGAATACCGCCGAGTTGTTTTCTTCTATTGGCAAACGCGACTCTTAAATAAGTTTCGTAATGATCAATCTGCGACAGATCGACAAAACCTTTCTGGCGGCGTTTGAACATCAATACACAAGAATCGACTTTCGGTGGTGGAACAAAGGCACCCGGCGGAGCATGAACCACGTGATTGATTTCAAACTGCGAGAGCGTCAGCGCATGTAAAGATCCCATGGCGTTTCGCATATCTTTAGGAAGAATCTTTTCGGCCACTTCTTTTTGATACATCAAAGTCATGGTTTTAATTTCTGGAGTACGAAGAAATGAAAGCGTCAGGGGCACGCTCACATTGTAGGGAAGATTTGAGACCAACCAGATATTTTTAAAATTATGTTTTTCTTAAAAATCGTTCCAGTTAAAGAAAAGGGCATCTTGTCTGAAAATCTTATCAGTCCCCACCACGGGTTCAAGGATCTCGACAAATCGCTCATCCATCTCAATGACATAAAGAGGAATATTGTATTTTGCCAGATGTGGCGTGAGTACAGCAGGACCTGGACCAATTTCAACAATCGCATCAGTCCCTTCAGGAAGGGGCGAAGTGATTTTATTAATGACAGTAGGGCTACTTAAAAAGTGCTGACCAAAACTTTTATTGGCCGTGGGAAAACGACTCATTATTTTTTCTCCACGAAGCGGCTTTGAGCATCGAGAGAAAGGCATTCAGGAAAATTTACTTTAAGTTCAGGAACAAGGGACGCCCAGTTGGCCACCATTCCGGCATTGTCGGTACAGTAAAGTGGTTTCACGACATGGACATTTTTAAATGCGTTAGACATGACAGTTTTTAAACGAGAGTTACAGGCAACCCCTCCACCGATAACAATGGGTGTGGTGAAGTTTTTTACCCGTTGATCGAGAACCTTTTCAATGACTTCTTCGGCTTTAATCCGCAGAGTTTGCACAATGGCTTCCTGATAACTGGCGCATAAGTTGTGCATTTCTTTTTGAATATCTTCTTTCGACATCTTTTCTAATTTCACTCGGAGAGCGGTCTTTAAACCGGAGAAACTCATCTTGCCTGGACGGTCTCGCATGTAACTGACTGGGAAGTCATGCCACTTTGGATTTCCCTTAGTGGCAAGTTCATCAATAATTTTTCCTGCGGGATATCCTACACCTAAAAGTTTTCCACCTTTATCAAAGGCTTCTCCGGCAGCATCGTCCAGCGTGTTGCCGATGACATCCATTTCTTTAGATGATTTCACCCAGAGAAAGGCCGTGTGGCCTCCACTGACAAGAAGCCCTAAGTACGGATATGAAATCTTTTCCGTGAGATGAATGGCTTCAAGATGCGCAAATAAATGATTCACAGGAATAATCGGCAGTTCTTTCATGAGGGCGAAAGTTTTAGCGAGATTTATGCCCGTCAGGAGGGACCCTACCAGTCCAGGGTGAGTCGTGACAGCAACTTCAGTAATATCATCAGCAGAAATTCCTGCTTCCTTAAAACATACATCTAAAAGGGGAGGGAGTGCTTTGACATGAGATCTGGCCGCGAGTTCAGGAACAACTCCTCCCCATTTGGCGAGGAGGAAATCTTGATTATAACTATTAAGGGATAGAATTTTTTGAGTAGAACCATTCACTTCCATTACACAGATGGAAGTATCATCACAACTGGTTTCAATTCCGAGTATTAATCGTCTGCTCACTTTGTCCTAGTTTTCGTGCTTCACTTCTTTGGCTTCTTTAGACCCTGGATATTCATCCTTGAGTTTTGAGAAGGCTTCTTTAGCTTCATCGTTCTTACCCATCTTTTTCAGAGTACGACCGATAAAAAGAAGACTGCTTGGAGCAAGAGAGGCTTTCGGGTACTTGGTATAAATTTTTGAAAAATAAACCAAGGCCTTATCATAGTTTTTTGTATTGTATTCAACACGTCCGAGTGAATGAAAAACTTTATTGTTATCTCCCGGATTCAAGTCATCGTGTTCAATGAGTGATTCAAGAGCGTCGCGTGCATCACCAAATTTATGCTTATTGACGAGTTCGATGGCCACAGTCAGTTCTTCTTTAGCGCCTTTTTTTTGAGCTCTTGGCTGGCTCGGCTGCTTTCCCATTTGGTCCAATGACTTAGTCACTTTCTCAATAAAGCCACGTTGCTCTTTTAGTTCAGCTTGAATCGCAAGGAGTTGAGTGCTTTCATTCTCCTGCTGAGTTTTGAGATGAGATACTGATTCTGAGAGCTTATTCATCTCATCAGGTTTGATTTGTTTTTGTTTGTGCTCAAGTTCTTCAACTCGTCCATTAAGGCGATCAAGTTGAGTCTGCATGTCTTTCATCTGGCCCAAAAGATCTGCTACGAGGCCCTGAGAATCCTTCATCTGCTCGCCCATGCTATCAAAACGTTTTTCACGTTGAACTTGGTCAGCCGTTTTAAGACAGGCCGTAGCCGATAGAAGAAGAACTAAAATCATCATATGTTTCATGGAACCACCTTAATGCTAGATGCTGATATTTTAACCTAAAGATTGTGAAAAAGGCGAGTTTTACTCTGGGGTGCCTTCGAGAGCTTTTTTTCTAACAGCTGCGTACTCGGCCTGTTCAGAAAATTTCTTAGAGAGTAGGGCGTATTCTTGAGCTTTATTGAAGTACTTTCGGCGATAAGCTGACTTGGCCTTCAGGTAGTAGTCTTCGGCCTGACGGTAGAGATTTGATGCGTGAATATCGGCCCCGGATTCTTTAGCCGCCATGAAAGCAGCTTGGGCCAGACTCATTTCAACTTTAGGACGTGTGGTAGCTAAACCACACGCACCTAAAACTAATAATAAAACTAAGAGAAGAAGTTTCATCAACCTTATTTAGCTGTAACTACGAAGTTACCGCGACGGTTTTTAGACCATGCTGATTCATCGTGACCTTCAGCAGATGGACGCTCATTTCCGTAAGAGATGATTGATACGCGTTTAGATTCAACACCAAGAGCTACGAGGTGATCACGAACAGCTTTTGCACGACGCTCGCCAAGAGCAAGGTTGTACTGACGTCCGCCGCGCTCATCACAGTGACCTTCGATTTGAACGTCAACAGTAGCGTTTGTTTTAAGGAATTCAGCATTAGACTTCATGGTCGATTTAGTTTCTTCATCAAGTGAAGAAGAGTCGAATCCGAAGTAAACAGTTTGAAGACCACCAGCAGTGCTTGAATCTGAATCACCATTAAGGTTCAGAGTAAGACCTGTATTATTAGCATTTGCACCTTGTGCAGCTGCATCGTCTTGAGCATTTTTAGGTTTGTTAGAAGAACAACCAACAGTGATAAAAGCAACCATCAGCGTAGAAACGAACGCGCGTGTGAACATGGAAATCTCCTTTAAATTAAGAACGTATTCAAACTTTGAATTTACGTTGGTGAATATGCACTTTTTTTACTGTTTTTAGAAGGAAAAACTGATCACTCTACGCCAACATAGCGTCAAGGCCATGACTCCTAAAACGAGAAAGCGTTGGAGTTTTGACTCCTGTTCGTTTTTAGCAGTGCATTAAGTAAATGATATAGTTGAATAAAAAATCTTCATCTACGCTTAAGATTTGGCATCAGACTTGCTATGTATTAGTTGTGTGTGTGTTGGAGTTAAAGAAAGGATTTTTTTAGCTTCATCTTATGTCTCTCGAAAAAAAAGCCCGTCTTTCTGACGGGCTTTTTTTTTCTTAAAACTCAAATCGTCAGTGTTTCATAAACAAATGTCGAAAGTGTCCTCACCGTCGTCATATTTAACCCATCAAATTGCGGATTAACTTCATAGATACCTAGAACAGGATGTGTACTAGTCAGATTTTTAAAATCTTTCCACAGCGAGGTCAGCTCTTCTCGGCTTAACCCTGAACCATTGACGGCACTCACACCCGGAGCAATTGCAGCTGAGAGCGCGTCTGCATCTAGACTGAACACAAGAATTGATTCAGGAGTCAGAACTTTTTTAATCGAAGCAAAAAATGTTTTCCATTTCTCCGCATCGTTGAGCTGGTGTTTCCACAGCACACTCATGTGGCTTTTTTTCAGAGGAGAAAGGGTTGATTCAGAGTTGGCGAAAGGGTGCAGGCCCGCTTGGAAAAGATGAAAGTCACCCGAGAAATTTTCAGCAAACTGTCTGAAAGGTGTTCCGGAGTGACCATGATCATCGACTCTGGTGTCTGCATGAGCATCTATATTTAAAACAACAATATGTTTTGATTTTTGTGAGAGAGCTGAAAGTAGGGGATAGATGTGATCGTGTCCCCCACCATAATGACAGATGGCCTTGGGATGAAATTTTTCCAGAGCTTCTGAAATAACCTTGGCTTCAGTCTTTTGGGCAAGAGCAAAATCCTTTAACTCCAGTTCTTCATTACTCACCTCAGCTTCCGCGAATTGGCGAATGGCGAGGCTTGAATGATGGGTCAGCTTTTTGAAGACTGACAAAAAAGATTGTGGAGCGTACTTTGCTCCATTTCTTCCCCCATTTCTCATCACTCCAATATCTGTGGAGCTTTTCAAAAATAGGCAAATTGGCTTCGCTTTGTCGGGCACAGTCACAAAAAATGACCCGACGGACTCTTGAAAACGTTTTTGTGATTGAGTGATAGGCTGGTTCGACATAAAATATCTTTATTTCAATTGGTTATCCATGACGTTGTCAAATTTTAACTGGACTGACAAGCAAACTGTAAAATGGTTCATCATGTTGCCTACAGGCCATGAAGGACCTTACTCGCTTGATACCCTCAGCCAGCGCTTTAGTCAGGGAAAAATTTCGAAAAAAACGCAAATTTGGGCTGAAGGTTTACCGGGGTTTGTCGCCGCTGAAGTGGCGCTTTTTCCCAAAGTTGCTCCAGCCGCGGTACCTCCTTCTAAAGAGACTCCGCTTCACACGCCTAATCCAAAATTTATTGTTGAACCCCATCTTGAAGATGAGTTTAGCGAGGTGCCGGAAGACGTTAATGATGAGCTTCCTCCTCTTCGGAGGGAAGAAGTCGCCTCTAAAATTTCTCCTGCTCTAATGGGCAGAAAGAAATAGTGGAAACGC
>JBBARF010000139.1:0-8423 GCA_040399925.1 Bacteriovoracaceae bacterium
AGCAGAGCTGCGTTTTCGCCAAATCTAGCCGACATTTCTTCGCGTGTATAATCACGGTAATGATCATTCTCGTACTGGACGCGTTCGATATTTTCCTGGGCCATAGAGTGAAGTGAGACTAGCAATGTCAGAAGAAGGATTTTTTTCATGTCGGGTGTTATACCAGAGGCGGGAAACAATCATAACGCAAAGCAAAAACAATGTAATTCTTATAGAGATTCCCCTCTTCAAAGGGGAGTTTTTCCTCTAAAATTTCTCATTAAGGAAGTTCATGAAACATCGGATTGTGGTCAAGGTAGGCTCACTGGCCGTCACTGACGAAAAGGGCGGAGTCAGCCCAGAGAAAATTCAAAATCTTATCGCTGATCTTCATGACCTGAAGGGCATGGGCTACTTACCTATCCTGATCAGTTCCGGGGCGATTAATTCTGGTCGCATCTTTGTTAAAAAGCCCGAAGAAAAAGGCATGACCATTTCCTACCAGCAGGCCTGTGCAGCTGTTGGACAACCGATACTCATGAAATCCTACATCGATGTTTTGGGCAGTATGAACTGGCCATGTGCTCAGATTCTAGTAACCCACGAAGATTTTAAAGAACGAAAACGATTTCTGAACATTCGAAACACCATTAACCGTTTACTTGAAAATGGCATCCTTCCCATCGTAAACGAAAACGATACGGTTTCATTTGCAGAGATCACTGTCGGTGACAATGACCAGCTGGCGGTGATGATGGCCGAAGCCTCAGATGCCGAAAAACTCATTCTTCTTTCCGAGGCCGATGGCCTCTATGATAAAAATCCCAAAGAGTCGGATGCAAAACGTTTTGAAGAAGTTGATTTTCGGGATGATTTCTCAACCGTTAAATTTGCTTCCAAGACCAGCGTGGGTCGCGGTGGAATGGATACCAAGCTCAAGGCCGTGAGAAAACTCACTCCTCTGGGTGTGGATGTGATTCTGGGAACGTTCTTAGAAAAGAAGGCCGTCTCTCGCCTCTTGCTTCATCAAGGCGGAACAACATTTAAAGGAAATCCGGTTCGTCAGCAGTCCCGACGTAAGTCGTGGCTCTCAACTGTAGTTAAAAATGATTGTTACGTCGTAGTGGATGAAGGGGCTTCAAAGGCATTGCTTGAAAGTCATACTTCCCTTCTGCCAGTCGGAATTAAAAAAGTTCAGGGACGCTTTAAGCGTGGTGAAGTGATTCAAATTCGTCACAGGAGTAAAGTTTTGGCAGTCGGTTTGTCTGAATATGACTCCAAAGAAATGGATCTGATCAAGGGTAAAAAATCCGGAGAGATCAATGAGCTGATTGCTCACGCTCACTCAAAGGTTGCCATACACAAAGATAATCTTCTCCTGAAGAAGGATGAATTATGAGTATATTAGAAATCGCCAAGAAGGCCCGCCACGCGAGCCTTGCTCTTCAGTCTCTTTCAGAAGAGATGCGTTTAACCGCTCTTGATTCCATGGCCAAGGCGCTCTTATCTCAACGGGCCCTGATCCTGATTGAAAATAAAAAAGATCTGGATGAAGCCAGAGCTGCCAATCTCTCTGGTGCACTCGTGGATCGTCTGACGCTCTCTGAAAAAGGAGTTATTCAGCTCTCAGAAATGTGTCTGGCCGTCGCTGCTCAGAAACAAGTTGTGGGTACCATTGCCGAATCTCATACCAGACCCGATGGACTTCTGATTCAGAAGCAGCGAATTCCTCTGGGTGTGATCGGAATGATTTTTGAATCTCGTCCCAATGTCGTGGCCGATGGTGCAGCTCTGGCGGTGAAGTCAGGCAATGCGATTATTCTAAAAGGTGGCAAAGAAGCCTATCATACCAATAAAATTATTTTCCAGGTTCTCTATGAAGCAACAAAGTCTGTCTTGCCTGAGGGCTCTCTGTCGATGATCGAGACCCGAGAAGATGTTGCCGAGATGCTCAAGCTTCATGAGTATATTGATCTCATGGTTCCCCGAGGTGGATCTTCACTGATCAAATTTGTGAAGGCCCATGCCACTATGCCAGTAGTTGCCCATGATAAAGGTCTTTGTCACACTTACGTTCACCGCGATGCTGAAGGTGATGTCCTGAGTGTTGTTCTGAATGCTAAAGTTCAGCGACCTAGTGCCTGTAACGCAACCGAGACACTCCTACTCCATGACAGTTATCCAAAGAATAAAGAAATCGTCGATGCTCTGGTTAATGCCGGAGTTGAAGTTCACGGATGTGATAAGACCCGCAACTTTAATACCTCGGTCATCAAGGCAACGGATGAAGACTACACAACTGAGTGGCTGGATAATACAATTTCTATCAAGGTGGTTAATTCTGATCAAGATGCTATCAAACATATTCAGACTTATACGTCTCATCATACTGAAGCCATTCTCGCCAAAAGTGAAAAAGTGATCGAGAACTTTTTAAACTCACTGGATGCATCTTGCATCGTGATCAATGGATCAACGAGATTTAACGATGGAGGAGAATTAGGTCTAGGTGCTGAACTTGGAATATCCACCTCCAAACTTCATGCCTACGGCCCAATGGGAGCCGCTGAAATGACAACAACCAGATTTATCGTGACCGGGAATGGTCACTTTCGAAAATAGGAGTAAAAAATGGCTTCATTTGATTTAGTTTCAAAAATTGATCCCATGGAATTAGACAACGCTCTCAAGAACACAGAAAAAATGATCATGGGTCGCTTTGACTTCAAGGGATCAGATGCTGGAGCAGAATACAAAGAGAAAGAACAGATCATCGAGATTCGTGCAGAGAATGAAATGAAAGTTAAAGCGGTTCTGGATATTCTCAGAACCAATATGGGAAAACGCGGGATTGGTTACAGAGGGATGAAGGAATCAGAAATTCTGGACTCTGGACTTAAGAAAAAGCGTATGACTCTGAGTCTTTCAACCGGTTTTGATAAAGATGCTCAAAAACTCATGAATCGATTAATCAAAGAATCTGGTTTTAAAGGAAAAACTCAGTACATGGATGAGAAGTATCGTTGCGAATCGAAAAGTATCGATGAGCTTCAGGCCTTTTTTCAATTCATGCGCACTCACAAAGATATGACTCTTGAACTCAATATGGAAAATCTAAAACGCTAAGGAGCTTTTATGTCACTCATGGATAAAGTTAACGGAGATATTAAAGCTGCAATGATCGGAAAAATGCAGGACCGCCTTGATGCGCTCAGAATGCTCAAAGCAGAGTTCATTAAAAACAATACAGCGGCCAAACCTACTGATGAACTCAGTGTGACGGTTTCTCACGCCAAAAGAATTCAAGATTCTCTGGAAATGTATCAGCCAGGAACACCGGCCTATGAAAAAATCCAGAAAGAGTATGAAGTGATTAAAGAGTATCTTCCTCAGGCACTTAGTGAAGCCGAAGTTGTGGCTATGATTGCTGCGATTAAAACGGCTGGAGCAAAAGATATGGGTGCGATTATGAAAGAGCTTCAACCTCAGATCAAAGGCCGCTTTGATGGGAAAAAAGCATCCGATTTAGTTAAGGCCTCGGTGTAATGGGCATCCAAGATTTTAGCGAGAAATTTGATCTCGAAAAATTTTACCGGGCCCGCGATGTGGCCCGGGATATGACCTATGAGCTTCATTCGATGATTCGTCCTGGCATGGTTGAGGATGATGCTCACAGGATGTATAAAGAGCTTTGTGTGAAGTATGGGATCACAAAGAACTGGCATCCGGCAAAATTACGTTTTGGCCCCAATACGGTGAAGGCCTTCAAAGAAGAGTCAGACCCCTACGTCCTAAAAGATGAAGACATTTATTTTATTGATATTGGTCCGGTAGTTGAAGACCATGAAGCCGACTATGGTAAAACCTTTTCTATCGGATCAAACTTCGAATACAAGCGCATTGCAGATTGTGCGCAAAAGCTTTTTGAAGAAGTGGCAGATTACTGGAGAGCAAATAAGCTCCGAGGTCCAGAGCTTTATATTTGGGCCTCAGAAAAAGCGAAAGCTCTTGGGTATCATTTGAATATGGGAAGTGATGGTCATCGCATCGGCGACTTCCCTCACCATGTGTTCTTTAAAGGTCCAATCATCGAATGTGATGAGGCCCTCCTACCCAATGCCTGGATTTTAGAAATCCAGCTTGATGGCCCAAATAAAAAATTTAGCGCCTTCTATGAAGACATCTTGAGATAAAGGAAAATCATGAAATACGTTCGTATGCCGATTGAAATCGAGTCCCCTGAGCAGATGGGTTACTCAACGATCAAAAATAATCTTTCTGAAAGTTCATATACAGATACCATTTTTAAGCAGCTGGATCTGAACCTCAATGATTTGGTGATTTGTTATGGAGATCATGTGGGAAATCCGCATTTGCGCAACGAGATTCTCAAAGGTGAAGCCTCAAATCTTTCCATCGATGATGTTCTGGTTACAGCAGGTGCCGCGTCTGCCCTCTTTATCGTCTCGACTTCACTGCTTGAAAAAGGTGATGAGCTGGTTGTGGCCAAGCCCAATTACGCGACTAACATTGAAACGCCACGGGCGATTGGCGCTGATATTAAATTCCTCCCGATGACTTTTGAAAATGGCTACACAGTGGATCTTGAGCTCTTAAAAAAGATGATCACGCCTAAAACTAAACTCGTGTCTTTAACTTGTCCCCATAATCCAACGGGAACCATGATCTCGGAAGCTGATCTTAAAGAAGTCATTAAGATCGTGGAGGCTTCTAACGCTTACCTGCTCTTTGATGAAACTTACCGGGATATGTCGTTTAAATTTAAACTTCCTCTGGCCGCGTCGCTGTCTGATCGCGTGATCTCAGTTTCTTCGTTGTCAAAAACTTACGGGCTTCCTGGTATCCGTATTGGATGGCTTATTACTAAAAATAAAAAACTTCAGGATCTTTTCCTTGGAGCAAAAGAGCAGATCTTTATCTGTGGTTCAGTGGTGGATGAAGAGATCGCTTACCGTTATCTCGCCCGCCGCAATGATTTTTTCCCTGCGATAAAAAAAGATCAGCTGGAAAAATTTGAAATCACCAAGGCCTGGATGGCGACTCAGAAAGTTTTTGACTGGATTGAGCCCTCTGGTGGTGTAGTTTGTTTCCCAAGAATTAAACCAGAGCTTAAAGTAGACACGGCCAAATTCTATGATGTGCTTCTTTCTGAATATAAGACTTATGTAGGTCCAGGGCACTGGTTTGAAGAGTCTGATCGATCTTTCAGGCTTGGGTTTGGATGGCCTTCTCAGCAGGAGCTAAAAGACGGACTTAAAGGTCTAGAAAGTGCCGTTCAAGCGAGTAAAATTTAAGTCGTAAAATCCGGACGCTTTATCATATGGTAGAGCGTCCATTTTTCATGAATTTCTGTTGCAACAACTTCCCACTCATAAGACATGTACTGCGGGAAATAGGTATCTGCCGGTCCTTCATAATCCACAATCGAACAATAAAATTCAGAAATATAAGGCAGAGTCAGATCATAGATCCATGCCCCACCAATCACATAAATAACTTCGATCTTATGTTCGCGGGCATGTTCTATGACTTCGTTCATATCTTTCACAACGACGGCACCAGATGCTTCAAAGTCAGCATTTCTTGAAAGTACAATGGGTGATGAATGAGGGAAGTCGCCCTTGTTGAGTTCAAAGTTTTTTCGGCCTATCAGCACATGCTGACCTTTAACCGTTTTTTGGTAATGAGCGTACTCATCGGGCAGATCCCAAGGAATCTTTCCATTGAGCCCGATTTCACGGTTGGGACCTAAGGCCGAGATAGATATGAATTTAACTGTCATGAATATATTTGAACACGGAAGCGATACTTGGTCACGCAAGAAAGCCCCCATCCGGGGGCCCTCTTACTTTTTAATAGTAACTGGTATTTTTTTGTATGAAGAGTATTGAAATCCCAGACTCATCACCATCATAGACATCAAACCGCCGAGTACGAACATCATTTCCATTTGAGCACTCCTTTGTTGGCCGGTTAACATCCGTGTAGTCATTTATGAGTCACCATCCTGGTGGCCCGCTTATGAAATACCTAAAGCAGGAATCGTGCCAACACCACGGCTACGAGAGTTCAACAACTTGCAGGAATCATCCTCTAAGTTGTTAGGAATCGGTGACAATTTCGCATGGGCCACTGTGACACTAAGGTCAGTATGGGAACTATGAAGGTTTTACTAAGGCGTAAAGTATTTCCCCGCAAAACTCAAAAGTGAATAAGATGCGCCACCGAGGTAATAATGAAACACATCTTCTCTTTAACTCTTCTGTCTCTCTCTTTAACTTCTTTTGCTCAAAATAAAAACTATGCTGAACCCAATGTGAAATGGACACAAAAACAGGTCTCTGTTTGTTGGGGTAAGTACCAGGACCGTTTGCTCGGGATGCAGAAGTTTGATTCACTTCCCTCTAATCCAGGGGTTTACCTTGAGTATACAGCTGCAGAGAAACTGACTCTGAAAACACTCGTGAACAAAGAATTTACTAAAGAGAAAACAGGACTAGAATTTGTGGGTTGGACAGAGTGTAGTGCCACACCTGATCCAGATGTGACCTTCTTTAAGATCAATGATCCTTTCGCCAGATACGCCGGTAAGGCAACTATTGGAGAGTCAGGCTTCAGCGTTTCAGAGGTTTTCCAAGGCAAACTGAGATCTACTTATCAGAAGAAAAAGGCCTCTGTTCGAAATTATCACGTCATTAATACGGACGGCATCGGTTACCCTGCTCTTCCTTATGGGCAGGATCTGCGTTTAGTTTTCTTGCATGAGATTGGACATACCTCTGGTCTTCGTCACGAGCATATTGATCCTCAGGCCAAGAGCTCGCTCTTTTTCTCAGCATCGGACCAGAACTGTGTGAAGACCGGTATATCTAGCTCGGAAATTCCAGGAGACTCAACCAGACAGTTTGGAGTTTACGACCCCAACTCTGTCATGAACTACTGCTACATATTTCTTCTGGAAAAAATTGGTCTCGAATACAGTACACTCACTCCGGCGGCTCCGGGGATTCAGTTGAATCTGGTTGATCCAGCGGTTATTTCGAGCAGTCAGTCGATGGGGAAAAAGAATTATACAATCCGCATTGGTCTTTCCAGTGGTGATCAACACGCTCTTAAGTGTATGTATCAGTTTGATGCTCAGACGTTTCAGGCCAAGTGTCACAACAAGTTCGATCCAAAAGCAAAAACCAAATAAAACTTAGGGAAGATTACCTCTTCCCTAACCACACTTTTTTATCGCAATAACTTAAATCACCATCAAATGTTCTGCTGATCAGTTCGTAGCCATTCTTGGTTTTATTGAAAACGGTAAAACCACCATTTCCACCACCCATACCGATGTTAAAGCGGATAAGGTCGAGACCATCATAGAGCTGATGGGAGATTAAATCGATGGTAATGTCGTCTACGTAGTTTTGAAAAATAAAGATAACCGATTCATTGGGCTCCCCAAGATTATCCAGACCATTTTCTTTGAGAACGAGTTTTAAGAGCTGGGGATCGAGCTTTTTGATGATGTCTTTGATTTTATCTTCTGAGAGACGGCTATCGTCGATATAGCTCTGAATGACTTTGAGAGTTTTGTAGTAGAACTTGTAGTAATCCTCGTGAGTCGAGCACTTGCCTACATAACGGCTGCCCCCATCCATAGTTTCGGTGTAAGCGTCATCAATAGTTTCTAGTCTTGTCATGTCCTGCGCGAAGGCCGCTCCTGAAAACAAGAAAAGTGCTAACCACTTCATAGAATCTCCTAGATTCGAATTTAGGAAGTGATATCCCACAGGTTGAGGGTTAGTCCGATAGCGTGTAGAAACTTCATACATAAAAAAAGCCCCTCATAGGAGGGGCATATCTTTTTTGGGGGGGACAAAACATATCAGGGACCCTCGTTAGTCTTTCTTGCGGAATTTTGACCGCTGAAAGATGAGAGACATTGCAAGAGTCGAGACCATAAAGGCGCCAGCTCCTAAAATTGCCATCTCCATAACTGTTCTCCTGTGAAAAGTGGTGTAAAAGGTGGTTCATCCTTGAACCGGGTGGGCCCATACATGGAACTCTCACCGCTCGTAATCCTTGAGGCTTTAAATTAGTGAATCACTCTGTTTCATCCTGAAACGCAAAGCTCCTACCTTCCTGGCGGGAACTCTTGGACTCGAAATACTTAGAGCAGGATTCGTGCCAGAAATTGTTTTTCGGATATACGGCCACTTAGAAAAGATTGTTGGAGTTAGCTTGGTGCCAGTGTGCCCCTAAGGGCCGTTTTAGCTGGTGTCACCAATATAAAAGTTGAGCGGCCTTCACGGTTAGAATAGTCAAACAAACTCCGTAAGAACAAATCAGAAAATAATTTGCACAGGCCACTTAAATAGTCTTTTAAAGCATGAAACAATCTTTTTATCATGAAAATCAAAGATTGATTTTCG
>JBBARF010000140.1:0-8381 GCA_040399925.1 Bacteriovoracaceae bacterium
TGACTCGTCAAGTTTTAGTTTGATATGCCGAACATCCAAGCTACAATGGGTAAACTCTAGCTGAAACAAACAGAGCTACCATTTTTATTTGTGATGCTTCTATAAAAATGGTACGTGCAGATCATATTGCGATTAAACTGAGTCTGGAAAAAGAGTGGAAGTTTACCTTTGATCGGTGTTGTCATCGCTACGGCTGATGAGACCTGACTGATCTTAGAAAAAAGTTCTAATTGTTCCGCCGGAACATACAGTTTTGCCTGCGGTTTCATTTGCTTTAGAAGTAAACATTTGGCTTCGAAGTAGGATGACATGGTTTTGTGATAATCCAGATGATCCTGTGAAAACGATAACCATCCGGCAGCATCAAATTGAAGTCCGAACAGCCTATGTTGAATCAGAGCATGAGAGCTAGCTTCCAACACACAAAAATCTTTATCTTTACCATAAAGGTTTAGAAATTTTCTTAGATCAATATAGCTTGGTGAAGTGAGCCCAAAATCAAGAAGTATCTTTTGGTTCTCTCTTACACCTAAGGTACCGATCGATAGGCCCTTTTTACCCATAATCGCACCAAGCTGAAGAACTAAATCAGTTGTAGTGGTCTTTCCGTTAGTCCCGGTTAACGCCATCAATTTAATTTTCGGTTGAGGATAAAGCTTATCCAAGATAGCTTTTTGAACTTCAAGCCATTTATCTTCTTCAATAACGGTGGAGTTTCTTGGAAGTTTTCTATGATTTTTATTTGTGATTAACCATTGAAATTTAGCTTCTTGAATTCTTTCGGTGAAAAGATCCTGTGCTTTCTGATCATCGCCAATTCGGTAGAAAAGAATTGAATTTTCATCTGAATCTTCGGTGCGCCAATAAATATCTTTAAGAGTTAAAGCAGGGAGATGAACATTAAGAATTTTACTGAGGTCTTTGTCATTCAGCATACGTTGGTGCTTCAAATTGAAGTCTTACACTTGTAGCACCCGAAAGATTTGTTCCTGGAGCAATTGATTGTTTTTTTACAACGCCGAATCCATTCACTTCAAGTTGAAGGTTTCTTTCTTCCGCTAGTTGAAGGGCACTGAACTTATCCAGACCTACAAAGTTTGGCATAAATCCAGGGGCAAATGCTTTGTTCGATGAAGCTTGATGAGAATGGACTTCATCCAGATTTACTTTATTGGATTTCTCATCGTATTTAGCAAACTGAGCAAAATCTTTTTTCTTATATAGTATGTACTGAGTGATTTTTTTAAATACTGGTGCTGCGGTAGCACTCCCGTAATAACCGTTTGCAGTCGGATGATCCACGTAAACCATAACAACGAATTTTTTGTTCACGTTGACCGGAAAGCCGATAAAACTTGAGATATAACCACTATATCCACCGTTAGGAGAAACACGTTGAGCTGTTCCCGTTTTACCAGCGATTTCATAATGTGGAATGATGGCAGGCTTTCCTGACCCTTCATTTACGGCGCCAACCAGCATTTTAATTAGCTCTTGTGACGTTTTTTCAGTCATGATTCTATTTTCTTGTTTTATTTGAGTCTCATCTCTCTTTAAAAGAGTTGGTTTTACGAGGTACCCACCATTTGCAATTGCAGCGTAAGCTCTCATCATTTGAATCGCTGTCGTTGCAACACCTTGACCGAAACTAATGTTACTTAAACTAAGCGGTCTAACTTTATCTTTAGCTTTGTAACTTAAAATCCCTTTTGATTCCCCCGCAATTTCAATCCCGGTCTTTTGAGCGAATTGAAACTTGTCTAGGGTTTCTCGAAGTTTTGGATATTTGAGATTGAAAGCTATTTTCGTCGTCCCTACGTTGGAACTAAATTTAAGAATATCAGCAACACTTAACCACTCAAATTTTTCATGCGTTTCAGCTTCTGAAATCCAATGGTTTTGAACTTTCATTCGACCATATTCACAAAAATACTTTGTATCTGGTCGAGAAACTTTATGTTCTAAGGCAGATGCAATAGTAATCGTTTTAAAAATTGACCCAGGTTCAAAAGGATCTGTCGCAAACGCTAGTTTTCTAAATTCCTGTGGAGACTGAGCTGCGCGATTCGGATCAAAAGTAGGGTAATTAGCAATCGCCAGAATCTCCCCTGTTTCTGCATCCATCACACCTGCTCCGCCACGGATGGCCTGATGGTGATCAACAGCATCCTTGAGATAACTCTCAAGAGCACCTTGCATATCTTTATCCATCGAAAGATGGATATCTGGAGCAACAAGAACCGAAGCTCGGGATTCATATTTAATCGGCCGGCCCTTAGCATCGCGAATATACTTCACAACCTGAGGTTCACCCTTAAGTTCAGCGTTGAGACTTCTCTCAATTCCACCCAGACCTGTATTATCAATTCCTACATAACCAAGCGTTTGAGACATCAATTCGCGGTTTGGATATACTCGTTCGGAGTGAGATTCGACAAAAATACGATCAAGGTTTTTGATCTTTTTCAATTGTTCTTCAGAAAGATAAATCTTCCTTCCAAGCCATGTGTATTTATTTCTTCCCTGAACTGAAGCACGAAGTTTGGTATAAGGAAGTTCCGGAACAGTTTTCGCTAGTTCTTTTAGCTGATGAAAAAATTCGTCATTTTTCCTTTTGGGAATCGTAAAAAGATTATAAACATGAACGTTTATCGCTAGTGGGTTTCCATTACGATCGAGAATGTTTCCGCGATTGGGGTATTCTTTTACTTCACGAATGAATTGGCTTTTAGCATAGGCGAGTAGTCTTTCTTTATTCACAACTTGAATATAAAAAGCTTTGCTTACCACGACGGTAAACAAGAAACAAAAGACCATAAAACTAAAAAAGATCCTGTTCTTCAATCATTACACCTATGGGATGAGAATAATTTGTTCAGGACCAGGTTCTTTCAGATCATACTTAACTGCGAACTCACGAAGTTTTGGAACTGACATCTCTTTTGCACGATGTGCTTTAAGTTCTTTGTTTCTGATAGTTGCTTTATAAATATTATTTGTGATGGTGTTGAGCTCATAGGCCTGCTCGATACCTTTCATGCGAAATCCGACGAAGAGAACTGCTAGTGTGGTGAAAGTGAGAGTAAAAGGTAAAGCATCACGATTGAATAAAAATTCAACTAGGCGATTGTTAAAAGCGTGTGTGCCTTTTTTTCTTAATGCCATCAACCCTCCCTGGTTGCGATTCCCTTTGGAGTAAACGAAGTTTCGCACTTCGTGAACGGGAATTATGAGACAGCTCTTCATCCGTAGCTGTAAGTGGCTTCTTTGTTAAAATTGTAACAGGAAATTCTTCTTTCTCCACCATTTCTTTGAACGTGTGCTTCACAATTCTATCTTCCAAAGAATGGAAGCTGATGATCGCAAGAACTCCGCCAAGGCTTAAGTAAGGCAACAATTTTGGTATGGTATCTTCCAACACTCGCAATTCATCGTTAACAGCGATCCGCAAAGCTTGAAAAGATCGGGTAGCAGGGTGTGGTTTTTTATGTCGATCTTTAACCGGATAAGCATGAAAACATATGTTCTCTAACTCGCCTGTTGTCTCGATTTTTTTGGTCGCACGAAGCTCACAAATCCCGGCCGCTATCCGGCGGGAAAGGCGCTCTTCTCCATACTGAAAGAGAATGTCGGCAATCTCTTTTTCAGAGAGAGAATTGAGTAAATCAGCGGCCGTTGAGGTGTTGTTGTCACCATAGTTCATGCGCATATCAAGCGGAGCATCGGCACGATAACTGAAGCCTCTTTCCATCTTGTCAAACTGATGAGAAGAAACGCCCAGATCCATTAAAATTCCGGCAAACTTTCCTTCCATTTTATTGGCTGCACACCAGGCTGGAAATTCCACAAAGTTCATGGCGAGAAGATTTACCTTCCCCGTTTTATTTTTGGAAAGAATATTGGCTTCACCATTTTTTAAGGCATCAGGATCCTGATCGGTAGAATAAACCATAGAACCACTTATGTGGTCCGACAATGCAAAGGTATGACCGCCGGCCCCAAACGTCAGGTCGGCGAAAATAGAAGACCCTGAAGCCGTGGAACCAAGTTCCAGAGCTTCAAGGCATTCTTTTAACATTACTGAGTAGTGGCCAAGGTATTCGGTCATTATTTTAAAACAACTTCCAAAATCTCGTTGTGAGTAGACTTGAGCAATGCTTTGTCAGTCATAACTGCGTATTTATTTTCTGGGGTAAATTGAATCGGATTTTTAACCAGATCAGGAATCGCTTGAAGAACAAACTTCTGAGCAGAGACATAATTTGATTTCATCACTTCCATGATTTCTTGAACCGAACAGTGTTCTTCTTTCCAGCAATCATAATCAGTCACCATAGCAACTGTGGCGTAGGCCATTCCAGCTTCTTTAGCCAGAAAAGCTTCTGGAACATTGGTCATTCCAATCACGCCAGCGCCAAAGCTGCGATAGATATTTGACTCAGCTTTTGTTGAAAACTGTGGACCCTCAATACAGATATAACTTCCACCTGAGTGAGAAGTTATCCCAGTTTTTTGACAAGCATCGAAGAGTCTTTTTTGAAGTGCGGGTTCTACTGGATTAGCAGCAGAAACGTGCCCGACCATACCATCATCGAAGAAAGTGCGTTTACGTTGACCCTTGGTCCAGTCAATAAACTGATCCACCAGTACAAAGTGTTTAGGAGCGTATTCTTCTTTGAGAGAACCAACTGCAGAAATACTGATGATGGTATCAACACCAAGTTTTTTCAAAGCAAAGATATTCGCTCTGTAATTCACTTCAGATGGAGTGAACTTGTGTCCATGACCATGACGTGGAAGAAAGTAAAAAGGGCATCCTTCTACTTCTGCTTCCATGACTTCGGCACTAGGATCACCAAATGGAGTATGAACTTTAATTTGGTTTTTGATTTTAATAGCATCTAATTTATAAATGCCACTTCCACCAATTACAGCTACTTTTGAATTCGCCATAGTTCCTCTTAAGCCATCATTCCGGTAAGATCGACAACTTTACCAAGAGATTTAGATTGGCGAGCAACAAAATTATTCGACTCATCTCTTTCTGCTTCTTCTTTGCATTGAATGCACATTTCAGCAGTTGGACGCGCCATCAATCTTTCGAACTTAATTGTGCAACCACAATCAGAACAAAGACCGTACTCATTCATATCAAACTTCTGAAGAGCCTTTTCAATTTTCTTTGCGTAGAAAACTTCACGGTTACGGAATCTCAATAAGTGAGAATTGTTGTAATCAGAAATTGATTGATCAACTTCATCACTACCTTCTTGTAGAGAAAGACTTAATTCTACGACGCCTTCTTTGTCGTTGAATACTAAGCTCTGTTTTTCCTCGAGAAGTTTGTTCTTCAGAGTATCTAACTGCTTTTTAGTCAACGGTCTCATTTTTTCGGCCATGGAAAAACTCCTTAAATTACTCTAGTCCACCTTTAATATTCAACAGAACTGACTTTGATACCATTTTTAAAGTTTCGAAAACTCCGTGGCCAGTTGTAGCAGTCGCTTCAAAGGCAGGAAATTTTCTTTTATTTAATTGAAACTGAAGATCCTCTACAGGAACAACATTGGGAAGATCGCGTTTATTCCATTGCATTACAATTGGAACTTTTGAAACGTCGTATCCCTGTTCTGAAAGATTTTTCTCGAGACCCTGATAAGATTCAAGATTGGCTTCCATTCTTTCAACTTGTGAATCTGCAACGAAAACTAAACCATCAACACCTCTTAGAATCAGCTTACGACTTGCTTCGTAAAAAACCTGTCCAGGAACAGTGTAAAGATGGAAACGAGTCTTAAAGCCTCGAATCTCACCCAAATCAAGCGGAAGAAAGTCAAAGAACAATGTTCTTTCATTTTCCGTGTTAAGAGTGATCATTTGACCTTTATTATTGGAACTCGTCTTCTGATAGATATACTGGATGTTGGTGGTTTTACCGCCTAGGCCCGGACCGTAGTACACGATCTTGCAGTTAATTTCTTTAGTGTGATAATTTACAAATGACATATTTAAATTCCGCCGACTGAGAAAAGACGATCAATCTCTTCATCTGTTATTTCTTTAAACAAAAAACTTTCTCTGGCAACAACTGATGTCGTCGCCTTTTTTACAACTACTACATTCGTCTCAGCAAAAACCCGATCTAGTTCTTCTTTAACCTGAGAAATCTGGCGTTTAAGCTGGCCCGGATTTAAACAGTCTTTATAAATAGCTCCTAGAAAATATCTTTTTCCAGAAAGCTCAAAAGGAAACAAATAAATTCCCTGCTCCGTTGTATCAAAACCAAGCCTGAATTCCATCACGTTTTGATTCTTATTAACCATACCCATGAGAGCTTCAGAAGCTTGCCAAACACCACTTACCAGCGCTGCGACAGATGTCGTCGTCTTATCCTGAACAGAATCGTAAACTGTAATGCCATCCTCTCGGGTGATAAACAAACGCGCCTTGATCACCTGAGTTTTAGGTGTCAAGAAGCTCTTCATTTTTTCAGCAACGTTCATCGTCTTCCTTAGAATCTCTTACGGTTTTCCAAAGCTTTAGTAATAGTCATCGGATCCAGATACTCAAGGCTTCCGCCAATAGGTACGCCAAAACCAATTCTCTCAACCTGAACTGTTTCAGGAAGAAGTGACTTTAAATAAGAGCAAGTAGCATCGCCTTCAACTGAGGGATTGATCGCAAGTATCACTTCAGCGATTTCTTTTTCTATAATTCGTGCTTTGAGTTCATCTAACTTAAGCTCATCAGGTCCAACACCTAACAGAGGATTTAAAACTCCGTTTAGAATATGAAAGAGGCCTTTAAAATGCCCGCTTTTCTCAATCGCCATTAAATCCGAAGCATTCTCAACAACACAAAGTGTTTTAAGACTTTGGCGATCATCATCAGTACAGATTGAACAAAATGTTCCATCTGAAAACATCCCGCATTCCTGACACAGTTTAAGATTTTGAAGTGAAGAAACGGCTTTACCCACAGTCTCCAGCTCCGATACCTTCCAATGAGTCATGCTCATCACCATACGGAAAGCTGTCTTCTCGCCAACTCCTGGGAGTCGGGTTAAAGCTTCCACCGCATTTTTGATGACCTCGGGAAGTTGGATCACTAAAACATCCCTGGGATATTCATTCCACCAGTTATTTTAGACATCGCTGACTGAACCATATCTTGAGACTCTTTCAGACCTTTATTAACAGCAGTCAAAACGAGTTCTTCAAGTGAAGCAACATCATTAGGATCAACGCATTCTTTATCAATTGTGATACTGAGAACTTGTTGTTTTCCGTTCACTTTAACTTTAACCATTCCGCCAGCAGAAGCTTCCACTTCTCTGTCAGCAAGTTCGTTCTGAAGCATGGCGAGTTTGGCCTGCATCTGTTGAGCTTGTTTCATCAAGTTATTCATGTTCATAAAAACTCCTACTCTTTTAAAATTATCTTATCTATTTTAGCGTTAAAAATTTTTTCTGCTTCTTTTACAAACGGATCATTGAGAATTTTCTGTCTTCTCGCCTCTTCCGCGTCCCGACGTGCATCATCATCAATTTCAACTTTTGAGCGAAAATTCTTTTCAGATTTTTCCTTCTCGTTGAGGACCTGACTCTTAAATTGAATCTTATCGATATCAATTTCAAAAAAATCGGCCATATGACTCTTGAAACGCGCGTAAACTTCTTTCTCTTCAATAAACTCTTTAAAAACCGATGCGTCCTGTGGGAAAGCAATGGTGATCGCGAGTCTGTCAGAATTCATATCTAATTCATGCAGCAGGTTTCCATGCTCAAGATTGGCTGCAGTGGCAGGAGACGCTTGCTTCAGATAGGCCAGGAAATCATTCCAGGTTTTTGCCATTTTTACAGGCACTTCTATCTTAGACGGCTCTGCCGCTACGAACTTTCCCAAATCTGGGATCTCCTCAACTTTTAGATCTTCACCAGTTAGCATTGATCTTCTGAGGCAGAGCTTCTGAAGAACGATCAACACTACTTTATCCGGATTGATACTGATGAGTGACCAGCTGAGATCTTTAACAAATGTTTCATAAATCCAGAAAAGTTCTGCGATAGTCATGCCATCGAGAGCCGTTTCTGAAATTGTTTCATCTTTAATGAGAACGTTTTTTTCATCGATGTGATTGATGACTTTATAAAGGCCATCAGAAATCTGATCACAAAGTTTTTTAAGATCTATGTTTTCATCGATGAGCTGACGATAAATCTTTGTACACGTTTTAACTTCACCCTTGAGAATACTCGAGAGAAATTCTTTCATCACTGAGCTGCCGGCCAGACCAACGGCAGAAGTAAGAGACTCTTCAGTAACGATGTTGTCACCAGACAATCCTAGAACTTGATCGAAGATAGATAAAGTATCTCGAAC
>JBBARF010000141.1:0-8356 GCA_040399925.1 Bacteriovoracaceae bacterium
AGCTTTCAACGGACTACTCATACAAATACCTGATGATCAGTCAATTGCTCCAAATGGACAAATGAATGAAGGCATCAATTCAACACAGATTGGTTTGCCCGGTAAACCAGTCCTTGCAGAAGATATTATAGTTGCTAGAGATATTTCCCTTACTCATTATGCTGATTCTAAGCTTCATATAACCGGCATAACTCATTTAAAATCAGTCGAAAAGATCATCAATGCAAAAAAAGAAGGGATCCAAGTCACTTCATCCATCACACCTCATCACCTCTATTTTTCAGAAGAAGACATGATGGGCTATGACACCAACTTAAAAGTAAATCCACCTTTTAGGTCAGAACAAAACCGAAAGGACCTGATTTTAGCTGCCCAAAACGGTGATATTGATTGTGTAAGTAGTCACCATACTCCACAAAACATCGACCTTAAAATATGTGAATTTGAATATGCGGGTTTTGGCATGGTTGGACTTGAATCAACTTTTGGTGTTTTAGGAGCAGTAAATCTTACAATAGATAGGATATTAGACATGATTTGTTTCAATCCAAGACGTATCTTTAATCTGCCGGCAAAAATAGAAATAGGTTCTGTTGCTGATATCACATTATTCAACCCAACAACTGAGTTTGAATTTTCAAAATCAGACATAGCATCGAACTCAAAAAATTCTCCTTTTATCGGAAAACAATTGAAAGGAAAAGTATTTGGGACAATTTTTGAGAATAAATCATCAATAAAATAAATTAACCATGGACAAAAAACCGATAACCCATTTTTTAACGGGAGCCATAATAGGAGGAATATTGATCCTATTTTCGGTAATCTTGATCATAACCGATCAATTGCAAAATCAAAAATTAGGATACATTAGTTTCGCTTTGATGATTTTGGCCCTGGTATATTTTATCAGAGAATTTGCAAAATCAAAAGACAATGTGGTAAGTTTTGGAGAACTCTTTTCCTTTGGATTCAAAGCCAGTGCGTTTGCTACAATACTATTGTTGGCATTTCAAGTAATTTACAACCTTGCCTTCCCTGAAATGCAAGATAAAATGTTGGAAATCACCAGAGAGAAGATTTTGGAACAAAATCCACAAACACCAGATGAACAAGTAGAAATGGCTTTGTCTTTTACCAAGAAATTCTTTTGGCCGTTTGTAATTGGTGGAACGATCCTAAGCACCTTAATCATGGGTGCCATTGGCTCATTATTAGGAGCAGCAGTTACCAAAAAAAATCCACCTTCACCATTCCAACAATCATAAATGGATATTTCTGTTGTTATACCACTTAAAGACGAAGCTGAATCATTGCCAGAACTTTGTGCCTGGATTGAGCGGGTGATGAATGCAAATGCCTTCAGCTATGAAGTTATTTTGGTGGATGATGGCAGCAAAGACCAATCATGGAATGTAATCAATGAAATACATTCGAGCAACAGCAACATCAAAGGAATTAAATTCAAACGCAATTACGGTAAAAGCGCAGCGCTCAATGTTGCATTCAGGGAAGTTCAAGGTGATGTTATTATAACCATGGATGCCGATCTTCAAGACAGTCCCGATGAAATCCCTGGATTATTCAACATGATCAAACAGGGAAATTATGACTTGGTCAGTGGTTGGAAGAAAAAAAGATACGACAACGTCTTAACAAAAAATATCCCTTCAAAATTTTTCAATGCAGTGACCAGAAAGATGTCAGGAATTTACTTACATGATTTCAATTGTGGGTTAAAAGCTTATAAACAGGAAGTAGTTAAAACGATTGAAGTATACGGTGAAATGCACCGCTACATTCCTGTGTTGGCCAAGTGGGCTGGGTTTGATAAGATCGGTGAAAAAGAAGTGGAGCACAGGGCCAGGAAATATGGTGTATCAAAATTTGGATGGGAAAGGTTTGTCAACGGATTTCTAGACTTAACCACCATCATGTTTATAGGCAAGTTTGGGAAGAAGCCTATGCAGTTTTTCGGATTGTGGGGTTCATTGGCATTTTTCTTGGGATTCATCATAAGCATGGTTTTGATCATCAGTAAAATAACCAATGTTGAATTTTCAATCACCAACAAACCAGCATTTTATATTGCACTGACTTCAATGGTGATAGGTACACAATTGTTTCTGGCAGGATTTATTGGAGAATTGGTTTCAAGAACATCGCCCGACAGAAATGCGTATAATCTTGAAGACAAAAAAGGATTTTAGCCTTGCGCACCATGCCAACAATCAATACATCACCCAGCATTGTGTTTTTAGGTCCCTCCTATCCTTATAGAGGTGGAATAGCTTCTTTCACCGAGCGCTTGGCAAGAGAGTTCACGCTCAAAGGATATGAGTCAACTTTGTATACCTTTTCACTGCAGTATCCCTCCTTTTTATTTCCAGGCAAAACCCAATATTCAGATGCCCCTAGGCCAAAGGATTTGAACATAAAACAAGTGGTCAATTCCATCAATCCATTTAATTGGATTAAGGTTGGACTAGAACTTAAGAAAAAGCGACCGGATATAGTGCTGGTGAGGTTTTGGTTGCCCTTCATGGGACCATGTTTTGGCACTATTTTGAGGATAGTTGCTAGAAATAAATTCACCAAGATAATTTGCATAGCAGACAACATCATTCCACACGAAAAAAGGATTGGAGACAGCCTGTTCACTTCTTATTTCACCAAATCCATTCATGCATTTATTGCCATGAGTGAGCAAGTAATGAAGGACATGAACATGTTGGGCATCAAACAAAAAAAAATACTGCTCCCCCATCCTATCTTCAACCATTTTGGAAATCAAGTAAGCAGGCAAGAAGGATTGAAAGGTTTACAAATTGAAACAGACAAAAAGATCATTCTATTTTTTGGGTTTATAAGACATTACAAAGGTGTGGATATCCTGCTAAAAGCGATGGCAGACCAACGAATAAAACAAAAGGGATTTCTGTTGTTGATTGCAGGTGAGTTTTACGAGGATGAAGAGAAATATATGAACATTATTAAGGAGGAAGGACTGGGAAAACAGGTAATCATTCACAACAAATTTATCACTGAAGAAAATATAAAGTTCTATTTCAGCGCAGCAGATGTGTTGATACAACCCTATAGACATGCAACGCAAAGTGGAGTAACTCCATTAGCCATGAATTTTAACTTGCCGATGATTGTTACAAATGTTGGTGGACTGGCAGAATCTGTGGTTGATAAAAAGACAGGTTTAGTATCAGAACCTCATTCACAAGCGATAGCAGACAGCATCATTGAGTATTTTGAAACAGGAAAGGAAACCTATGTAGACTTCATCAAAGAGCACAAGAAGCAGTATTCATGGGGTTTTATGGCGGAAGGAATAATTGAATTGAATGAAGAATTAAGAATGAAAAGTGAAGAATGAAACAGCCAGTTGATTGTTGAAGAGTTGAAGGGTTGAAGAGTTTAAGGGTTTAATAGTTTAAAAGTTTAAAAGTTGAATAATCTAAGGCATGATTTGCCAATACATTGCTAATTGTAATTTCTTTTAAGTTTAAATACAGAATTTTGAATTCAATATATACCATGCATAAACCATTTTACATAACTATTATTTTTTGTTTGTCATTTTTTTTGCAAGTTGATGCACAAAAGATAAGCAAAGAAGACACACGGATATTAATTGAAAAACAAGACAGTCTAGCAAAATTAGGATTGACGTTGGTTGAAGCACAAGAAGCAGGAGATCGATTCAGGGCAGACAGTCTATTTACCAGGGTTTTGGTGAGGTCGCTTAAAGTAAAAAATTCCTTTTACTTTAACTTTGATTCACTCATAACCATTTCAAGAATATATTCTCCGGACAGCGCTTTTAAGTTATTCACTTGGCAGGTAAGCAAAGATGAAAATACACATAGGAGACATGGCGCCATTCAAATGAGAACAGCTGACGGGAATTTGAGGTTATTACCTTTAGTTGACAGAGGTTTTATTATTGAAAATCAACGAGATACAATTACAAATAACGAGTGGTGGATAGGTTCAATATATTATAAAATCATCAAAAAGGAGCACCTAGGAAAAGCATTTTACACCCTTTTAGGATATGATGAAAACACCATAAGAAGCACAAAGAAAAGAATGGAAGTGATGCAATTCAATGAGTCAGGAATGCCAGTCTTTGGCGGAAACTTCTTTTCATTTGCGAAAGATACAATCCCTAAAAAAAACCAATCAAGATTTTGGATTGAATATAAAAAAGATGGCAATGGCAGGATATTGTATGATGAAGATTTAGACATCATCATTTACGATCATTTGATTTCAGAGACCAATGAGCCCGCTAAAAAATACACGTACATCCCTGATGGTGATTATGAAGCTTTTAAGTGGGTAAATGGGCAATGGCAGCACATTGAGAAACTATTTACCTCAAAACTAAAGGACGGAGAAGCGCCAGTGGAGAAACCTGTTACAGAGAGTAAAATAAAGAAAGGAAAAGGTTGATGCAGTTGTTGAAAGATCACTGATATTTTTCTATATACAAAAGAACCCATTTAGTTTGATCGCTAAATGGGTTCTCAACATATTCATAAAAATCTTTCTGTAAAAGTCAATTGTATCAGGATAAAATCAATCGTCTAACTTCAGCACAGCTAAAAAGGCTTCCTGAGGAACTTCTACGTTACCGATTTGACGCATCCTCTTTTTACCTTCCTTTTGTTTCTCAAGCAGCTTTCTTTTTCTGCTGATATCACCACCATAACATTTAGCAGTTACGTCTTTACGCATCGCAGATATATTTTCTCTCGCAACAACCTTGGCACCAATGGCAGCTTGTATGGCAATTTGGAATTGTTGACGAGGCAAAAGTTCGCTCAATTTTCCGCAGAGTTTACGACCAAACTCTTGTGATTTACCCCTGTGAATGAGTGCAGACAATGCATCCACTTTTTCTCCATTCAATAGAATATCCATCTTTACGATATCGCTCTCTCTGTATCCAATTGGAGAATAATCAAAAGAAGCATAACCCCTGGTCTGGCTCTTCAATTTATCATAGAAATCAAATACGATTTCAGTCAGTGGAATTTCAAAAATGAGTTCCACCCTAGATTGGGTTAAATAACTCTGACTGATTAAATTACCACGTTTACCCAAGCACAAAGTCATGATATTGCCAATATAATCAGGTTTGGTTATAATCTGTGCCCTAATGAACGGCTCTTCAATTCGATCCATCTGGGTTGGATCCAGCATCTCACTAGGATTGTTAACTTGAATTGTTTCACCTTTTGTTGAATAGGCAATGAAACTAACGTTAGGAACAGTAGTAATAACGGTCTGATTGAACTCTCGTTCCAATCTTTCCTGAATAATTTCCATGTGAAGGAGTCCCAAGAAACCACACCTGAAACCAAATCCTAACGCTTGAGATGTTTCTAACTCATAAGTCAATGAAGCATCATTCAGCTGAAGCTTGTCCATACACTCCCTCAACTCTTCAAAGTCATCTGTATTGACAGGGAAGATTCCAGCGAATACCATTGGCTTAACATCCTCAAACCCTTTGATGGCAGGGGCAGGGTTAGCGGCACTTATGATGGTATCGCCTACTTTCACTTCCTTTGCAACTTTAATACCCGTAATTAAATATCCAACATCGCCACATTGAACCTCTTTTTGTTCAAACATGGTCAATTTCAAAACACCCACTTCATCAGCACCATAAATGGTGTCCGTAGAAACGAATTTGATTTTTTCACCTTTTTTGATGCTACCATTTGTGATGCGATAATAAACGATTATACCCCTGAAAGGATTAAACACGCAATCAAAAACCAATGCTTGCAGAGGAGCCAATGGATCTCCTTTGGGAGATGGAATTCTAGCTACAATGGCTTCCAAAATAGCCTCAACACCCAGACCAGTTCTACCGCTAGCCATAAGAATATCTTCTGGCTTACATCCTATTAAGTCAACAATTTGGTCTTTAACTTCTTCAATCATTGCACCATCCATGTCAATTTTATTGATTACAGGGATGATTTCCAGGTTATTTTCAACAGCAAGATAAAGGTTTGATATTGTTTGGGCTTGAATACCTTGGGTGGCATCAACTAAAAGAAGTGCACCTTCACAAGCGGCAAGGGCACGACTCACCTCATAACTAAAGTCAACATGACCAGGAGTATCAATCAAATTTAGTATGTACGTTTCACCGTTTTGATGTTTGTAATTGATTTGAATGGCATGACTTTTGATTGTAATGCCTTTTTCACGCTCCAAATCCATGTCATCCAATACTTGATCCATCATTTCCCTCTCAGTAATGGTATTGGTAACTTGTAAAAGACGATCAGCCAGGGTCGACTTCCCATGATCGATATGAGCGATGATACAAAAATTTCGGATTTTTTTCATTTATACGTAAAATTGAACGATCTAATTTTTTGAAAAATAATATAGATTGCGAAATTAGTCAATTTGATTGTAAAGATTGAGGGCAATTAGGTATCTTATTTTTGAAAAAAAGATTGGGGCTATACATTTAAACGCGTAATTTCGTTAAGTAATTATGATTATGATGAAAGTGAAATTCGAGCATGCTGTTAAGGAAGTTGAACTAATAAGAGAAAGGCCTAGCAATGACACTTTATTGCAGCTTTATGGTCTATTTAAGCAGTCAACCATTGGAGATAATACCAATAACGCTCCAGAAAATCCATTTGATTTTGTAGCCAAGGCAAAACATGAAGCTTGGTTATCCCAAGCAGGCAAAACCATGGATCAAGCCATGCAAGAATACATAGATTTGGTTGAAAAACTAAAAAACTAACTATTTATACCTGTTTTCTTGAAATGCCACTTCTAACCAAGTGATTTGAAGAAATTGTTTCCCATCGTTGATAAAAAATTAGCTTAATTTTCTTTTCTCAAAAAATAACATTAATTTTGCAGCTCATTCATAGCATGGCAAATTCCATGTTATCGTAAAAAAATTAAATTATGAAACAAGGCATTCATCCAGACAATTACAGATTCGTGGTTTTCAAAGACATGAGTAATGGTACTACCTTTCTTACACGTTCAGCTGCGGCTTCTAAAGAAATGATTACTTGGGAAGATGGCAAAGAATACCCTCTTCTAAAGCTTGAAATTTCTAATACATCACATCCTTTCTTTACCGGCCAAAACATGTTGGTTGATACTGCAGGTAGGATTGATAAATTCAAAAAGAAATACGCAAAGAAATAAATTGTTCAAAACCCTCCATAAGGAGGGTTTTTTATTTATAGTCATTTCAGTGTAGCTTTGATTTAACATTCAAAGAATATGCCTAGTTTACTTCTTCTTGAGAAAGATATTTCAACTAATTTTTTCCCGCTGACACTCACGCGTCGTTTTACCGACCTGAGGTTTGGAATTTTAACCATCAGAGAAAAATGGGAACAGCTTTCACTTAAACAAAACTTTCCCATTACCATAGTTGCTGAATCAAATGATGATATTTTAGCAGATAAATCATTCCCCGCCAATTTCATTCCGCCAGCCAATTTAGACCTTCATACCTTTTTCAATTCTACAAAAGAACCAGAAGAGCTGGGTTTTGTAAAATTAGAGAGGCTTTGGAACTTAACTTCGATGAATGCTTGGGCCATCATCCAAGATTTTGAACTGTTAAATCTTTCAACAGATAGTAAACATATACCCATTCAAGTGAAATTAAGTGGACATCATCCGATACATGTTGGAGAAAATGTGGAACTAGAAAATTGTTATTTTAATACAACAGATGGACCTGTCTATATTGCAAATAATGTGCATGTTATGGACGGCGCTATGTTAAGAGGGCCACTTTTCATTGGTCAAAATAGTGTAGTTAAAATGGGAGCTACCATCTATGGCGGAACGAGCATTGGTCCATCTTGCACCATTGGCGGTGAAGTAAAAAATTCAATCTTCTATGGTTTTTCAAACAAAGGACATCATGGATATATTGGGGACAGTTACATAGGAACCTGGTGCAATTTAGGGGCAGGCACATCATGTTCAAACCTAAAAAATACAGTCGGGAGAATTAAAATTTGGGATATCGAAACCAATTCATTCGTTTTAGCAGAAAAAAAAGCGGGTATTTTCATGGGAGATTATGTAAAAACCTCCATTAATACTTCCTTTAACAGTGGGACAGTGGTTGGGATTTGTACCAATATTTTTGAGTTTGCCCACCTTACGGACAAATTCATTCCAAGTTTTTCTTGGGGTGGACAAACAGAAAATAGGTATGAGCTGGAAAAGCTACTGGAAGAAATCAATAAGTGGATGGAAATGAAGGGGGAAATAATGGATAAGAAATCCAAAGAAAAAATCATTACTTTATATTTAAAAT
>JBBARF010000142.1:0-8355 GCA_040399925.1 Bacteriovoracaceae bacterium
TGATAGGGATGATGAGCCTTAAGGGGGCCCCATTCTTCAGACTTAACGCGTGTTCATTCATTTCATAGGCGAGAACTGTTTGTGGATGAAGCATGGATTCCATATCGAGCGAGACGTAGTATTTTCCATCTGGAGTTTCGAGTCCCACGTACTCATAGTAACTTCCGTCTTCTTTTTTTCCTAATTTGTAGGCTTCCATAAATTCTGAGAAGCGTGCGCCAGCAAATTGCGTTTCTTCACTCCAGCCTTCGATACAACGAAAGTCTGTGGTATAGCCAACTTTAGGGAGAGCGTGAAACTCCGGCAGCATGAGAGTGAGATGTTTTTCACCTTGAGCAACATAGACGCGATAGCTTTTCAGATCCAGTGGCGATTCAATTCCCACCATGCCGTTAACCCGTGGCTCTTTAGCATTTGAGGGGGTGGGTTTAGCGACAGATAATCTTTTATTAGACTGCAAGAGAGAAAACACTTTTTCGTTCCAGAGGAATCCATAACGGTGCAGGGGAGCCGCTCCACCAAGAGGTTCACCTTTTGAGATCATGACAATAGTGGCACTGACTGCTGCTAAAACTATCAGGGCAATGCTGATGGCGATGATCAGCCTACGGCGAAGAACTTTTGATGAGACCTCAATTTTTTTCAATTTCATATCCTGCAATCATGGCGCGAAAGTTATTCCAACCTGTTTTTAAAACCTGCAGCACATGGATGATGATAAAAAAGACCAGCCCCATGGTTAAGATAAAATGTTCTAAGCGGGCCGCTTCGTATCCGCCCAGGATGAACGTGAGCCAACCAACCTGAACCGGTTTATAAATGGCGAGTCCAGTGATGAGCGTACCGGCACCCATGACAATGGCGCCTGAATAAGCTATTCTTTGGGCCGCATTGTACTTACCAATATTGGGCGGCGCAATTTTGATGATTTTAAAATCATGCAAGACCACGAGGATGACCTCTTTCAATGAATGTTTAAGTGGAACCAGCATCCTCCAATGACCACTGACAAAAAGATAAATCACATAGGCCAGACCATTAAGAGCAAATGGCCACATGATCAGAAAATGCCAACCCATACCACGGGCGAGGCTGTATTCAATATGAAGATCATGAGCGATGGTGGGTGGAATTTTGAAATAGGCCTGATTCGCCCAATAGATCAGCACTCCACTCCAGATCATAAGAGATAAAAGAAAAACATTGTTCCAGTGCAGAAACCTAAGAGGGAACGAATGCTTTTCAGTGACGGTAATCGTCTTTTGAGTCATGCTAAAACCATCTCATAATGCAGATCAAGGGGCAAATCCTATGCAATTTAAGAACCTCAAGCTTATGTAGAGGATGGTTAGGCTTTTTCAGGAACTCTCCACTCCGCCAGAGCAGTCGATGGGCCTCCCTTAATATCCGTCTGGAAAATCTCATAACTCTGTATTGATATACCGTGACGTCCCGACTAATATAGCTCCATGCCCAGGTGGTGAAATTGGTAGACATACCGTCTTCAGACGGCGGCGCCTTTAAAAGCATCGGGGTTCGAGTCCCCGCCTGGGCACCATTAAAGACTTATTTTTCTCATCTCTTCCAGAAAACTAATTTTAGCTCCGTGACAATCTTTCAAAAAATTCAACCGCTTAATTCTTTTTAGCCTGTCCTGCTTTCTTGCAAGATCGCAGGCGTGTTCCATAACTCCCCAATGAAGGGGAGCCTTTTACAAAAGAGGTTTTTGTTAGGGAGGACATAGTCAGGGTACTCACTCTACTTACTTTTCTAGTACAGCTTGCTGTCATGTTAAGAAGCTAGTGGGTTTAGGGGGTGTAATAGAGTTACATTCCCACCTTTCTATCTCTCAATCATTTTATCGATTTATCATTTTTTAAACAATGTCTAAAAGGTGCCAGGTAAAGTAAATGATCGAATAAATTTTCACGTCCCGTTTGAGGTTCACAAATGGCATGTGAAAATATGATTCCATCACACGCCAATGAAAGTTGCGACGACACCATAGCTAAAAAAACAATATAGTTCTCATTTGAAATCCTTTAAAAATAAGTAAATGTTTGCTGCGAATGAGAACTGGAAAATTTTTGGAGGAGACCCTATATCATGAACGGGAATATGAAATTGATCTAGATCAGGCCTTAATTCTGAATTATTTTATACATCTTGGATCACCCCTAACGAGGGAATATTCTTAACTGATTTTGTCTTTGTATTCACTTCTGCTCGTCGATGATTTGACCGCTTTTTCTTGAGAATTCACATCACAGTGAATTTTGTTCATCTCCGTTTAAGCTTACATAAAATGTGTTATTAACCCCAACTAGGAATCAAGAACACTATTCAAAGGTGAGAGTGGATATTGAACCACTCGTGGTTGAAGTTAGCTCGTCCTGGGACAGGTTTTGTTGTGATTTTTATTAGGATTCTGGCCGCTAACGTCGGTAGTGAACAATTCTGCATAGATAATCCAGAGGTTGTTAGAAAATAGTCATGGAACAATTTTTATTCCTGACGGTCACCGGCACTCTTTAGAATGATGAAAACCAAACAGGAGAACACCATGCAAACGAACAATGCAGGGCTTGTACAACACATTTTCGATGAATTTCAAAAACGAAAATCCCTAAATCCTACTTATTCTTTGAGAGCTTTCTCTCGAGAAATTGGTGTGGATCAGTCACTCATGACCAAGATTTTGAAAGGCAAAAGAAAGGTTTCTGCAGAGCTTGCATGTAAACTTTCAGGGCTGCTTAATATTGATGCTCAGACAGTGGTGAATGCTTATTCCAAATATGCCTGAGACGACAAAATAAAAAGGGTGGTCTGTGATAGGATTCATTAACCACCCTTTTTTTAAACATGAATAGTTCTGATAAAAGTCCCTACCAGATGACCGAAACAACCTTCATTTCCAAGAGTTAGAAGTCTTCCTCAAAAGCGAGTAGAAAAGCCTCTGTTTGAAGTTTAAAATATTCATATGAAGGAGATCTGATGATCTTAATGAATGTTTTTCTCTCCCTTTTGGCCGGTGCTTTTTTATGGACCTTCACTGAGTATGCTCTCCATCGTTTCCTCGGTCATTTTAAAACAAAACTCCTTTTAAGGACTCGCTTTCATAAAGAGCACACGAAACATCATTTGAAGAAAAATTATTTTGCCGGACCGCGAGACAAGATTCTTACCCTGATTGCTACGGGACCAAAAATATTTTTACTTGGGTTTACTCTATCCGGCACAATGTCTGCCAGTTTTTTCACCTTAGGATTTGTAGCGATGTATCTCACTTATGAGCTCGTCCATTTTCGCATGCACATTAAGGCCCCACCTCACGGCTATGCTTCGAGAATGCGCGCTCATCACTTCTATCATCACTACGTAGATGAGAATATGAACCACGGTGTGACCACGCCCCTCTGGGATTACGTATTTAGAACCTATCGCAAGCCTCAGACTATTCCCTTTCCGGCAAAATTTAGACAAGACTGGTTTGATGTTTCTGACTTGGGCGCCTATAGAGATAAATGGGGTCAGCTCTATCAACAAGTGTAGGCGAGTCAGAGTTCGTGCCTTCTTTTATTCCCAAGATTTAGGAGGTGACTTCTGAAAATCGATACTTGGGCGGTTAAAGTGGTACAATTTTTTTTCCTGCCGGTGAGGCCAGATCCCTAAAATGAGGTACAGATACTAACAACCGGAGGATCTATGCAAATGAATAATACAGGAATGGTCGAGCACATCGTTAATGAATTTCAAAAACGTAAGTCAGTGAACCCGACCTACTCACTGAGAGCTTTCTCTCGTGATATCGGTGTGGATCAGTCACTCATGACAAAAATTATTAAGGGTAAAAGAAAGGTTTCGGTAGATCTTACTTTGAGACTCTCGAGCATGTTCAACCTTGAATCTCAAAATTATTCTAAAGAGGCGTAAGCCTAGCCGCTAAGGAGATCAGGCCTTCTGATCTTCTGCATTACTTATCCCACTTGTAAAACAATCACCGACATTATCTAATTGAAGCAACAAGGATGTTGTCATGAAATTTTTATTATTTCTCTCTCTTCTCACGTCTTCTCTTTTCGCCTCTACTAAACCCCTTTATCAGGTGATGAGCTCGCATCCCCATGATGTGGCAAAATTCTCAGCTTTTATCACGACTGTGAAAGTAGATGGCCGTTTGTGGTTAGTAGAAAAAAAAGACGGAGCTCCGGAAAGCATTAATAAATACCTTCTTCCTGTTGCAGGACGTGATGTTCGTTCTTACATGCCAAGTGTTTCAGCCACTAAATCAAATGCTGATTCTGACCTGATTAAAACTTATACTTCTCAGGTGAACACAGCTGAGATCAGAAAATCTGTTGAGGCCCTCTCGGCCTATAAAACCCGTAAAGCTGGAAGCGCAGAAAACCGTAAAGCGACTGATGCCATTAAAGCTGAATTCGCCTCTCTTGGTCTTGTGGTTAGTACGGTTTGTTACAAGGCCGATACCTGCAGTGTGATTGCCGATAAAGTCGGAAGTGAGAATCCTTCCAAAATTATTCTCATCATGGCCCACCTTGATTCTGTCGGAAAAGATTTTGCCGGTGCCGATGACAATGGCAGTGGAGCCGCGGTCTTGATGGAGATGGCGCGGGTTTTACAAACTTATCCTAATAAAAAAACCATCCGCTTTTTTGCCACCAATGGAGAAGAGGGGGGACTTTTAGGTGCTGAGCACTATGCTGATGTTTTAGCTTCTAATGGCCAGATCAAAAATATGATCTTGGCGATTAACATGGATATGGTTGGTTACAACTCAAATGACATTGTTGAACTTGAAACAGATTCTCAGTATGAAGGTCTGGCCAATTGGTTTGCTCAGCTCACGGCCAACTTCACCAATCTTAAAACCAAGATTACTCTGGGAGCTTGGGGAAGTGATCATGTTCCTTTCATTAAAAAGAATGTTCCAACTCTCTTAACAATTGAAGACTGGAGTACTAAAACTCCCTGTTATCACACTGCGTGTGATAAACCCGATAGTCTGAATTATGTTTATGCTGGAGAAATCGGCAAACTCAATACGGCCGCAACTATCTCAAAAGATTTAGAATAATTCTTCACTGACAAATTCAGTGTATTGAGCTTAAGTTAGCGCTTAGATTCAACATCCCTCATGTGACCTACAATAGCTATTGGAGGAAACATGAGGAAGTTTGGAAAACTCAGTTCATCATATACTTGGCAACTCCTCATCGTGTTGTTAATTCACGTCTCTCTGCTTGCTCTCAAAGTTTCAACTGACCTGACCGACACCATATCCCGCGTGACCACTGAACAACCTTACAAACCGAGGCCCATCAAAGTTAAAGTCCTTCGCCATTATCCATTCACTGGAAAACAAATTGTTGAATCTGAGGATGGAAACTCTCAAGCGCGGCCTATGGATGATGCTTACTTGAGTGATAAGACCCGGAAGTTTGATCGTGAAACTCAAAGTAAAAATATCGGTGTCTTTAAAAAGGGTGGAAGAGGAGTGGTGAAGGGAAGTGAAACTAAGAAGATTGAACTGTCTGAACTATCAACTTTCAAAAAAGGTCATGATCCCTACAAATCATCGGCCCAGACCTATAGTCGAAGAGTCAAAGGCGAAGTCAACGGACATAAAGGTGAACGAGGCGAGAGTGCATCGGGTGATCATTTGCTCAATATCCCTCTGGGAGATTTTACTTATCTCAACACCATTGAATATAAATACTATGGCTTCTATCACCGCATCCGCCAGAAGCTGGAGCAGTTCTGGGGCCGAAGTATTCAAGAGAAGGCCGCCCTCATGGTTAAGAAGGAGCGCTCAATTGCCAGTGATGACGAACACATTACCGCCTTAGTGATTATTCTTTCACCAGAAGGAGAGATTGAACGGATAGTGATCAAGGGCAGCAGTGGAGTTCAGGAACTCGATGATGCTGCCATCGAAGCGTTTAATGAAGCCGGACCATTCCCTAATCCGCCCAAGGGGCTAATAGTGAATGGTCAGGTTCAGATTGAATGGGGTTTTGTGGTTAAAACTTAAAAACTCCTTAGAAAGGTTGCAGTTGGGGACAGTTAATTCCTCCGGTTTGAGAGTCTTCTTAATCAAGAAGATCGAGGTTCTTAAAGGCCCTTAGGTCATTTTTAGCCACTCATTACTGGCACCTACGCTTATCGTGCATAATATCTCTTAAGTGGCGGCTTTCAACTCTTTGAACGCCCATAAATCCAAAAAAACTCCATTCTGGAGTATAATCTATTCATATGTTTAGACCGTTTCTCTTCCTCTTGATTGCCCTTTTAACAGCTGCCTGTAACAAAGAATCCATCAAGTTTAACAATGCTAATCTTGTCTCTTCTTGCGGAAATACTTTTACTCTGCAGGATCGTACAATCAGTGGTGATCCGGGTGAATCAGTCCTGATCAACATCGATGACCTTACTCGTCCTTTATTGATTCAATTCCGAGATCGCTTAACTTTCAATCTGGTAACAACACGAAATGTTCCAGCAGGCGAGTCACGAGTTAAACTTCCTGAAGTCGCCGGTGCTTATGAGATGGTTGTGAAAAATGATTGCGGTGATACTGGTTACTCTTATGCAACGGCGACTAAGAGTACAACGAGCTTTACAGCAGAAAGCTCAAAACGTTTATCGGCCCTTGGAAATACCATTGTTAATTATGCTGTTGCCTCAATGGTTAATACGGCCGATTTGGATAATGACGGTGATCAGGACTTAGTTTACCTTTTACCCGATAAAGATCCTGCCGGTGGACATGTTCCCCTTTTTGAAGTTTATTTAAACAATGGTTCAGGCGTCTTCACAAAAAATGCCACCATGAGCACTTTTGGATCTAGTTACTCTACTTGGTTCAGTTTAACTGATGTAACCGGCGATAATCGCGCAGATCTAGTTTTTTCAATTCAAGATCCCATTATGGGAGTTTGCGTTCGTCCATGGAATCCTTTGAGTTCACGCTTTGATAGTGAATTATGTACACTCCACGTCTCTGTTGCTGCTGACCCTGATTCCATTAATAAAATTCAGTTTCATGATTTTAACAACGACGGCAAAGTTGATATTGCGATGGCGGTTAATGAGTTTGATGGAATATCTTTCTACGACGGTACCTTGGTCATCATGCTTGGCCGGGGCGATGGGATGTTCACACAAATTGCTGGGATTGATAATCTTGGAGCTATCCATAATTTTATTTTAGCTGACATTAATAATGATGGATTGGTCGATGTCACGGTTGCTGCAGCTGATGTTTCAACAATCATGAATTACAATGTTTTTTTAGCAGATAGTGAGACTGGATTAATCGATCAGAATGTTGTGGTCACTTATCCCTCGAGTACTTTATTTGATGATGGATTATCGACCGGAATTCGTGCCATTAATGTAACCGATATTAATGACGACCGGATCCTCGATTTTGTTGCTATTAATGAAGACATCATGGAACAGCTCCTCAGTGGAAGTGGAACTTATTCTTCTAGCTTTAATAGCGGTATGGCCGATCAGTATGCAGGAAATATGTTCATAGCTGATGTGGACCATGTTTCTCAAGGTGAAGAGTTGTTTCAGGGATTAAAAAATAATGCAGAATTTTATAACTATACAGGCAACTTCGGAGGCACACTTTTTTTGAAAGAGAATCAGTATGTACAGGATTTAGTCTGGGACAGTAGCAATACAATCCTTAATGATCTTTCGAGTGATTCTCTAAGATATATTTCAACTCATATGACAGATTACAATGGAGATGGTCATTTAGATGTCCTTCAGGTTGACGCCGAAGTTTTGCAGATGATTCATTTTCTCAAAGGTTCTCCTTAAGTTCAACTATAGGTTCAATTAAGTTATCTCTTTCAAGTTTAAATTCCGATTGAAACTACATCTTGCAAACACTGTCTTTGACTAAAACGATGTACATAAATCTTTTTTTAGTGTTACTTTTATTCCCTAACAGAGGCACTTTTGAGACAAACATTCGATGCGTATTTATTATCCTATCAACGTTTTCATAACCTGCCGGTTGTCTATCGATACCTTTATCCAACCCTTATGATCATCCTCGGTATTGGACTGCATCTGGCCTTTTCGGAAGTGATTGGGTCGTTACGTTTCCTCTTTATTTATCCACTGGTGTTTTTGTGTGCATGGTTCTTTGGAACAGGTCCGGGCCTCTACGCCTTGGTTGTTGCCTCTTCATTAGTCACCATATTTTTTATCCCACACCCACCAGAACATTATTTGGGTCATAATGATTTTTTCATACTCTTAAGCAAATGTTTGTTTTATTTTTCATAGCAATCGTTATTTATTGTAAAGCTAATT
>JBBARF010000143.1:0-8306 GCA_040399925.1 Bacteriovoracaceae bacterium
GATGCCCTGGCATCCGTTGAGGATGGCGACGGGCTTACTTACCAAGGATACCTTATGCGTGATTTTTATCCAGAAATAGAAGCTTATAATTCAGGTCACCTCAAAGTTAGTGATCTGCATGATATTTATTTTGAAGAAGTCGGAAATCCTCATGGGAAAACCATCGTCTTTATTCACGGAGGTCCGGGTGGAGGCATTGATCCTTCTCAACGCCGCTTCTTTGATCCCAAAAAATGGCGGATTGTTTTGTTTGATCAAAGGGGTTGTGGAAAATCCCGTCCCTTTTCTGAATTAAAAGATAACACAACTTGGGATTTGGTGGATGACATGGAAAAACTTCGCCAGCATTTAAAAATTTCCACTTGGTCAGTGTTTGGTGGCTCTTGGGGATCAACCCTGGCCCTTGCTTATGCTATTAATCATCCGGATAAAGTCAAAGAGCTGGTCTTGCGTGGTATTTTTCTTCTCCGAGAAAAAGAAATTAAATGGTTTTATCAAGAAGGAGCGAGCAACATCTACCCTGATGCGTGGGCGAAGTACCTTGCTCCCATTCCACAAAACGAAAGACATGATCTGGTTGCAGCTTTTCATAAGCGCCTGACTTCTCCTGATAAAAATATTCGTTCTGAAGCTTCTAAGGCATGGTCAGTTTGGGAGGGCTCAACGTCAAAACTTTTTCTAGATCCCGATTTTATCGAGCGTTTTGGTGGAGATGAGTTTGCTGATGCTTTCGCGCGAGTGGAGTGTCACTACTTTGTAAACAAAGGCTTCTTCAAAGAAGATGGCTGGCTTCTTAAGAACGTCGATAAAATTCGCCATATCCCTGCATGGATTGTTCAAGGCCGCTATGATGTGGTTTGTCCCGCGACTTCGGCTTATGAACTTCATGAGGCCTGGCCTGAATCAAAACTTTTTATCATTCAGGATGCAGGTCACTCGGCATCGGAGCCAGGAATTAAATCAAAACTGATTGAAGCCACAGATTATTTTGCCAACTTAAAGTAGGATTAAATACCGAGTTTGGTATTGGTTGAGCACCGCTGGATAATCCAAATAGCGGTGCCAAAACCTACAAGCCACAAGGGCATCACGATAAAGAGTAGGAAGAAGACATTTCCTTCAGGAAAACCGTAAGGGATCAGCTCCATACAACGGGTTCTGCACTTGAGATTGAGAAGGCAGGTTAGGATATTCAGCGATACCAAGACAAACATCGCTTTGAGGACAAAGTCCTTCTTGATCTGCGTTCTAATCATCACAATCACAAAAATGGCGAGAATCGAACCCAGCAGGGCAGTCATGAGGTCGGCGGCAAGGGTCCAATTAGAATAGAATGAACAAAATTTCACCCCACCATTTTTCCTCAGACTACTCCTGCTGTATATATTTTTCGAGACTTGTCATTAATTTAAAAGGATTACGTTGTGCGTAAATAAAAAGATCAACTTTTGTTTATAAAATTTAAAGTGTTTTATTTTTCGGGTAAGCTTAAAGCATGAGTTTAAAGCAGTTTCAGCAAGACCTTGAGCAATTGGCCAATCAGGTTGAGACAGAGTGGAGCGGCCAAAATTTTGAGGAAAAAGTTTTTCCCGAGCTCGCTGCTCGTGCTCTTAAAAATTTTTCAACAGACTATGTCCCCGATATCGATGTCTGCTTAAAAGAATCTCCAACTATCACTTTACCCCTTCAGCAGTTTCCTAACGGAGAGTTTAGTGACTTCCCCCTGACTCTGGTTAGACGCGAGAACTTTCTCATCGATATTTATGTCTGGTTTAAGTCCGACACTAATATTCACAATCATCACTTCTGTGGGGCCTTTAAAGTCATCGTCGGCTCATCCGTTCAAATCCGCTACAAGTTTAAGATCCTCCAGGAAATTGGTCCGGGACTTTCTCAAGGGGAGATGACTCAGGAAGGTTTGGATGAGTTGGCCTTGAATGCCGTTCAAGCTATCAACCCACGTGAGGAGTTTATTCATAATGTTTTTCATACTGGTAAACCCACCATCACACTATGTCTTAGAACTCCGGCTTTTAAAGGTGAGGCACTAGACGTTTATATTTATCCAAAATATAAACTGAAACTATCATTTCCCACGGTCAATTTCATGAAATGGCATCAAATCGCTAAAGTGGCACTGGCCCAGGGGAAAACCGTCGAGAGTATTCCCTTTTCAGAAGTTGATATCATTCTCATGATCTACCGACACTCCAAGCGCCTAACGATTATTGATAACTCACTGCTTGAACTCTTCCAGAAACAACTAGAAAAAATGAAGTTCGCAGAAGATTTCCAGACCGTCTTAAGTCAGCAGTCTAAATTCTATGCCAAACTTAAATTTTTTGGCGGCTTATAGTCTCGATCAGTTTCGATCTGACCGCAGTCCTGATCTAAAACCTTGTCCGAATTAATCATGCTCGCGCAGATGGTATCCTTCAGTATTTATTAAGTTATAACTCCAAAGATTCCGAAATCACTCCATGCGTTATCTCTCCTCAACAAAAGATGTGACAGGGCGAGAAGCCCTTGTTAATACTTAAGCTCTAAATTAAGGAGCTTTCGTGTCAGATATAGACTCTTCGTTGCTATTATCACTCCTATTTCTATTAATGCTGCCGCCAATTTTCATACGCAGCCGAACAATTTTCAAAATGCCTTTTCAAAAAAAATAACCGTGAAGGAGTACGCATGGGTTTAAATAATGTTGCTATCAAAAAAGATTTCGGAAAACTGAAGAACTGGGTCGGGAATAAAGAAGTCGAATCAAAGGCCAAGCAGTATCTTCCTCTTCATACACCATATACCGGTGAAACTATCGGGGAAGTACCTTTGGGAACTGCTGATGATGTTAATAGTGCTGTTGTTGTGGCAAAAGCTGCTTTCAAAACGTGGTCGAACACAAATATCAAAGAGCGCGTTCAAGTGATGTTCCGTCTCAAATCTTTGATGGAAAGAGATTTCGAAGAACTCAAGCAACTCGTTTCTCTTGAAAATGGAAAAACGCTGGCCGAAGCTCACGGTGACGTCGCTAAAGCTATCGAAGTTTTAGAATTCGGATGTTCAATTCCCAACAAAATTACTGGTCCCATGCTTGAAGTTTCAAATGGCATTTACTGCCAAGTGATCAAAGAGCCGATTGGTGTTGTAGCGTCGATCGTTCCTTTTAACTTTCCGGTTATGTGTCCTATGTGGACTATTCCTATAGCTCTGACTGTAGGGAACACCATGATTCTTAAACCTTCTGAGCAAGTGCCTTTGGGTTCAATGAAATTAGCTGCTCTTCTAAAAGAAGCTGGTCTCCCTGATGGCGTACTTAACGTCATTCACGGTGGAGTGGATGTTGTGAACGCTCTTTGTGATAACACCGATATTAAAGCTCTGAGTTTTGTGGGATCAACGAAAGTGGCGAAAATCGTTTACGGTCGTTCAGCTATGGCCGGTAAACGTGTTCTTGCTCTTGGTGGAGCTAAAAACCACTTGATCCTTATGCCAGACGCTAACCTTGAAACAGCTCCTATGCAGATCGTAGACTCTGCAATGGGGTGTGCTGGTCAACGTTGTATGGCCGCTTCAATGATGGTTGCCGTTGGCGACTGTCAAAAACATATCGATGGAATGGTTGCTTACGCTAAATCGATTAAGCTTGGTGAGAAGCAAGGAACTGTGATCAACAAAACATCTGTTGAAAGAATCAATAACTACATCACGGCCGCAGAAAAAATGGGAGCGAAAGTTCTCGTTGATGGAAGAAACCAAAGGCCAGAAAATTCAGACGTTAAAGGTCTTGAAAATGGTTACTGGGTTGGACCAACTTTACTTGATAACGTAAGCCCCGATATGCCTGCTGGTTGCGAAGAAATCTTTGGGCCAGTACTTTCGATCACAAGAGTCAATACAATCGAAGAAGCGCTTAAAATTGAAAACGCTAATCCTTACGGAAATGCGGCTTCAATTTTCACCTCTAACGGTGCGAACGCTCAGTACCTTTTCAGAAATGCTAATGCAGGAATGAATGGTGTGAACGTAGGTGTTCCAGTTCCTCGTGAGCCATTCGGTTTCGGTGGATGGAATGATTCTAAATTTGGTAATGGAGATTTGACTGGAGATCAAGGAATTGATTTCTGGACTCAAGATAGAAAAATTACGACTAAATTCATCGAGCCACAAACTCGTAACTGGATGTCTTAATGAGCTCTGTATTAATTAAAAATGGTGAGATCATCACCGCCACAGATCGCTACTTCTCTGACATTTATGTCGAAGATGGCGTGATCAAAAATATCGCTCAGAATTTGGATAAGCCAAAGTCTGACACTCGTGTCATCGATGCTAAGGGACATATTATTTTCCCTGGTGCTATCGATGCCCACGTTCACATGGAACTTCCGTTCATGGGTGAGATTTCGGCCGATGATTTTGAGACGGGGACCGCCGCTGGTGTTGCCGGTGGAACGACGACGATCATTGATTTCGTTATTCCAGCTCGCAACCAGCCCTTGCTTGATGGCCTTGCTCAGTGGAAAGAAAAAGCGAAGAAGTCTGTCGCGGACTATGCCTTCCACATGGCCGTCACTTGGTTTGGTGATAACACCGCCAAGGAGATGGAGCATTGTGTACGTCACGAGGGCATCACATCTTTTAAAACATTCATGGCCTACCGTGGAGCTATTGGAGTCGATGATACTGAGATGATCAAGGTCATGGAGAATGCTAAAAAATTAAACGCACTTGTAACCGCCCATTGTGAGAATGGTGAGATGGTTGTGGCCCTGCAGGAGAAACTTTTCAAAGAAGGGAAGATTGATCCTAAGTACCACGCTCAGTCTCGGCCAGCTCCCTTAGAAGGCGAGGCCACTGGTCGTGCCGTGATGCTTGCTCGAATGACTGGTGTTCCTCTTTATATCGTTCACGTGACTGCTAAAGAAGCCGTAGATGCTATCGATGAAGCTCGCAGACGTGGTCAGGTTGTTTTCGGTGAAACTTGTCCCCAGTATCTTCTTTTGGATGATACTGTTTATGATCAACCAAACTTTGAAGGTGCGGCCTATGTGATGAGCCCACCGATCCGTCCGAAAGAGCATCAAGCTCCATTATGGGCAGCTCTTAAATCTGGAATCATTCAAACGGTTGCAACGGATCACTGTCCGTTTCACCAGACCAAACAAAAAACCCTAGGTCTTAAAGACTTCCGCAAAATTCCTAATGGAGCTGCGGGAATTCAGAACCGTCTTTCACTCATGTACACGTATGGTGTGCTTGAAGACAGAATTGATATCCATCAGTTCGTTGAGGTGAACTGCACAAGGCCTGCGAAAATCTTCGGCATGTACCCACGCAAGGGAGCTGTGATGGTTGGATCGGACGCGGATCTCGTGATCTGGGATCCAACTAAAGAAGACGTGATCTCGGCCAAGACTCACTTACATAAATGTGATCGCAATATTTTTGAAGGTTATAAAACTAAAGGTGCTCCAACTTGGGTACTAGCAAACGGTAAAGTTCAGTTCGATCAGGGGAAACTCAATGTTGAACGAGGTGCCGGTCGCTATATTCCACGTTCGGGCATGTAATAAAGGGAATCACCATGAGTAAAGATCTCTCAATTGTAGTGAATGGTCTCAAATTCGAGAATCCATTTGTTATTGGTTCAGGTCCTCCAGGAACAAACAAGGCCACAATCCTTAAAGCTTTCAAAGAAGGCTGGGGCGGAGTTGTTGCTAAAACATGTTCTCTCGACGCTTCAAAAGTTCACAACGTTGCTCCTCGCTACGGAAAACTTTATTCGCGCGAAACAAAAGAGGTCATTGGTTTCCAAAATATTGAATTAATCTCCGATCGATCGATTGAAGATTGGTTGAAAGATTTTAGAGAAATAAAAGCTGAATGCCCAAAGGGGATTCTGATCGCTTCGATTATGGAAGAATACGATAAAGAGGCTTGGCAAAAGCTAGTGGTCATGTGCCAGGACTCTGGTGTCGATGCTTTTGAACTTAACTTCTCTTGCCCCCACGGTCTCCCTGAAAGAAAAATGGGAGCTGCGATGGGGGAGAATCCTGAGATCGTTGCTGAGGTTACCAAATGGGTCACTGAAGTATCAAAGATTCCGGTATGGACGAAGATGACCCCGAATGTGGGGGACATAAACGTTCCGGCCTTTAGATCTATTGAATCTGGTGCCCACGGAATTTCTCTGATTAATACTATCCTTGCTGTGATTGGTGTTGATCTTGATACCTTAAGACCCCTTCCGACTGTTAAAGGCTATTCGACCTATGGTGGATATTCTGCACAGGCGGTAAGGCCAATTGCTTTACGACATACCTCTAAATTAGCAAAAGCTCTTCAGGACATGGGAAATAAAAATATTTCTATCTCTGGTATGGGCGGAATTGAGAAATCTTCGGACGCCATTGAGTTTATGCTCCTTGGCTCTCATACGGTTCAAAGCTGTACGGGACCAATGCTCCAAGGATACAAAATGGTCCACGAACTTAAAGCGGGGCTTGAAGCCTTTATGGTCAAGCATAACTTTAATAAAGTGGAAGATTTTGTTGGTCACTCGCTTCAGTACTTTACGACCCACGCTCACTTGCACGAACTCAAACAAGGAAAGTTTGAATCTAAAGAGCTCGCAAAAGATGTGCAGTGGTCGGGTGAGAACATTGATAAGCAAACTAACGACATGGCCAGTAACTAAGAAAAAGCCCTTCTGGGCTTTTTCTTTTCTATTTATTAAAATACGTCAGTTGTTTCAATTCTGCTTATAGCACTCAAGCCGCTCAATCAAGAGGAAGCCATCTGCCGTGGTGTTGATTTTAACAGACATAACATCAGGAAGGTTGATGGTGTCTTGGGTGTTGAATGTGAGGTCGAGTGGAGCGTTCTGTCCGTAGAAATGGTAAATAGACTTAGTTCCTTTAACCTCAATATGTTTCACATAACCCTGAGTGATCGTGTGATGACGATCTGTATTTGTGAGCCAAACTGAAGTTGAAGAATCTCTCGTCATAAAAAAATCAATTCTATAACCACGGACTTGGCAACTGTAGTCAGCAGTTGCAGCAAAGACCGAGCCTATTGTGAATACAAAAAATAGAAAGAGAGCTTTCATTGAAACCTCCGAAGATTTTATTGTTTGAGGGGCAAAATAATGTTTGCCCCGTTACCACCAGAACCAATAACCATCGGAGAAACTCCATTCCATTTTTCAACAATTTGAAGTTGAACTAGACCTGGGTTTTCTTGAAGAGCGCGACCTCTAATTCGTATGGCCTCTGCTTCACCCTTTGCTTTGATGATCGCAGTATTGGCTTCGATTTCAGCTTTCTGTTGGATAAATTTGGCTTTTGCAGCTTCCTGTTCCTGAACCATCTTCGCTTCAATCGCTGACTCTAGTTCTTTGGAAAGAGCTACGTTTTGAATGACGATATCTTCAATGACTAAGAGATTTCCGATTTTCACTCGCGCCATTTCCAGTGCTTTGGTTTTGATCTCTTCGCGTTTTTTAACAATCTGTTCAGCACTTTGTTGAGCAGTTACTTCTTTAAGAGCTTCGGCGACACGTGGGGCGACTAAACTATCAAAGGGATCACCTGAGTAATCCTGGAAATTTCTGACGATCATATTTTCAGGAATTCGGTAGAGGATACGCAGTTCAATTTTAATTTGTTGAAGATCTGAAGAGTAACAGTCAGCTTCCGTTGATTTGGTTTGCTGACGAATCGAAATGGGTAAGACATCTGTAATGAAGGGAGCCTTGAATCCAAAACCTTCTGGGGCGAAGACCGGTGCCACTTTACCCATGGTGACCATGACTCCACGGTGTCCCGGTGGAATAGTAAATGATGATCCCATGATGAAGATGACTGCGACCAGGGCCGCAGCTCCGTAAATGAGAAGTTTAACTTGTTGCTTGGGATCCATTGAAAAGCTCCGAATATTAAAAAGTTATAAATTAAACAGTACCTTTATCAGCGATATCTAGGGCCTTGTCATAAATTTCCATCGCATCATCGAGCTGCTTCTCATTTATACAAAGTGGGGGGCAAACGTAAACCTGGTTCCAGCGAACAAAAGTAGAAATACCATTTTGTCTGAGGAATGCCGAAACCTCTGTCATTGGTTTAGACATTGGCTTATTCCACTCACTCAATTCTTCACGAGTCTTGCGGTTTTTCACAAGCTCTAGACACCAGTGCAGACCTTTTCCGCGGGCCTCGCCCAAGCTTGGATGCTTCTCAGAAAACTTCTGAAAAGTTTTTTCAAGTTTAACACCCATGTTGGCAGAATTTTCGACAAGTTTATCT
>JBBARF010000144.1:0-8136 GCA_040399925.1 Bacteriovoracaceae bacterium
TTCAGACGTCGACTCTCAAGATTGCGATGATTCTCTTCCCACTGTTTTAAACTCTCTTCAGATTTTAAAAACTCCTGAAGTTTTGGCAGCTCTCGCTCCTGCTCTTTTTGCAGAGTCATATAGCTATCAGTGAAAGTCTGAGATTCTTTGAGGATGCGGTTATAAATCGTGGTCTCGCGAACAACATCAAGTCTTAAGTTATCACTCTTCTTTTTGTTATCCTGAAACTTTTTATGATAATCCATCAGTGAGACGAAATGAAAATCCAGCGATTCTATTCTCTGGGCCCATGATTCAGATGTTTTAAGACTCTGAGCGACAGCATCGCGCCTCTCAATCAGTTGACTGCCGTCTCCGCCATCACCCCTAAGAGTCTCGAGCTCGATCTCAAGATCATTAAGCTCCCGCTGAGATTTATCCAGATCGTTTTTGAGTTCTCTTGACAAGCTTTCAAGCATCTCGCCTGGGTAAAGTTTTTCCAGAATCTCTTTCCTCTCCGTAAAGGAGCTTGAAAGAAAACGCGCGAATTCTCCTTGGTTTAAGATGATGCACTTACAGAACTGATCAAAATCAAGATTCAGAAGATTTTCAACCGACTCAATAGGCGAGCCTTTCTGTGAATCAAAATCATCCCCATCAATAGGATAGATATATCGAATGGTTTCTGGTTTTTTAAGATACTCACCGGTGCGCTGGTTTCTGATCTTGGCCTTCCATTCGGCGAGATAATTCTTCCCGCGAACTTGAAAGATCAGTTGAGCTTCACCGTCTTTTTCACCCAGAGTTACGAGATCCGCTTGGTTGATGGCCGTTTTATAAACCTTGCCGTACAGAACCAGTGCAATAGAATTTAAAATCGTGGATTTACCAGCACCCGTTTCACCCGTAATAGCAAACAGGGGACTCACGTTATGAATCTCTTTAAAATTAATCTCATGCTCTCCTTTAAGGGAGGCAAGATTTCTGATTTTGAGTTTAAGGAGTCGCATGCTTAACCTTGTCTAAAAGTTCAGCAAAGTCGGACTTAAGTTCTCTAGGTATTTCCGGAGCATCAGGGTACTTGGTGGCATAGAACTCTTCAAAGAGCTCCAGTGGCGAGAGTTCAAAAAGTTTTTCATTCTTACGTTCGACTTTTTCATTTTGCAGATACATCGGCTGATAAGATAAAAGCTCCGCTCCTCGTTTACTGAGGAGATCTTTAATTTCATCAATCAAGCCTACTCGAGGAGCAGTGAGAGAGAGTTGAACTTCGATTTGAGTCGTAAGTCCAATCCATTCAGGAATAGCGAGAATCTTTTCTTTATAATTGGTTTCATCGGCCTTAACCGTAATGATGGGTCTAAAAACCGGGATGGAAAACTTCTCAAATGTGAGCTTCTCATCTTTAAGTTCAAGCATCATAACAGACTTGGCGTAACTCTCGGAAAAACGCATCGGAATAGGAGAGCCCGAGTAATAAATCTTTTCACCGATTTTTTGTGGCTTATGGATGTGGCCGAGCGCCACATAATCAAATGTGGTCAGAATATCAGTCGGAATTGAATCCACTCCACTCAAGGTTACGACCTGCTCAGAGCCTCCGGCCTCACTCATCCCCGCAAGGTGATGAAGCATGAGAAGTTGCGGTAGTGTTTTTTTCTTAATCAGATAATTTTTAAGGGAGGCGATAGCATCAGTATTTCCATCTCGTAAGATTTCATAAGAGCGGAAAAAAGGCAGAGCGCAGACTTCTAATTCATCTGCATCTTTTTTGATCCTGACCCAGTGATCGGCCGGATTCTCTGAAAGTTTTCCCCAGACTTTAACTCTGTGAGGAGAAAGAAGTTTGGCCGGAGCTTCCAGCAGAAGTCCTGAATCGTGGTTGCCCGCGATGACCAGCGTTTCTGTTTGAGTCTCAGTGGATACTCGTCCCAGAAAATCATAAAAAAGTTGCAATGCTTGATGAGGAGGCGTGGGTGTATCGAAGATGTCTCCCGCGATGAGGAGAAAATCTATTTTTTGATCTTTAAGTGTTGTCACGAGCCAGTCCAGAAATAAGGACTGCTCTTCAAGACGGTCGAGTTTAAAAAGTCTTTTGCCTAAATGCCAGTCAGAGGTGTGCAGGATCCTCATAGATTACCGAGGACGGCGGCCTTGATTATTGTTGTTAGGCCCTGGATTTGGATTCGGTCCGCGATTTTGCTGCGGAGGACGCTGACCTTGTGGCGGACGATCGCCCTGCTGTGGACGCTCGTTATTGTTCTGGCGTGGACCCTGATTACGGTTGTTGTTGTTCTGATTACGGTTTTGACCCTGACTTTGAGACGGACGGGAGTCGCGCGGACGCTGGCTGTTGTTATAACCAGAATCATTGCGAGCAGAAACTACAGAATCATCATCATCCGGAAGCATTTCATCTTCAGATTGTTTGTACTGAATTTCTTCTTCATCATCGGCCGAAAGAATCTGACGTTTAGGAATGTCAGAGGCGAGTTCTTTAATATCAGGAAGCGCGTAATCCAGAGATTTCTCTCCGAATAGATCTTCGAAAATACTATCGGCATATTTCTTTGCCGGCTCTTTAAGTGCCTTAACTTCTGCTTCAATAGCTTTGGCCTTACGAGCTTCACGCTCTTCCAGACCAATCACTTTAAATGTTTCATCAGAGACGCCATCAAACTCCTGAGGGAAGTTTGCTTTTTCGCGGTCCAGAGTTTCGTTGAACATTTCCATTACAAAGCGCTTACGAACACCACGATTGGTCATCATCACGAATTGTTCGTTCAGAAGGTGAAGACGATCAACTCGTCCAAACTCTCCACTATGAGTAGAAATGAAATCACCTTCTTTAGGAAGATGAGCGCGTTTCTCACGGTAAACTTCGTCTTCATATCCAAGACAACACTTCAGCTGCCCACAAACTCCATTGAGTTTCGAGAAGTTCAGGGTGAGATCCTGGTTTTTTGCCATCTTGATTCCAACGTTTCCGTACTTCGTGAGGAATGACGAGCAGCAAAGCTCAAGTCCACAAGGACCAATCCCACCCACTGAAGCTGAACGGTCACGAACTGAAATCTGGCGTAGTTCAATGCGCGTTTTGAGTTGACCAACCAGGGCCTTCACAAGATCACGGAAATCCACACGAGCCGGAGCGATAAAGTAGAACACGGCCTTTTTCCCGAAAGAGGTGAACTCAACGTGAGTTAAGTGCATATCTAAGCGGTACTCTTCGATCAGGTCGTTACAAATATTTTCGGCGTCTTTTTGTTTTTGATAAGCTTCGCGGTCTTTAACGATGTCATCATCTGTTGCGACTTTTGAAATGCTCCTTATCGGGAGCATGCTCTTATTGAACGGAAGCTCGTAAGCAAACGAGTTCACATATCCCACGGCCATCCCGCGGTCAGACATCGCTACAACTTTTTGTCCGTATTCAATTCGGCGTTTGCCGACCAGAAATGAGAAGGAGCGCGAGTTACCAGGAAAGCGTACACGGACAAAACGAAGGATTTGGCCTTCTTTAAATCTGTTATCTTCTCTGTTCTCTCGGTCCTCTGCGGATTCTTCTTCCTCAGAGAATTCTGAAGAATCATCTTCAGAATTTATGGTATCCGCAGTGGGAAGAATGGGTTCATTCTCCTCTACGTTTTCAACATTAGTCATTCAGATATTTTCGGGGGGATTACGTGTAATGTCAACGACTAGACTTTAATTAGAGACGAGGGAAGACATGATTCTGGAGATGGCTGAAGAATAGCGTCCATTTTGTTGCAGTTGGTTGATGGAATACCTCCATCTCTGCAAATGTGCGCAGCCATGACTCGAGGGCCATCTTCGCTTGCGGCTGAGAGTTCTGCTCCGCTTCCCATTGCACCAATTCCCCCATCCAGAAAGAGAGAGGCTCATCACCCTTGCTGTATTTCTCAAGAAACTTGGCAAGAGTCATCGGTTTGGTATCGGTTAAAAAATTCTGCCAGTCACTTCCATCCCAGTTTTGCTTTTTAGCATTCAACCGAAGATGAAGAGCGCGGGAGTTGATGGTATCAAGGAGTTTTGTACGTCGGGGATTCAGGACAAAAATAGTCGAAAGACCATGGGGCTCTTCTAAGAGCTTGAGCCATTTATTAGCGATAATAGTGTTAATTCGGTGAGCTTCAGTAATGATGGCAAATTTTCGTTTCCCTTGAACTGGTTTGAATTCAAAAAAGCGTGCGAATTTTTCAGACTCCTCAACCGAGAACGCAGCCGTTTCTCTTTCTTCTTCAACCCCAGTATTCCCCAGAATGTAAACATCCGGATGATTCATGAAATTAGTAAGATTGGGACTGGATTTTTCAACTTTTTGGTAATAATCGCGAATGAAGTCGTGAGAAAAAGTTGTGAGAGAATTAAGCGCACTTAGTTCTGGCTCGGCCGTCTCCAGCACATAGAAGTGACCTAAAGTTTGAGCTTCGGCTTTTTTAAGCAGGATCTCTTTAAGATTCACGGAAGAAATCCTTTCAGGTCTTTCAGAATAAGAGATGAGACTTCTTCAGGTGAAACTTTCGCATCTATTTTAAAAATTCGTTTAGGGAAGAGATCCGCAACTTCGCGGTAGCCATCCAATAAATTGGTATAGAATTCCTGATTTTCCGCTTCGAAATAATCTTTTTTATTTCCGCGGGCATCTTGGCGTTTCATCGAAGTCTCGAGATCAATATCAAGATAAAAAGTTCGGTGAGGAACTAAGCAGAGCGGTTCATTTTTATGCAGAGTCAGGACCGTTTCATAACCAAGCTTACGAGCGCGACCCTGATAGGCCAGAGTGCTATCGATATAGCGGTCAAGGATCACCACTGATTGAGGGACTAAGAGAAAAGGCAGAATTTTTTCTTCTAAAAGCTGAGCACGAGACGCCAAAAAAAGATGACACTCGGCCAGAGGATGCAGTGGGGAGCTACTATTTAAAATCGCTTCACGCAGTTTTTCTCCAAAGGCCGTTCCACCCGGCTCACGCAACGACAGAACACGGTAGCCCTGAGTTGTTAGAAAGCTTTCAATCGCCTTAATCTGTGTGGTTTTTCCTGAGCCCTCAATTCCTTCTAAAGATAGAAACAAGCTTCCAGGAGTTTCCGGATGACGATAGGCCGTTGTAAGATGATGGAGTTCTTTGATCACGGCCCATTCTAACAAGGGTTTTATGGCAAAGACAATCAAAGCCAAGGGATAATCAGATGATTCAAAGCGAAATTGCAGGACTTTTATTTACCCTTCTCTTGGCCACGGGCTGTACCACAGGACCAAAGCGGGATTTAAAATATACCGGTGGTGATATTGCCGAAGATCCCAAGCATGGACTGGTTTTTGGTTTCATCGAAGTTCCTCTGGATGATTTTCCCGATAATCACCGGAAGACTGATGTGGTGTTTAGGGATGTTAAAACGAAAAAAGAATTTCGCTATAAACGCACTCAGGGAAGTTTCTATTTAAAACTTCCGGCGGGAGAGTATTCACTGGAGGAGTTTACTGACGGGGGAGTTTGCTCCACCACCACGGGAACTTTCGGTGGAAAGATGACCATGCCGATTCAGATTGATCAGAGTTATAAGCGTGAAGCGGTCTCGGATGCGGCCAAGCCTTCGATGAAGTTTTCGGTCGCTGATGGTTTAGAGACCAATCTTGGTCATTTTATGGCGACCTGTTTTGAGTGGAAGACCAAGGATAAGTTTAAGAAAGAATTTGCGGCCTTTATCAAAGACAAAAACTACGAAACCTACCTGCCAGGGGCCAAAAAAGAAGTTGAGTGCGGGTGTAAGTACCTTCGAAAGATGGATGGTAAGGCGGAAGCGAAAATGAAAGAAGAGTTAGCGAAAAAATACTAGCGGCGGTAGCTGATCAGCTTCTGCTCTTTAATATCTAGCATAAGGTCGGCGGGGCCTGAGTTTCTGATCAGAAGCTTTTTCTGGCGGACATCATAAAAGGCGTCATTAGTGATGAGAACTTGCTCGACCTTCGTTGAGAGATCCAAGAGTGTTATTTTCGCTTCACTGAATCCATAATCTCCCGCCATCTTTCCGATAGAGGCTTTTGAGGATTCAATTTTAAAGCAGATTTTTTCGCCACATGAAGAGAGCGAGAAACCATCAATATGTGAGCCAAAGAGGGGAAAAGACATGAGGGCAAAAAGCCCCCATGTCACGAATAATTTAGATTTAAACATCGTTAGAAGAAGATGGGTTACAGCCAGCTGAAGAGCCTTTCAGGATGTCATTAGCGTCGTTGTTAGGAAGAGATCCACCCAATGACTCATCTGAGATTTGAGAAATCTGGCCGCAGTCATTAAATTTAGGATCAAGAGTTTTTAAATCTTGAATAGGTGATTCCAAAAGTACAACCGGCTTCATTTCTGATTTTTCTTCGCCATTTTTCTTAATCTCAACAGCGTGACCGGCCAAGGCAAGATCAATCACTTTAAGTACGTTTTCCATCGCATCGTTTTGTTCGCGAGATCCATCATTTAAACAGATTCCCTTTGAGAATAAAAATCCACGACGAGCACTTGGTTCTTCGTGACCAGCTGGACACAATTCATCCTGCATCGAGATCGCCCAACGAATTCCCATCACGGCATCAAGCCCCATGCCGGGAATATTTTGCAGAACTTTTGTATTACGAAGAGTTCCGAAGTCAGATGTGCGGATGAGTTTTTTCCAGATTTGAGCACTAGTGAGAGGAATGTTTTTATTTTTAAGAGCCACATCAATTGAGCCCGAGAAATCGTAGGCCGTGATGGCACTTGTGTACATTTGAATACCTGCACTCATGTATTGAGCAGCTTCAAAATCAGCGCGATTAAGTTCAACTTGAACGGACTTTCTAATATCACAAAGCTTCATCGAGAATGTTCCACTTGAAGTTTGCTCAACTGCGCAGTCTTTTATCACTTGTCCAAAGACTCCCGGGATTCCCCAGTCACTCATATTGAGCGTGAGAGATGAATTCTTATTGGCCTTTAAGAAAAGGCGAAGCTTGTCTTGGGCATTGTAAATTGAATCCACAAAAGCTTGAACATCCTTTTCATTTTGAATATCGCCCTGTCCGTCAAAAAGAAATTTTTTAAGACCTGATTCTGGAAGATTGGCGATAGCTTCGTTGTACCTTCGAAGTGATTCGAGATCTCTTGCGGCCAGTGGTTTAATTCGTGCGGCGATCCCTTTAAGGGACATGGGTGTAGCGACCACGGCCTTATAAAATTTAGCTCTGAGGTTTGAGGCATCTAAGGCAAGGGCCTGATCTAAAACAAGATCAGCATACATAAAGCTAGTAGGAGTCATGAGTTGTTCTGCTGCCAGAGCAAGCTTTTCGGCTTTCTCAGGAGAGGCGAGAGAGGCATCAGCATGAATTTCGTTGGTGTTGATGATAGCGTAGCCAGGTTTTGAATCTGCCTGCTTAATGCCTTGTGAGCAAGAAGCCAAAGTTCCCAACGTCAAGAGTAGTAAGTACTTTTTCATGTATCCCCCAGTTAAATTTAAGTTGTTTCTTAAACTCATAATAGCTAATGGGGGTGATGATCAGGAAAAAAAATGTGACAAATGGGTATGTGACAAATGGGTATGCCTAAACTTTAGACAGTTTAATGACAAGTTTAATGACAAGTTTAATGACAAGTTAAGTGAAAAAAACAATTTGAAGTGTTCAACCATAGAGGTCTTCATTTGCTTGGTTATCATGTCCTCACACTAACATCGTTGAATTCAAATATAGGAACTGGGTCGATCATGTAAGATCGCCTTAAAACTCACGGATTCAGAAACTAAGAACATTAAAACGAAGAAAAAACCCCGCGAGGGGCTAGTATTTAATATTCGTTTCGTATCCAGTGATTGCTTTGCTGATGGAACAACCTTCATCCGTGTGGAAAATAAGATCCTAAGAGAAATAAAAATGGCAAAATGAAAATGAAAAAACCGTGATGAGTCCTTTGAGAATTACGAATACGATTGCAGCAAGCTCTAATCACTAAGCAGCACTGCTCATTAAGGGGAGCGTTTCATCCTTCGGACTCAGAACCTAAGTTCATTAAAACAAAGAAAGACTGCCCAAGGCGCTAATATTTATCGCAGAGGCGGTTCCCCCATTCATCGGGAATCTACAATCTGAATCTCTCTGCATTATGCT
>JBBARF010000145.1:0-8026 GCA_040399925.1 Bacteriovoracaceae bacterium
ACTTCTTATCTCTCGTTACGCTTCATGGGGTATCGATCCTGATAAACACTTGGCTTCAATCAATCTTAAAGATTCATGGCTTAAATTTAAAAAGAATAAAGAAATAGTTGTTGCTGTTATCGATACAGGTATTCAAGGTGATCACGCTTTTCTAGCAAACAACATTTACGTTGTTAACGGTAAGAGCGGGAAAGAGAACTACGGAATGGATTTCTCAGGCGAGAAACCAACAAATACACCCTCTGATCAACATGGTCACGGTACTCACGTTGCAGGTATCGTAAAATCAATTTTCCCAGACGTTAAGATTCTTGCTCTTAAATACTACAATCCTAAAGCTACTGGTCAAGCGAACCTTGATGCAACAATCAAAGCTATCCAGTACGCCGTTGATAACAACGTTGATGTGATTAATTACTCAGGTGGCGGTCCGGAAGCTTCGGTTGAAGAGCTTCGTGTTCTTAAAGCTGCTGAGAAAAAAGGTATTCTTGTTATCGCAGCTGCTGGTAACGAACGTTCAAACATTGATGATAAACGTCACGCTTACTACCCGGCTTCTTACGGTCTTTCTAACATCATTACTGTTGGCGCCCATGACGATAGCTTAAATATCATCCCATCTTCGAACTACGGTAAGAATTCAGTTGATATCGCGGCTCCTGGTCACCGAATTCGTTCTTCAATCCCAGGCGACAGCGCTGGGTATATGACTGGTACTTCTCAAGCAACAGCTTTTGTAACAGGTGTAGCTGCAATGATTAAATCAAAGTACCCGAATATGAAGTTTGATCAGATCAAAAATATCATCCTGAGCTCTTCACTTAAAGTTAAAAACTTCGAAGGTAAGATTCTTGGTGCTGGTAAGCTTGATGCTGGTCGCGCCATTGAACTTGCTGACTCAGTAAATGAGAAACTTGCTGTTCCAGCAGCTCGCGCAGTAGCAAACCGCTAATAATTATCCTACAATAACGGGATGAAATCCCTTATCTTATCCCTAGCTCTCACCACAGGTGCCGGCGGACTCTACGCTCTTACTTATCCAACATTTATGGGCCAGGGGTGGTTACCACTTCTCTTTATCGCACTTCCCTTTTTCTTATGGCGCTTAGATGTTGCTTCGACCGTTAAGAGCACACTTCTGCATATTCTCCCTTATACTCTTTGTGATGAAAGCATTTCTTATAAATCACGGAATTATTTTTTTAGCGGGTGGTATCTACGCCATGGCCTACCCTTCTGAATTGGGTGCAGGCTGGTTTCCCCTTATTTTTATTGCTATTCCCCTCTTCCTTTGGTTTCTGGAAAATTCATCTTTTAAAGAAAGTCTCTCACTCATCCTCGCCTACAATTTAGGTTTGAATGTTTTTGGTTATTACTGGATTCCTCATACGCTCAGAGAATTTGGGCAATTGCCGTGGATCGTTTCTATTTTCCTAGGTCTGTTCTTCTCACTGATTCTGCAGCCCCATTGGTGGTTGTATGCGGTCTCTCGAAAATATCGTCCCAAGAGAAACTGGGCGGATGAAACTGGAGTTATTTCTCTGGCGTTCCTCATGACCGTACTCGAGCGCTATTTTCCTCAGCAGTTCCCTTCTTACGTAGGAAGCCCGTGGTTTCACCTTGCTCCCTATTTAAGTCTTGCTCCAATAATGGGAGTCGCGGTTTTTAGTTTCATGACTTATTGGGTATCTCTGGAAGTTGTGGCGCAACTCAGGCTTAAAACATTCAGGCCATTAGTTTGGATTGTGCTGGTGATTTTTATTGTTGTGAATGCCGCCTTCCCTCTCAAAGTCCCAAACTTTGAAAAAGCTCTGAACGTCCGTATCGTTCAAGCCAACATTGGCAACTTCCTCAAAATTCAGTCTGAAAAAGGTGATTCGGATTCTTATGAATCAGTCGCCAAAAAATATGAACGACTCTCAACTGAGACAAGTGCATTCAAACTAAAACCTGATCTTATTATCTGGCCAGAAACAGCCTATCCTGAAACTTTCATTGGTCAGAAATCAGTCGTTGCTGATGTTTTTCGAAACATTGAATACGTGACTCAAAGTGAGATTTTAATTGGTGGATATGATCAGGATCCTAGTGCCAATCCGATGGATTTTTATGAAACCATTTTTAATGCATCAATATTGATCTCTGACGGAAAAGTTAAAACCTCTTATCACAAAAATATTCTGATACCATTTGGTGAAACTCTTCCCTTTGGTCCTCTGAACCGAGAGATTGTTAAAATTGTTCCCGCGGTTTCTCTTTTCGCCCGAGGATCGGGAACTCCTATGATGGAGACCAAGAATCATCTCCGTTTTGTTACGCCCATTTGTTATGAGATTCTTGAATCAAACTACATGAGAAATCTATTGAACGAATGGAAGGGCAATCACTTCATCGTCAATCACACTAATGATTCCTGGTATGGCGATACGGCCGAACCTCATCAACATCTTTTCCTTTCTAAATGGCGTGCTCTCGAATTCAACCTTCCTATTGTTCGGAGTACAAACACCGGAATTTCATCCGTCATTTTCCAGGATGGAAGTGAGTCGAGACGTTTAGGAGTTGGGGAAGAAGGAAGTCTGGATGTGAGAGTACCCATTGGACAAGATTCAGAGACAATTTACCAGCTTTATGGTGCCTTGCCGCTCTTAGGACTTTTTGTGTTTTTATCTATCATCATTTGGATAAAAACCAAATCAGGTCAGATAAAAAAATCTTAGTTATTTTGTAAGAGAAGAAAATCCAGCTTTAAAAATATCATGCAGCCTTAAAACTCCTCTGAATTCATCATTCAGCGTAATGGGTGCAGCAGAGACGAGACGCTCTGGTGTTTCCATTTTTTTAAGGGCCTCAAACGCTAGTGTTGTAGGAGAAAAGCTTACGGGATTTTTTGTCATCAGATCTTTCACTGGTGTTTTGATAGCATCTGAACTTTTCGCGAAAGCTCGACGGATATCTCCTTCCACCAAAATTCCGATCATTTTTTTATTTTCAACAACAGCGCACATCCCCACTGGTTTTTGAGTCATGGCGATAATGGCATCTTGAAGAGTCGCACTTTCTGAAACGACCGCACAGTCTTGGGCGTGAATCATTAATTTGTCGACGGTCAAAAGAAGAGATTTTCCAAGAAGACCAGCTGGATGATTGACTGCAAACTTTTCTTTTGAAACGCCTAGAACGTTTTCATAAAGCACGGCCATCGCATCCCCCATCGCAAGGGCGAGAGTTGTACTTGTGGTGGGTGCCAGATCATTTACCGAAGCTTCCTTTTCAACCGAGCAATCAAGCACGATGCCAGAACGATCAGCAATTGGTGAACGGATATTACCAACAAGGGCCACAATTCTTTCTTTAGGAACGCAGAGATAAGGGAGAACAAGCAAAAGCTCTTCAGTTGTTCCTGATTTACTGATTAAGACCACCGCATCTGATTTAGAAACTCGACCGAGATCCCCATGCATAGCTTCAGTTGGATGAAGGAAAAAAGAAGGCAGACCAAGAGAAGAAAAGGTCGCTGCAATTTTTTGAGCGATATGTCCTGACTTACCCACACCCGAAATGATTAAACTACCACCGGACTTAGAGATGTCTTGGTAGAGCTTAACCAGCGAATTGACCTCTTTATCAGAGATTCTGTCCGCGGCCAGTGTAAGGGCCTTAGCTTCAGCGATTAATACTTGGGTAAAGAGGTTTTTATGGTCCATGTTTCTTCCAAAAGATTTCTTTTTATATGATTCATTGATAACATAAAAGTAATGAAATTTTATCTTTTTATCCCTCTTCTGCTCACTTTAAGTGGCTGTGCCAGCTACGAAAAGTTCCGTCAGGTCACAGAAGAGCTGGAAATTCCTTCTAAAGTCTATAAAGCCGATTACAACCAGACATGGCAGGCGGTAATTTCAGTCATGCGAAAATTTGATATTGCTCAACAGAATCAGGAAGCAGGATTCATCAAAACACGCTGGATGGATAACACTCTAGAAGTGAATTTTGCAGATGCTTTTGGATCATCAGATGCCGTGAAAGCCGCCAAATTTAAAGTTGTTGTGAATGTGGTTAAAGGCTTCAGATCTTCACGCGAAGTCACCAAGGTTACAATTTATAAGCGCCAGTTACTTGAGCAGGATTTCCTTCAAGGTTGGAAAGAAGCACCAACAGACGGGATCATCGAAAAGACTCTCCTCTACCGAATTGAGCGTCTGATTGCGACCGACAATAAGCTTAAAGAGATTGATAAGGCCCGCGAGAAAGAGCAGCTAGATAGCACAGGCCTCTAAAAATAATTAGATTTTCTTCGTTGAAGTCGTGCCCACTGTTGACCAAAACTTTCTTCTTTCAGCGACAGAATTCGGTGAAACCCTTCCTGTAATCTTTTCCAAAGAATAATCCAGATCCTCAATCAAATCCTGATATTTAGGTTTTTGAATAAGTTTTGCCATTGGAAGTTGAGCCTTCTCATACTTTAAATCACCCAGCGTTCGAATGATCGTCTTAACGATAGAAGTACGTTTTCTTTTTCCGATATCGCCACTGTAATTAGACTGGTCGTACATCATGTTCCAAACATGCGGGGCCAGAGGCTTGATTCTCATTTGAGAAATATTATCCAGCGCCTGAACTCGAACGATGAGAGATGAATCCTTCAAAGCACTGGCATAGACAGCATGATATTCAGTTTGTTTAAGACCAAGCAGAGCCTTAAGTGATGCCACTCTCATCATCCAATGAGGATGATTAGCGAATTTAGCAATGAAGGGAGCCGATTTTTTTCCCATGACCTGACCAAGAAGCATAGTTGCTTGCCAGCGATTCTGCTCAGGGTACTTACTCTCTTTCATCACTTTAATCAGAACAGGAACAGCTTTATGCTTATGAACTAAAGTTTGGCGCTTAATCATGGCCTTAAGCCCTGGCATGTTAGCATCCATTGTGAACATCTTTTCTAAACGCTCTAAAGTAACAACGTCTTCTTTTTTCATGACCAATTTCTGACCATCAGGATTCTTCAAAAGCTCAATGGATTTGGCTCCACCTACAGCTGCAAAAGTCAGTGTAGGAACAAGTGCTAAAATTAATCCAAGTGCTTTTTTCATCATTACCCCAACATCTTTTCAAATTCAGATAAAAGATCTTCAGGTGTCTTATCTGATTTAGGTTTATTATCTGCAGCTGCTAATTCTTCATTTTGAGTTGTTTCAGCAAGGATATCTTCAACAATAGATTCTTCAGTAACTGGTTCTTCTTCAGCACTTGCCGTTGGAGAACTTAGGAATTCTTCCAGCGCGTTTACATCGGTATCAGCTGCTTTGGACTGACCAAGATCTTCTAATATATCTGAAACATCGGCTGATGTCGGAATATTTTTTGGTACTTCTGGAGCAGACTGAGGAAGTGATCCACCCTGTGCCGCGAGTGAACGTTTAAGTTGGTCATTCTCTTGTTGAAGACGTTTAAGGTTGGCCAGATCATCAGCAATAATTTCAAATTCTTTTAAGCGATCGCGAATTTCATCGCGCTCTTTAGTAACCATCGCAAGCTCTGCTTTAAGAGTTGCGTCCCCTCCGGCACCAGTGCGAGCTTGTGCAAGGAGAGCTTCCAGTTCTTTAATTTTAGCTTCGGCTGCTGCCAATGCAGCTTGAGATTGCTGATACTTTGCTTCTAATTCTCGCTGAGCACTTGCCTGAGCTGAGAGTTGTGATTCAAGCGAAGCGATCTGAGCTTTTTTCTGATTTAATTCTTCTAAGAGTGCTGTGGATGGAGCGCCACTTAATGCTAAACCTTCTCCACCGGCGAGTCCTTGAAGAGGAAGAACAGAGGGAATTCCATTGAGCTCTAAACCGCCGCCACGAAAGAGTGATGATTTTAAAGCAGTAGAATTTTGAATGATGGAATCTAAATAATTTTTCACCACATTCGCAGGAATGGCGTGTTTTAAATTGTGATATTTTCTTCGATTGGCAAACCAAAGCCAAAGGAAGAGCGTGAAAAGAATAACCAGAAAACCGAACTGGATAACCAGTAGCTCCGGTCCAAACTTATCTAAATAATTTATAACGGAATCGAACACAACCCCTCCATGGATATGAGTTCACAAAACAATAAGCACTTCGTGCTTAGTATCATTATCTAACCCTAAGGAATTCTTGTCAAAGTAATCTGGTTTCATCATTGAGGATGGACTTTAATTCCTCATAGAGGACAGGATTGGCGACAAGGACTGAACGGCAGAAGGGATGGTAAGTCTCACCTTTCATATCCGAGATTTTTACTCCAGCTTCCTGACAAATGAGCCCAGAAGCGGCCATATCCCATGGCTGAAGCGAATGTTCCCAATAGGCATCGAGCATTCCCGCCGCCACGTAAGACATTTCCAAAGCCGCGCTCCCGAAGCGACGCATGGCCCGCACTTCCGGAAATGTTTTAAGCAAATCCTTCTCTACTTTTTTGCTGGAGAGATTAGCTGACAAAAGCGCTTCGTTAAATTTCTTTTTAGTCTTTGAAGCCTTAAGCCGAATTTTTACTTCCTGGCTCCCTATCAAACGAATGAGATAGGCTCCCCTACCTTTAACGGCATAAAAAAGTTCACAGGTCACAGGATTGAAAACCACTCCGACCAGTGCTTCATTCCCTTTGGTCAGGGCGAGACTAACCGCAAAAAAAGGAACTCTATTATAAAAGTTATTCGTTCCATCAAGAGGATCAATCAACCAGACATAGTCCTGATTTTTTGAACTCTCCATTTTGGTTTTATTTTTAAAAGCATCTTCCTCTGAAAGGATTTGGTGGTCCGGATAATGCTTGAGAATTCGCGCCATCACATGTTTCTCAGATAGAAGATCTGCTTCGGTAGCAAGTCCTTGCTTTCCCTTATCTAAAATTTTTAAAGGTTGATCGTAGGACTTAATAAGATGGGTGTTGAGAATTTTTCCGCACTCAAATGACCAATCGATCATTTGCTCCAGAACTTCTCCTAGATCGAGCGCCTTAGTTTTCTTCGCTGTCGTCTTTTTTACCGTTTTTTTCTTCAATGAGTTGCTCGAGAGTTTGGATTTCTTCTTCATTTAATTTCTCTACTGGAACAGTATAAGACTCATCCAACCATTGTCCAAGGTCAATCAGCCGGCATCTTTCTGAGCAGAACGGTCTAAATTCGCTCGAATAATAGCTAAACTTCTTTTTGCATGTGGGACAAGTAACAGAAAGTTCCTTCATTGGCTTACTTTGCTCCTTAGAGTTTCAAACTGCTCCAGAAAATTTTGATCGTAAATGAATTCCTTGTCATCCACTTTTTGAATCAAAAATAAACCTCGTACGGAATTGGAACCAAGTACAGCATCGGCTTCCATCAGTTGTGGAATTGTTGCAGCTGCTTCGATAACGTGAGCAAAAACCTCAACTCCCCTCTCAATAACTTTCCTTCGCATCACCCCCTGAAGAACATTGGGGCCAGCAGGTGCCGTATAGAGGGTATTGTTTCTCAGAATAAAAATATTGGCTACAGATGACTCAAGCACTTCTCCAGACGAAGAGATGAAAAGCAAATCATCATCATCACTCTTAAGAAACATCTTTTGGGTAAGGATGGTTTCAAAATAGTTTCCCGCTTTCAGAAATGATGGCCACCAAGCTGGCCTCACCGGAGCTTGAACCACGCGGAGCTTGAGACCACGGGAATGCGTCTGACCCGGATCAAAGGCAGAAGATGAAATATTAATAAGCAGGTCGGTAACTGAAATTAAAGAATGCTTTAGAATGCCTCGTTTTCCATCCAGATAAACGACTAAACGGATAACTTTATCCCCAGAAACCTGGGTCATTATTTGTTCAATACGGCTTCTAAGTATCGCCTCCCAGTTATCTCCCTCGGTAAAAGGGCCATAAACAAACTCGACACCCTGTCTCAAACGATCAAAATGGTAACTCCAGTCCAAAACTGAGCCGGAAATCATTTTCATCGTCGTAAAAACCGACTCCCCATACATGAACGCCCTATTCTGATTTTCACTCACAGTATCCCCTTAAA
>JBBARF010000146.1:0-7995 GCA_040399925.1 Bacteriovoracaceae bacterium
TTTATTAACTCCTATTAAGAAAAAGCATTATTTGCCTCTCAAAAATGGGGGGTTGAGACTCGGCAATACGCCACTAAAATGGATAAAAGGACATTTTTATGAAAGTTGGCATGACCGTCGTCTTATTTTTTATTCTCGCAGGAAAAGTTTCTGCCAATTGTGAAATGCCTCGTGGTGAAAAACTTACGGTTGCTTGCACTACGGGATGTGATTTCATTTATCGTTTTCGCTTGAATCTCGCGGCCCTACGTATGGGTTACCGTTTAAATATTATCAATCTTCAAAAAGAAATTTCTCCGATTGAATCGCTGGGAAAAATCGATGCGCTTTTCGCTCCGGGTGGGGCCGATATTGATCCGGAATTTTACCTGCCTCATGTTTCGCAGGAGCTGCAAGATTATACCCGCCAGAATTTACACCTCGTGAAGTTTACTCAGGAAGGTCGCAACCGCGATGCTTTTGAGTATGACATTCTGTCTCGCTACAATAAAGAAGATCAGTACAAAGATTTGCCACTCTTGGGGATTTGTCGTGGGATGCAGATGATGACAGTGGCGCAGGGAATTCCTCTTTGGCTGGATATCAAAACCGAAGTGGGAATTAAAAACCGTCTTAACCGTTTTGACCGCATTTTCATTAAGCCTGAAGAATCGCTGATGCAAAGTATTTATAAGAATAATGATTTCTTAGGATTCAAACTTCACCATCAGGGTCTTCGCCTTCCGTACTATGAAGAAAACAAGGATCAATACCCCGACGTTCGCGTCAGTGCACTTTCAAACAATAGTAAAATCGTTGAGTCAGTAGAGTATCTCCACCGTCCAGCCCTTGGTGTTCAGTACCATCCGGAGAAGTCACTCTCTACGGCAAGCTTTCCGATCTACCGTTGGTTTTTAACTAAAGCTTGTGAATACAGCAATTCTGATAAGGATCGTTTATGAAAAAGTTTCTCTCACTAACCCTCTTGCTCAGTAGCTCAGTGTGGGCCAATCTCCACCTAGCTCCTCCGGATTTTGACTCTTCCTTTGGAAGAGCTATTTTCGTAGATTTTGATGAGGCGGTTTACAACATCACTTATGATGTGGAAAACCAAGTGACGACGGTGAAATCAAAAATCACTTTCGTAGCAGAAAAAGAAGGGAAGCCCATCTTTGATTTAGTTCCAATTCCTGTGAACATGAAGCTTGATGGAAAAAAAGTGAAGTACCGCTACACCACAACCCCAGGGAAAGTGACTCGTATGCGTCTGGTGGATCAGGTCGTTACTCCGGGAGAGCACGTGCTTGAAATGGAAAACGAAATCACAACCAACGTTCAGTATAATGATGATTTCGGTAATGTTTCTTCAGCTTTCTGGATCAGAGATTTAAAATCTCGCATGTTCATGGAGCAGTATGTTCCTTCAAATTTTGAATTCGATCAGTATAAAATGATTATCAACGCCAATTTTGTTGGTACCGATAAGGCCAATCAGGAATTTTTCACCAATGGAAAACAAACTCAAACGAGTCCTACCAGCTGGAAGATTGAATTTCCGGATTACTTCACAGTCTCATGCCTCTTTTTCCATACCTCTCCCACAGGATGGCTCCCACGTAAGGATTTTACGTATGAGTCGATTACTGGTCGTCAGATTCCTATGACTGTTTACTCGCCTTGGGCATCACGTACGGCCCGTTTTAAAGACGAAGCTATTCGAGTGATGAAAGAGCTCGAAGCAGATTACGGTCCTTGGGGTCATCCAAGATTTCTCGCTTACGGAACAATGATTGGAACTGGCGGAATGGAGCACTCAGGTGCGACCGCCACATCTTTTGGAGCTCTTGATCACGAGATGCTTCACTCGTATTTCGCTAAGGGTGTGATGCCTGCTAACGGAAACTCGGGCTGGATTGATGAAGCGATTGCGAGCTGGAGAGATAAGGGTTACCAGAGAACGCCGACTGCAGGATTCACGGGTAGTAACCTCGGTCGCAGAACCCCTTATAACCGCAGTACTGATAAACGCGCTTATGATTTAGGTAATAAGTTCATGTCATACCTTGATTACCGCCTTCAGGATGTTGGCGGTCTTAAGGCCTTTTTAAGAGGGTATTTTGCGGCCTACAAGCGCACGGTAGTCACCACAGAGCACTTTAAAAATAACCTCGAGTTCTTCAGTGGGCTGGACCTATCTGGTGAGTTTAATACCCTGATTTGGGGGACAAACCCTGCCAAGTCCGAGGAATCTCATGAAGAGAATCCGAACCACGATGCCCTGACCGCCGAGCAATTACGATCACTTCTATAAGAACCTAAATAAGAGGATGATAGTATCATTTGATACTATCATCCTCTGTCGAATCTCTGGGCAAACCCTCCCAAAATTACACCCTCACCATGTATCAAATGCCATCCTCTGGCTTAAGAATTAATATAGGTCATGCAATTCCTTCTTCTCATCCTTTTCCTTTCATTTGGCGCCTTTGCGCAGGATTCTGAAGTTACGTACCTCGAGACCCAAAACACCATCAGTTCTCCGTTCTCCATCCCTGTTACGATCAACGAAAAAGGCGACTGGCGCATCTTAAATAACGAAGGCAACCTTCTCTCCATTGGACCTCTAGGCCAGTTTTCCATGAGTAATTCAAATGTTCAGTACGTTCTTCCCATCCGCCAAAATAACTTCTCGTTGAACGAGCAGGACAAAGACATGGGCTGGATGGAAATTAAAAAATCTCGATTTGAATTGGGACTTGGGCTTCACGCCTTAGTTTTAGATAGCATGGTCAATATCGGACTTTCTCCTTTCAAAGGGTCTTTCCAGATCATGATGAGAGAGAAGACTTCTAAACATGAAAAAACTCCCAGAATCTCTCTGCCAAAAAAACTCACCGATATGCAGAGCTGGAGATTGGGCGACCAAGGAAGCTTCCAAACTTACGGCGGTCTTCAGGCCTTCGCCAGTGTGGGTGTAAGTTACTTTACCTTTGCTAGTCTTTCTTACGTCATTCAAAACCAGTTCATCATCGGTATCCGCAAAGTTGGTGCTGATAATATTATTCTCTCCATCGGTGAAGAAGATATCAAACGTCGCAGAATTATATCCGGTGCAAGTGTCGCCAGTATCGAGTTCTCAAGTAACATTGGTAAACTTCTTACCACGCAGTTTGTTCTCACGATTAGTAAGCCCGCGCATCAGGAGCTTTACGAGAAGGCCTTGAAAGGTAAGATTACTGATCTTCAGGCGATGCTCCCAAGTAATCTCCAGAAGACCGAATGGTCAGGAACTGAGCGTTCAATGTATGTCGGCATTCCCTTTGTGTTGGGTAAAACGGTGCGAGTCGGGCACTACGATATTGATGATAACGGTTCGGACGAAGACTTAGATATTAAGATCAAAAAGAACAACGGTCTTCTCATCCCATTTAGAAATCATAAGAAGATGGTTTACCAAAACGAAAAAAACATCGTTTTATTTTGGTCTTCAGAGATGATCAAAACCCATTCTCGTGCCATGGATCGAAATTTCCTCTCTTACGGCCGCGCGATCGGCATCAGAGGGTTTGAGAATCAGATACCGGACGATACGAACTTTGGATCGACCGTGACCCACTTAGGCGTGGCGTTTACGAAGGTTGAAGTCGAGAAGATGAGAGAAGTGGATGTGAATGATCTTTCTTTTTTTCTGAAGCAAAAGTGTTCTGAAGAAAAGCTTAAGTGTCGTAAGACGAAACATCTTAACAGTATCATTAAAGACTTTCAAAAATATGTTCTTCAAACATGGCCTGAAACGAGACACGACCTTGGTAAGCTTTTAAGTAAAGAGCCAGCGCTGATTTTTGCGCTGGTGAAGAGTATGAAGTTGGATAAGAAAGTTTACTTCAAGTTTTTGTCTGAGAGATATCAGTCGATTGAAGGGACTGCGATGATTGAGTTGTAGTTTTTAATAACATTCATTATGTATTCAGGTTACACTGTCAGATATTAAAATCTATCGTCTTATTGTTTTAACGTCTGCTAGCCTCTGGGCGAGGAATCGAACGCAAATTATTATTGCTATGACATTTTTGTCGAAAATGGCAGTCACCATGTGGCTTCTACCAAATCAGTGAAACTAGTTATCTATGGAGAAAAAACGGAGGAGCACATTATCCCAGCTCTCCATGCAGGCGACCACTCTCAACGCTTTCAGATCTATATTCCCATTAATCAGAAAACTGCATTTGCCGTCATTGATCCAGACAAGTCACAAACGGAAGAAAGTTATGATAATAATGTATTAAAAGAACATTTTTGGCGTAACGGTAAGGAATTGACCAAAGCTCAATTCAAACAGTATCGACAAAAAAAGAAAGGGAACAAGTCTTTTTGTGTTTAGATTCCGAGTAGGATTAAAAAATCTGCAAAACTTCCCGCGGCGACTTCTTCGATTTTCTCGCAAGATTTTGATTTCTTGCTAAAGCGGTGAGCACCAAAAGCTTTCAGAGCGGCCCACTTACTATCTGCATCCTTAGTCTCTTCCTTTTTTATCCCGTAGTAAGAGTAATTGAAGCTGTAGTGAAGTTTGGTCGACAAAAGAGGTAGTGAGAAATTGATGGAGTTAGTTGCGCTAACCTCAACTGAGTACCCGTGACATTCACCCATGGCGGCGACAATAGCGTCCATGAACTTGTAAGAGCCCACAAAAATATCTTCGCAATCAAGGCCTTCGCATTTGTAGAACTTAGGATCTTTTTGGATATCATGAAACAGATGACTGAGATTGGTTTTCAAATCTTTTAGGACTGTCCATTTTTTTAAATCTTGAATGTCTTGATTTACAAATTTCATCTCCGTGACAGCGTCTTCCCAGTTCACCCCTAGAGCAGGACTCATAGGTAAGAGAAGGACTTTGAGCCACAAAAGATTTTTACCAATCGTTTTTTGGTTGGCGCGTCCAGCATACTTCATCATGTGCCAAATAACTTGTCTGATTCTTTTTTTAGCGATTTTTTTAGAGTCTCCGGGGCGAAGAACTCCGTCTGAAAATTCTTGATTAAATAATCCAAGATCAAATCCAAGGCTAAAAGAGGCGAGGGCACTGATCGATTTAGAACCCTTATTTTTCATATCGTAGCTTAATCCGAGTGATAAAAATCCACCCTTGTAGTCTTCAGGTTTTTTGCAAGAGCCAGTAGTGAAAACTTTTCCGCCCGATCCACCAAAGTTGATGCCGATGAGAGAGTCTGATGATGAAAGACCCATGCCTCCGTAGCAATAAACCGGAGTGCTATTAGGAAAGTTCAAAGCCTCGTAGCCGTAAAATGATGAAACCCCACCCAAAGGAATAGGTGTTTTAGTAATTGATGATTTAAGAAGTCCATTTAGCGTTACGGATCCAGCAATGGAATGTCCATCGTAGGCGTATGCTGAGTTGAAGATAAAAAGAAGAGCTAAAAATAAGTGTTTCATTATTCTTTTACCGAATGAACCCAGTAGAGGTTACGTTTAAGTTGATACTCAGTAACCCAGACGTCACCCTTGCTTGAAGGCCATGGGTATTTATAAGATTCACCCCAGCTATTTCTGATGAGGTATTGGCATCCGTTTGAGTCACCCTTGCGTCCGATAATGACTGACCCGTGTAGACCACAGTTTGATTTCACTTTTCCAGAGTAATCCAGACCATTTACACCTTTTTGATTGAGCATCACTGAGCAATAAGAAATTCCTGCAGGCTCTTTGTCGTTAAGCTGTCTATCAACATCGGAGATAAGAGAATCTGGAGATCCCGCATGAGTTTCACACGATAGTTTGGGTATTGAGATCGATTTAACTGTACATGATTTATTAATCAGGAGTTGAATGAAGCTTGGCCCAAGCAAATTATAAGTGTTTTGAAGGTGAACTTTCTGACCTAATAAAAAGACTTCATAAGATGTTGGAGTTGCTTCTTTAGTAAACTGAGCGGATGTAATTTTTGCTTTTAAGTTTTTATAAAAAGCATCAAAGCGAGCGAGGTAGTCTTTTTGGGTTTTTGTAAGCCCTGCTCTTGAAGTAAATTTTGCAGCTGAGACTTCTTTATAAACGTCAGCTTTAATTATAAAAGGCATGAGAACTTGCTCAACAATTTGTTGATGAAAGCTCGCACCTAAATCTTTGAATCTTGCCTCTCTTCCAACGATTGTATCCGTACAAGCATTTCCGCGACCAGCGAGGGCCTTGACTACATTACACATGTCGCCGCCTTCTTCAGAATCATTATTAGCATAGATTGTAGAGAGAACACCGGCTTCGAGGGGCGAAATATTCGAGGCTTGAGGCTTTGATAATTTCATACGATAAAAATCAACCAGAGTTGTTCCAGCATAGCTGTAACAAAGTCCGTAGTTGCCTTGGTCTTTTACAGTCACTCTTTTAAAAATTTCTGTATGAGTACTTCTGAGATCAAGATACTCGCCTTGATGGCAAGCGGCTATTGCAAGACCGGTTAGAGTAAGAAGACAAAGAGTGAGAGTTAATTTATACATGAGGACACATTTGCACGTCAGATGCCAAAAAAGAGATGAAATATTAAGCTGTTAGCGGTTTGAGGTGTCATGATTTTAGGCATGTGACTTATCCTAGTCACCTCCAATATAATCTTCAAATACCTAATTTTTGATAATTTTGAAGGCATTTCATGACCCCATTTCTGATTCTCTTGACTCTTTTCAATCTCGGTTTCGCCCAAGAAACCATCGAAGAGATCAAAGTATTCCCTGATACTCGTCCCAATTGGGAAGAGCGTGATAAAACAAAAATTTTAAGTGGAAAGAAAAATTCAATTTCTAAGGTAGAGTATCTTCCGCCAATTCAGACAGATAATAATCGCCAGCTTCTCTCTCAACTCCCGGGCCTTCTTTCCGCCGAGCAAACGACAGAACCATGGACTGTGATTAACTACCGCGGTTTCGGATCTCCTCAAGAAGCACAGAGCTTACTTCTCTTACAAGACGGACTTCCTGTCGCCATCGATATTTATGGTCAGCCTGATAATCTCTACTCGCCACCTGGTCCTCTGATGGAAAGCATCCAAGTGATCGCGGGTGGTGGAGCTCTTCTTTACGGTCCTGCCCCTGGTGGGGTGATTAATTACCTCTCTCCAAAATTAAAAGAGAACGAACCCTTCAAGGCCCGAGTCAATCTCGCGGCCGGAAGTTATAACTTACTCTCGACAGTGAACACGCTCAGCGGATCAGTTGGAAGAACTTCCTACAATATAGGGTACTACCGCAAGCAGGGTGATGGTTACCAGCGCACGAACGGAGATTTTTTCTCCGATTACTTACAATTTAAAACTAACACCTTCCTTGATGGAAATATGGTTTTCAAAACTTCATTTCAAGGTTTTGATTCAGACTACGGCATGCCTGGTGGGATGGCCCTTCGCCCTGATGCTGGACTCAACACTTGGGGTGTTGATAACCGGAAGGCCACGAGATCAAACAATCGTCTCCGCATAAGTCGCGCTCAGCTCATGATGGGAGTGGAAAAAAAGATTTCCTCAAGCACATTTCTAGATTCACAAATATGGGCCTCTGCTTACCGCAAGTACAATAAAACTCAAACGAGTTCAGGCTTCGGGCGCACTCCGACGGGAAATGCGACCACTATTAATAATAGCCACAGCTATGGATTAAACGGAGAGGTAAGACTTCGCCATAACTATAATGATCACCAAGTGAGTGCCGGCTATTTTCTCTATAATACAAATTCCCCATCAGTGAACGAGAGAGGGCAAGGACCCGCCGCCAATCACGGGCCGGTAACTTCTCGCCTCTACCGAAAGACCCGCACCCAAGCGGTTTTTGCCGAGAACCAGTTTAACTTCGGAAAATTCTCCATCGTTCCGGGGATTCGTTTAGAAAATATCATGCTGTCTGCTACTAACGATGACAAGATAGGCGGTCCGGATATTAACCGTGATGACACCTATAATATTTTATTGGGTGGTGTTGGCATTGCAGCATTATTGGGTGGTGGCGACGATGC
>JBBARF010000147.1:0-7952 GCA_040399925.1 Bacteriovoracaceae bacterium
AGTTGATTCCTTGAAGCTCCCATGAGCTGAGCTGATTCAATAAAAACATTCTCATATGTTCTTCGAACAAACTCGGATGTTAGCGGACTAACATTCCCAGGGTAAGACTCAGAAAGGTTGGTATCAACAAAGAAGTGAAGAGAAGGAAATTTATGAGTGATGGGTCTAATCTGAAAGATATAGAGTTTTTGCTTTGAGTAACCCCATTCTATGTCAGAGGGTTCAAATGATTTTCGTTCGAGTTTCAGACCTTGATGAAGTAGTTCTTTTTTTTCATTCAGGGAGAGCACGGCTTCTTTATTTCTAGGGATATCTTTAATAATATCCCCATTTCGAGTCATTAGACAGTGATCTACATCTGTCGTTCCTGAAACAACACCCTCGCCCATTCCCCAGCCAGCATCGATAGCAACGGCAGAAGTGGGAAAGACGGGAGAACGAGTAAACAATACCCCACTCTTCTCTACATTGATCTGGATTTGGGCGACCACCGCCATTTTTAAATCAAGAGTAAGCTTTTTTAGGGCGAGGTATTCCTTTACACGGGAAGAATGAAGAGATTCATAAATTCTCAGAAGAGAACTTTCCCAATTGTTTTCCGTTACGTCGAGTATCGTATCAAACATTCCTGCAAAACTCGCCTCTACTTGGTCTTCTCCAATCATCGAACTTCTCAAAACAATCGGTGAAGATTTAGAAAGAAGAATTAGAACCTGCTCAGAAACTTGAGAGGGAATCGACTTTGTTGTTCGGAAAGTTTCAAAGGTATCAGTCGTGATCACAAAAAAATCAGGCACATTCGCTTTCCATGAAACGAGCTTCTGTAGGTTATGGCCTTTTCCGCCAACTAAACTTACTTCATCAATCTCACTGGAGCTCGATACATATTTCATAAGAATGAAGCTACAAATAAAAAGCCAATAATGGTAAGGATCTGAGTTTCAGCATTCTGTTTAAAAGGTGAAGTCAGCTCCAATGTCTTGAGGAATTTGAGATAGGGAAAAAGGAGAAAAGCTTCACACATCAAAAAAGCAATTCTCAAGATGTAAGGAGATTCGATTGCAGAAAAGATTGCTAACATGCAAAGAATGACAATTCCCTGCATTCCTATGGCAATTCTCGTGGCGTTTCTAGCGCCCCATATTTTTGAATATGTAGTGTATTGAGTTTCCTGTCCAGGAGCACGGATCTTCCGGGAGATTTCCCAGTTGGTAAAAATAAAACACAGAGGGAGAACATAGTAGCTTTTATCAAGTGAAACGCTAAGGTAATAATCCTTACAAGCGATGATGAGGTACATGAAATTAATCAGGACGATAGGATGATGACTGATAAAGGCCAAAGGCAGACTCTTTCTCATTCTCGCTTCAATGAAAAACCACTTAAGCATAAGCCCAGTGAAGCACAACGTGAAAACTCCCCATACAAACATATTAAATGTCTGCAAACTTAAAATAAAGATTGAGAGAATACAAAAACCCGCGAGATAGAGCAGATCTTTTTTTAATACTCGTCCAGATGGTAACGGACGATCGGGAAAATTAGTCAGGTCATCTTGATAGTCTTTAAACTCATCCATGATACGGATGAGCAGAGAAACCATAGTCACAACAAAAGCAGGAACGAGTAGTCTCAGTTCAAAACCAGGAGGAAAACTATTCAGACGAAGATAAATGAGCTCCACCGATAGACAAATCATCATCGATCCAACAAAGGATGAAGCAGGAAACATTTCTTTAAGATAGATGAGAAGTCTTTTGAGCATAGTTATCTAATAAGGATTTTTCCTAACTCCAACAATGTACAAAGATCGGTTTATAAGAAGATGCAGTATTGTTCCAAAGATAATGGTTTCCCAGAAAAGTCTCCAGGATAGAGGCAGCAATAACTTATAGGCCAGCAGACAACCAAAAGCTGAGTCGGCCTGATCCAGCAGAACAAAGGCCCACTTATTTTTATCTGAGGCGAGTCCCTCTTTGATACCAAGTCTGCGTTTGAGAAATGAATTGGGAAGTTCGGCCAGGCAGTATCCAAAACCAAGGGCCAGCGCCAGCCCCCAAGAAGAACTCAAATTGATTAGCTGATAAGAAGGATCAACCAAGTTCTCTAGCCATTGAGCGATTACCACACCAGGCCAAGTCAAAAGAGGCATTACAACAAAACCTCTCCAAGTCTTGTTTTGACCAAACCAGCTTTGATGAATCGGTTTCTTAAAGTAAGATAAGATATCCTTCTTAACCACAATCATGTGAAGAACACCGCCCACGATGAGGGGTAAAGTCAGCAGGAAAACCTGCCAGAGTTCTTCGCGAAAGTTGATATGAGTATTCATAGTCTGATTATATGCTAAACGATGAAAATCTCTACCTTTTCAAATTTGCCTGGAAAAGCATTCGAAGAAATGCGGCTCGGAGCTTTTTCATCGGTTTTTCTGTTTCACTAGCAGTAGTGATTGCTGTCTGGGTCGTCGCTTTTTTTGATGGCCTCAACTGGCAGATCGAAAAAGCCGTCGTGAATACCAACACAGGATTTTTTCAGATTCAGGAGCCAGTTTACGCGCGCTCTACTGACTCTTCCTCCCCTCGGCCGTTTGCAGGTGATGTTCAAAATACAATTGAAAAGCTCAAACCTAAATCATTCTCTCCAGAACTTGTACTGGATGGAAATATCTCAACACCTGAAGGCGCTGCCGGTCTGACTGTCCTTGGCATTGAACCTCAGTATCATCAAGCTTTGCTCGGTCTGCAAAGACACATGGCCAGTGGTAAATTTCTAAAAGCTGACGACAAAAATACTGTCGTCATCGGACAAGAGCTCTCTGAACTTTTTAAATTTAAGCTCCATGATCAATTAGTTTTAAATTATCAAGATGTGAACGGTGAATTGCGGTCTGAAATTCTCGAGATCAAGGGCATTTACCGCTACAACTCGAAAGGTTTTGAGAAAAGATTCATCTACATCAATCAATCCTCATGGCAGGGCCTGTTTTTAAATAAAGACTCAGGTGAGATCTTATTTAATCGCGTCGTTCTCAAAACTAAGAATTTAAAATCCGAACCTGAAGTCCGTGAGGCTTTCGGAAAGACAGATCTTAAGATTAAAACCTGGAAGAACCTAAATCCGGAAATGGCCGTGGTGCTAGAGTTTCACGACGGAATGATTAAATTTTTCTTTCTCATTATCGGGTTGACCATCATCATGACCATCTTGACTCCAGTTCAGATGCTTTGGCAGGAAAGACTCAAGGAACTTCGTATGATGAATATTATCGGAGTAACAGTAAAAAAATTCTGGAAGATTGGAATCTATGAAATTATTCAGATGATTATTTTATCCTCTGCTTTTTCAAGTATCCTCCTGGTCATTGTGATCGGAATTCAAAGCAAAACAGGTATAGATTTCCGATACCTCAATGACGGTGTCCAAATTGAGCGCGCTGGAATTAAACTACCCGGAATTATTTTTCCCTATTTGTCTGGATATCAACTGGTTGTAACTTTTGTCTTCGTGCTCGTTATTTTAAGCATAAGTTACCTCTGGTCCATATACAGAACACTTGGCAGACTGGAGAAAGAATAATGAGAGGTTTGGGATTTCTCCTTAAATTTAGTTATCGAAATCTTTTCAGGGCACCTAAAAGAACTCTGATTATGATCATGAGTCTGATGTTTGGTACTGGCTTTATCGTCTGGGATCTCAATTTTGCTAACTCTGGTTCTCGCGAAATCATGAAAGAATTCCTTTCTCAGTATGCGGGATTTTATCAAATTACGAACACTGGCTACTACACCAAAGAGAACAAGAAAGAATTTAATAATTATAAAGTGATTAATGACGAGATGATTCTGGATCAGAGTCTCTTTGAAAAATCTTCTCGAAGAGTCACGGCTCCGGTATTTGTCTCCGGTGAAAAGAAAACTCTGGGAGTTTTACTTACAGGACTGGATGTTACGAAAGAGTTGACTCTTTCTACTCTTCATAAAGCAACGACTGTTGGTAAGTTTCTGGCGCCCATGGGCCAGCGTGAAATCGTTCTTGGTAAAAAACTTGCCGAGCGAATTAATGCAAAGATTGGTGATGAAGTCGCCGTCGTTGGACAAGGTCTCGACGGATCAGTAGCCAATGATCTCATGAAGGTCGTAGGCTATCTGGATTTCGGTGGAGGAGATCTGGAAGAGAGTCTGGCCTTTACCCAAATAGAATCGGCGCAGGAACTCATGTCCATGGACCCCTCCCAATATCATCAACTCGTAAGCTTTGATGGCGAGAATGAAACTCTTCCAGTGATGTCAGGAGTCAGTGTGGTGAAGTGGTCCGAAATTCTTCCAGAGATAGGTGTCTCCATTAAGTTCATAGATAACTTTACTTGGATTGTATCCGTCATCATCGTTATTGTGATCAGTCTGGGTCTTTCTAATACACTCATGATTACTTTTTTTGAACGAGAGCAGGAGTTTCAGAGTTTAAATATTATTGGAGCTAAAACTAGTTGGATAACGACTGCTCTGGCCATTGAAGTGTTCATCATGGGAACGATTGCGATCATGCTCGGAGTCGTCTGTGGTCATCTAGCGACTACTTTTAATTATTATTATCCTATTAATATTGAGATATTTACTAATGGTAAGCCTATCCTGATGGGTGGTATGACGATCAAACCATTAGTCCGTCTATATCCGGTAACCAAGTACTATTGGCAAGTTCCTATACTGATCTATTTTTTCTTATTACTGACTATGATCTATCCCCTTGCCCGTGTGATTAAGAGGAGCAACCATGCAATTTGAACTCATTGATGTCGACAAAATTTATGTAACGTCTGAAGAGAATAAAGTCTACGGTGCTAAGGGAGTGAATATCAAAATCCCCAGTGGTGAATTCATGGCGCTGGTTGGACCTTCTGGTTCTGGCAAAACGACCATATTGAATTTAATTGCAGGTTTGTTACTCCCTACTCAAGGACAATTGAAGCATGGAGGGAAAAATATCACTTCATTCTCTCTAGAAGAAAGAACGCAGCACCGTCTGGATTATATGGGATTCATCTTTCAAGATTATCAGTTACTGCCAATTCTCACCGCTGCTGAAAACATCGAGTTTCCTTTGCAACTCAAGGGTCTTCCAAAAAATGAAATCAAAGAACGAGTCAACTGGGCATTAAAGCAGGTTGGTCTTGAGAATATGGGAAACCGTTTTCCTAAGCAGCTCTCAGGTGGTCAACAACAACGTGTCTCAATCGCTCGTGCCATAGCAGGGAAACCCCAACTTATTCTGGCGGATGAACCTACGGCAAATCTAGATTCAAAAACAGCTCAGGAAATAATTGAGTTGTTCCTAAAACTTAACAAAGAGTTCCATCTTACCTTTATTTTTTCTACTCATGACCAAAGACTTATTGATCAGGTAAGAACAGTTTTGTACATAAAAGACGGACAAATCACTGAAGCAAGGACTCACAATGTTTAAAAACATCTTTCCTAAAAATATCGTTCTCTGTGTTGCTCTTGGTGCCAATGTGAATAATGCTGATGAATGGCTTAAATACGCTGAAAAACAAATGCGTGGAGATCGTTCAAAAAGTGAACTCACCATGAGTATCCGCACACCTAACTGGGAGAGAGTGCTCGAAATTGAATCAGAAGTCGAAGGTAAAAAACTGGCCATGAGTACGATCAATTCTCCTGCTAAAGAAAAGGGCATCCGTACTCTTCGCATTGAAAACAATATGTGGAACTACTTCCCTAAACTAAAACGTAAGATAGCCGTTTCATCTTCTATGCTTCTGGCAAGTTGGATGGGGTCAGATTTTACCAATGATGATGTTTTGAAGGCCTCTTCCATGAGTGCTGACTATGATCACAAATTTTTAACAGATGAAACTATTGATGGAGAACTTCTCAAAACGATTGAGAATACTTCAAAAGATAATGCCAAGGTTATGTGGCCTAAGATCGTAACCTACGCTTCTAAAAAAGATTGTCTGCCTAGAGTTTATCGCTACTTTGATAAAGAAGGTAAACTTAAACGGACCCTCACCTTCAGCGATATCAAAGATTTTGAAGGCCATAAGATTCCTACTAACTGGGTTATGAAACCAGCTGACGATGCAACCAAGATGACCCAAATTAAGTATAAAAAAGTTTCTTTTAACGTTAAGTTCAAAGAAAACTATTTCACTCAAAAGACACTCACGGATAATTAATGAAAATATGGGGATTGATTTTTCTTCTGACTAGCTTTCAAGTCCTAGCGGGAATTGAAAGCACCGAACTATCAGGGAATGTTGAAGCTCAGGCACGTCAATCCTGGAACAATCCCCAAGCTGATGTCTTATTTCAGGACTGGGATCAAGCAGAGTTCTATCTGCTCTATGGAAATCTCAATGGAAAGATTGATTTCGGAAACTCAAAACTAGAATCAAATCTATTTGCCCGCTATACACAGTCGGAGCTTTATCAAAATCCCCTTTATGTCGCTCCACAGATATTTACCTTTCCCCGTAAACTCGTGGCACGTAACCTTTTCAAGCTGGAACACCGGAAGCAATACGATAATCATACTGAAGAAGCTATTCTCAATAACTTTTCTTATCAATTTAATTACAAAGATCATCGTTTTGCTGTGGGAAGAATCTATATCAATTATGGTTTGGGTGAAATTTTCAATCCTATCAATCCCTTTAATCAACCAACAGGTCTGACTTCAATTTCTCAAGTCGCTCAGGGAAATGACGGGGGTCTTTTTAGTTTCTACGCTTCTGAAAAACACACCATGGACTTTTACGTTCTGGTTGATAAAAATCTTTCAGGACATGAGAATAAGATATCAAAAACTCTTTGGGTTCATGGGGAGTATCAGGCGACAGAAAAGCTGCAACTGGATTATGTTCTGGGTGAAGATCAACGACGTTACAAAGCTGGTGGTCAGGCATCTTATCGTTTTGAAGAAGCGATGGCATTTTTTCAAACACTCTACCAATCAGATTTCATTAATAATGATCCTTCAAGCAATCTGTGGGACGCGATGATCGGAGTTGATCAACAGATGACTGGCAAATGGCACGTACGAATTGAGTCTGGTTATCAAAAACAAAACAAGTATGCCTCCGTTATAAATTTTGGAGATCGGTTTCTACCCTCCGAATATTTCCTGGCCCTCGCCAACGTTTATGAAGTCCACCCTCTGGTTAAACTCAGTGGAACACTCATTAATGATGTTAAATCAGGTTTTATGTATGGAATTGGTAGAAGTACTTTCAGTTTAGGAAGTAATACTGAAGCTGAAATTTTCTTTTATACACCTCTCGCTAAAGGTGACGCTGTTGATAATCCCACTCAAAAGCTTGTTACATCTGACTTGGGCTTAGCCCTTAGAAGCTTTTTCTAGAATTTCAACTTCTCCGGTTTTTCCATTCATCCGAATAAGATCCCCGTCTCCAATAATTTTGGTCGCATTGTTGAGATTGAGAATGGCAGGAATTCCATACTCACGCCCTATGACAGCAGCATGAGAGAGTAAGCCTCCTACCTCTGTAACAACACCCCCGACTTTCGCCAAAACTGGTGTCCATCCGGGATCCGTGAATGCCGTTATCAGAATTTCATTTTTAGTCAGTTCATGTGTTTTATGAATGTCTAAAATAACTCGCGCCACACCTTCAAAGACCCCTGGACTACAACCAAGACCCTTCAATTGTCCAGTCGATGTGCTTTCCTTCATTTTAATCGTTCCACCAAATTCATTGGGTGGTGTAAAACTACGGTAACTTTCGTAATAGAGTCGATTTTTTTCCAGGCTTGGAAGTGGAGACAGTGGATCCATAATTTTTTTTCTTATTTCGAGAATATCCAATAAAAAAACATCTGTTTCTGACATGCCGGTGCGTTTGGCGAATTCTAAAATACCCAGTCGTAAAAGATAGTAGGCTCGAGTGGAGTAGGCGCGCATCTCTT